>JBKQWH010000001.1:0-24185 GCA_052139635.1 Capsulimonadaceae bacterium
GCGAGACCAAATCATCGACCGTGAGAATCTGCTCCAGACGTCTTGGTTGTATTCGCTTCAATTCCGATTTCCGTAGTTCGGCGAGAACGGCTTTGGGAGTGAGTTCGGGAACTGTGCGGCGGTCTTCGGTCCGCAGTGGAAATCCCGGCTCTTCCCAAAATCGGAATAATGTTCCGCTACCGAGGACCACATGGAGCTGCCACTGCTCGCACAAAGTAACCACCCACCTCCACGCGAGAGGCAGAAGGTGGGCAGGAAGCGCGGCGTGAGCCTCGTCGACAAAGATGGCGCTCCCAGGAAGTTCGTGCAGTTTTCGCAGGCGGGAGGGGCGGCTACTGGCCAGCGTCTCAAAGAAGCCAACTGCCGTGGTCACGATAATCGGCGCACGCCAAAGGGCGGCGTAGCTGCGCATTTCGTGCGATGCAAAATCCGCCTGATGGTGGAGTTCGACCACGACATCTTCCGGATTCTCGCCCGGCAGCGTCAGCGCTTTGCGATATTCCCGAACGGCGTCCCGGATGATGTTCGTAAATGGCAGCACGACGATAATATGCCGCAATCCCCGCTCCCGCGCGACCTGGAGCAAGTGCGCCATGACGGCGAGCGTCTTTCCGCTGCCGACCGGAGCGGAACACGAGAGAATTCGCTCATCCGTTTTAACGTCGCGGCAGGCCTCAAAGAAGCGCCGGCGGCGGCGGTCGCGTGCTGTGCTGTTCGGTTTGTCGTCCGCATGCGCCTGCAATGCAGCCAGCCTCTGTTTCCAGCGGCGCCTCACGCTTGGCATTATGCCCTTGCCGTTCTGGTGTTCCGCCGTGTCCGTGTGGTCCGCGTCAACGAGGCACGACAGCGAGATGCGCAGACTGACGGAATCAGGAGGCGCCGACTTGGCGTCAAGGCGATCGTCCCCGACTGCTGCTCGATGTGCGTTAATCCACTCGACAAGCCATTTGTCGACTTGTTGAAATACTGGTGGGTCCAGGTCTCGAAGAAGAGGCGGTTTCTCCTTGCTCGTCGCGCGTTCACGTTGTTCATCTCCATCGAACAAGCCCTTGTGGTGGGCGGCGACAATCGCCGCCGCCCAGATATCCTCGCGCGCCACAAGGTGAGCGGTCCCGGCCTCTTCGTGTCGGATTCCTGGCAATGGCTTCTTAGAATCTGACCCGAGAATCGCCTGCTTCTGAGCCTCGACCTTCCCGAGATCATGCCAGACCGCGGCCTGGCACACAGCACGCGTTAGGTCGGTACCCGGCGTGGCCCGGAAAAGTACTGCCTTGCGCGCCCGCCGTCTGGCTCCGCGGTACACATTGCTGACGTGGACCTCGTACGGTTGCGGCGGTGTGCCGCGTTTCGGTTGTGCGCTGTGCGCGTACAGATTGCTCATTTCGTGAGATCCACAATGTCACGGAAGTTCTCCACGCGGTCCGCTAGGTCCTCGCTCGGCTGTGTAGCGACTGTGTACTGGCACCAATTGCTTGATGGCTCGTCAATGCTGCCATTCACTCGCTTTGGAGTGAAGCAGCGAACGAAGTCGAAATCGGAGAAGCTGCCAAGCGCCGATTTATGCTCGCCGACGAATGCGTGTCGTACCTCGACAAACGGTCGCGCGCGGGACGCGGTTGCCGGATACGCCACGGGTATGAGCTTGAGAAAAATCTCAATGTCCGCAAGAGTGCAATGCGTCTTGTGCGCAAGCGCCGGGTTAATAAAGAACGGCATCACGTAAACCCCGTGCAGAATTCGCCGGTCCCCAAGCGGAGCCATGCCCCTGTCCTTGCCCTCTTGGGCTCCCGCCTTCTTCGTGTTCGTAGATCGAATGATCTCGACGGGGCAGATTGAGTGGGCGTTCGCCACTTGTGCCACGCCATTACGTGTGCTGTTCCGGAGATTGGCCTTCTGTTTGTCGTCGGCTTTTTTCTCCTCGTTTTCACTCGATTCCAAAAAAGTATTGCCGAACACACGGGCATCCCAGAACTCGTTGTGGAATTTCTCGTAGTTTGTCGCCTTGCAGTCCTCGCCGGGGTCGCCCTTGAGGTATTTGGTCACATCGGCTCGTGACAGGCTTCGGTCCTCAAGAATTCCGTACTTGCGAATTGTATCGCTTCCAATGATGTCGCCTTCTACTAGCGCCTTCCAGACAGCGCCATCCTTCTCGTGCACCAAGTCGCGAATTTTGCGCTTGAACGACACCGCGCTGATCACGCCTCGTCTGTCCGGGAGCGTGCGAGGATCGCTCTCGCGGTCCGGATCTCCGTTTGGGTTGGACTCATTCACTTCGATGACGATAACCCCGGTCATCCGGGGAAATACGGCACTTGTTTCGGACATATTGTTCTCCTAAGCTACGATGCTATCTCGGTATTGGTCGGCTTCGCTGTCTCGCGAGAGGAAACCCAATAATAATTTCGCCTTTCCGACGTCGTCGAGGCGATCCTCTGAGATGCTCTGTTCCAGATGGGGTGCGATGGACGCCATACGACTCAACGCCTTTTTCGCACGCAACACCGCAATGTCGTCGGGCTCCGCCTCCGCCGGCACGACCGTCCTTGGCTTCGGACGCACGTTGTCCGCCCAGTCGTACCAGGGGCGAATCCGCTCGCAGAGTTCAGCAAGCGCACTGGCGGGATTGTCAGCGGCTTTGCCGAGTAGTTGCGATCCCCCGAGGGACCGTGGTTCCTCTTCGTTTCGTATGACCCGGCTGTACGCCGAGTGGAGAGTGTCAACTAAGCCGAGAAGAAGGCCCAGTTGATAAGCTGAGGATCTTGTAGTTGATTCCATGTTGATATCCATTGCCTCAAGTAGTAGTGTGATAAAGAATGCCGCCTTGTCCGCCTCCATAACAAGCGGCCCGTCTGCGTCTACAGGGGATTTCCGCGCCTCCACGCCGACGTAAATAAGCAGGCTCTCAGTTCGCAATAGGGCGACTTTCAGCAAGTCCTTCGCGGTGCTGCTGCGTACAGCACCTGTCGATAAGAAGAAATCGATGACCTCGCCGCCGGACGGACCGTTCAGGCGAGTCGGTTTCGGTGGCCGGCCGCCCCAGAACTTGCCAAGGAGCCGAACACAAGTCTCCGGCGACACGATCCTACGTTTTTTTACGTCGTCAGCAGGATCTGTGAACAGCCTCGGTCGAGACTGTTGAACCCGCATCCACCGCCTGCCTGCCTCCAGTACAGTGGCCGCCTTTGGCGTGCGGCAGTAGACCGACTGCACCTGGGCATTGCTGATTTGTCGTAGGAGAATGAGAAGGATTTCCGCGTCTGGCGTGAGCTTGATGACGCCGTCGAGCGCTTCAAGCACTGGGCGGGTGGAGTCTTCGTACGCCTGATCCGGCGAGAACTCCCCGAACCCGGGGACGACTGCGATGTTTGCGTTCATTGCGCAGGCGATAAGAAGGTCCGAATCTTCTCTTTTGCCCTTCGATTTACCGTTGAGGAACTTCTTCCACAACTGGCCCTCCATTTCGCCGCTCGTCGCGTGCTTAATCGAGTCCTGTGCCAACAGGACGGTTCGCTTGCCAATTGATACGATTCCATCATCGGTGTGTCCATAGCGAGTGTTTGTCGGGGCGTCGTGGAACATCGAGAACATTGCTATTCCAGACATCGCTACGACGGGGATTGATGGGTTCGGGAATTTTCCGACATGTCTCGGCTGTGCCGTGCCCGCAAACGCACAGAATACGTCGCTCGGCGCAACTTTGTTGTCTTCCTCATTTTGCACGAGTGCAGCATTCAGGCGCCTCTCCGTATAAGCACGGTTTGGTGAGGTGTAAATCGTTTCCTCCATCAAGTCGAACGCGATCTGCCCGGTTGACTTAACGTCTGCGTTCACCAATTTCCCGAAGTAGAGCGCAAACAACGCTGGATGTAGTTCCGGATTATTGGCCACTTGCCGGAGAGCCTCCTCCAATTTGCCGGGTTTGCGGTTAAGCCGAGCAAGTCTGTGTCTCAGTTTGCGAAGTGGATCGGGAATGAGAGTTCGCGTAGACTTGTAGTGGCTCCGCTCTGACATCTCCGAGCTACGAATTACGCTGATATCTGGATCGGCATTCGGCAACTCGATTGCATATACCTCGTTGAGCATCTCGGTACGCTTATCCTTGGATTTCACCTTCCTAGCTTCGGCCGCCAGAGCGAGAGCCCTTTTCGCGTCATTTATGCAGAGCGGATTAGAGGGTCGAATAACCGGCCAGAAGTGGAAGTTACCCTGCCTAAAGGACCACAAGCATTCACGCTGGCCGTCTGTCACCGGCAATATCGAGATGCTAAGGTCTTTCGCAATGCAAACACGAATGCATGGGCCGGCGGCCTTCCCAGGCGTCGCGATTTCAGAACTGCGGGACGCAACTGATACGCCAGCTCCCTCAAGCGCCTTCGCGAGTCTCCATGATTCAAGAAGCATTACTGTAAACCTCCGCGAGATCGCAACAGCCGTCCACAATATGCACCGTCGAGAACCGCGGCGCCCATTCGCCCCGACCGCGCCAAACTTCGATCAGGAAGCCCTCAACTGTGTCCCTCACGCTCTCATCGCGCTTCGTTTCAGGTCGGAGTTTCCCAAAATAGGTTGGGGCGAACTCCTTCCAGCCGAGGCATGCCGGGAAACGGGACTGACCCCCGTCGAGGCGCCGCCCAAGCATGTCTTGCAGTTGGTGGCATGGATTTCCGCCAACCGTCTCGTCGGTGCCAAAGCACTCGCCATAAACCTTATAGCACGGGTTAACCAGGACACGGGCGTAGTGCTGGAAGTTAGCGTGGTTCTTGATCTGGTCCGGCTTTCTCAATGGCCCACCGTAATTGCAGGCGTAGGACGCGTATCGGATCGGGCTGCAGACTTCAATCCGTATGGGCCGGAAGGCCGCTCCTTTCACGAAGGCGATCGACTCTGCCATCGCCTTAATTGCGCTTCCGGTCGGAAGGGGGTAAGACACCGGGGTCGACCCGGAGTCCGGTCGCATGAACATCGCCATCCGACCCTCAATCTCAAAGCTAAATGGGTATTTGAATTCCACTATTCTTCCTCATCTGCAACTTTCCGGGTGGAGCGACTACACTTTCAACATCACTCCGCCGATGTCCTCGTCCCATTTGACCTAACACGCGTCGCCCTCATCCTCTATCATGTCCGATCCACAGTGACATCCTCGAGTCACTCGACCGGCGTCGAGGAATCCGGAAACGAGTTATTGGGAGGCGTGTGGGCGTCGACGGGCCCGGATGGGCCGGTGGGAATCATCCTGTGGTCGCACTCCTATATGTCTATATAGTCGAGTTCGAGGCCGATTGTTACAGGCAATCCGCAGAAAATCCCACATTTTTTCGAAAAACACCGGATGCCTCCCAACAGACGATACCAGACACGCCGGGGAAAAGGGGGACGAACCGAAGTGCAGAAATCAGAAAGTTCGTGAAATTCTCATGTCGTGAGAATTTTGGAAGAATCACTGCGACTTGTGGGCGATCCAGCGCGCGTCACGTGGGTGCTTAAGGAAAGAGTGCCGGGGGAAGGTCGAATGCTATAATGGCTATCGTGTAGTAAGCAAAGAAGGGCGGCCCAGAGAAACCGCCCTTCAATCTTGCGCAGAGAGGAGGTGAGCCCCCTTGCACAAGGTTAAGCCTGCGCACCGGCGACTGGGCCGACTTGTCGCCGTAATCGTCGTACTGGCTAAGCTAGCTACGGCGATCGGGAAAGCCTTCCTGAAGAGGTAGGCTTTCGGGACCGGGCGGTGTTACAGCACTGCCAGGCTCCCCTCACCACAATTATACCACCAACAGAAGCACGCGGTCAACGACGTGGAAACAACAATACGTGGCGGCTGCGGCAACTCTGCATAAGCACATCAAGCCGCCGGATTAATCCGACTGCTCGACTGCAAAACCGTGGCAATCCACTCTCGGCGATCATCTTCTCGCAGTAAACTGCGTGTTCGGCCTTACGGCTATCCGCACGAAAGCGCACGGATCAGAGCTGCCCGCAACCTCGCGCGACTGGAGCGCGAGTCTCCACGGAAGGGCTGTTGCGACGGAGCGGAGGAAGAGGGCGTCGACTGCCACCGGAGGCCCGTCGCGGAGGTGCACTAAGCGGCAGACTCTTAATCCTTGTCAAATGCCCCGATAATTGTTACAACCGCCAGATAGACAGCGAATGCGGCCCCGATGGCAACATAAGCCGGGTAATCTGCCATTTCTGTGAGAAGTTCGGGAGAGAAACAGCAACAAACCAGAAAGATTCCTTGCACTATCGCGTATCCCGAAAGCAAGCATACGAACAAGTAACCTGATTGCTTTTCGTCGATTTTCTGCTTCTTTTTCTTGGTGCGATATACTAAGCAGCAAACAGCCACCAGCAACCCGGCACCTATACTGATTTGCTGTACGTGGGGTAACAGATCGGAAAATGTGACGTAGAGACTGGCCATCCGTGATATCCTGCGGATAAGTAGCTAACCGCGATTGCTGTGACCGGAGGTTAGCGCGGCAACACCCAAGCCGAGCAATCCGCCGACGACAGCCCCCGGCACAGCCGCAAGGGAAGCTCCGAAAAAGGCTCCTCCCGCAACACTGCCACCAGCGAGCGTGTAGAACTTACGACTGCTTGATGAAGCGACGGAAAGCCCGTGCTTATAGGGCTTTCCCGCGATCTTCTTCACCCATATTCTACTGGGTGTCTTCTGAACGATCTCGTAGCGGGTATGGCCCCTTAGTTGTTGCTTATTTGGCATCGAATTTTCGTGGCGCTTTCTTCGAGCAAGCTAGACAATGGTCACAGCCTCGTACCTACGCACGTCAACCTATCACAACAGATAAATGATAACAGTTTCCGATCAAGATGTCAAGTGGTTGCACGCCGGATAGTGGCCATGGTCAAGGGGCAAGAGCCATGGCCATCGTATCCTCCCGCGTCCATTCCGCGATCGGGTAGTGCCGACCGGAGTCGAGGAGGGCGTAGGAGTGTGAGGCCCGGTCGTAGTCGACCCAGGCGTCGCCCTCGTTCAAGACGTCGATGTCTCGCTGGATGGTGCGAACGTCGCACCCGCAGGCGTCGGCGAGGTCCTGTCGTCCGACCCGTTCGCTCCGGCCCTTCGAGCAGACGATCGTAAGGATCTTCATCAGACGGGCCAGCCGTGTCAGGGCGTCGCTGGTTCGCGTTCGGCCGTGGATTCCCGGTTGGATGGAACGATGGCTGCTTTCCATTGGCGATGCCTCCCAACAGACCATACCTGATACGTTGGGAAATAGTGGTACCGGCCGGAGCACAGTATGGCAAATCTCTACGGTATTCCGTCGACAACCGCAGTCTCAAGTGCTGTTTGTGATGGTGGGCGATCCAGCCCGCGTCACGTGGGTGCTTAAGGAAAGAGTGCCGGGGGAAGGTCGAATGCTATAATGCACTCGTGTTTTGAGCAAAGAAGGGCGGCCCTGCGAAGCCGCCCTTCAATCTTGCGCAGAGAGGAGGTGAGACCCCCTTGCATAAGGTTAAGCCCAAACATCAGCGGCAAATCCAATGGGCCGCTGCGATCGTCGCGATTGCGAAAGTACTCGCGATGATCTGCGAAGCCTGCCTCAAAAGGTAGACTTCGGGGACCGTGCCGTGTTAGGAGCACTGCCCGGCTCCCTCTCACCGCGATTATACCGCCAACGGAAGCACAAGGTCAATTCACTCGCGGCCCGAGCATTACCGCGAAAGGCCTGAACTTATCCAGGGAACATAAGTTCCCAACATAAGGTATAATGACCCTGCGGGCACAAGCATCGTACACGTCCGCCGAGAAAACTGTACATTGACAACTGAATACAGCAACTGGGACCGGCCAGCCGAATCGGACACCGAAATACACACCAGGACGGCCATCATGGAACCGAAATTCGCCGTTTTTACCCAATCTATCCCAATTTATCTTCTCGAACTTGAAAAACGCGCGTTTTCAAGAGAAGTCAAACGGCCGCAAAACACTCGGTGTTGTCAGCAATTTCTGTCTACCACTGCCGATATCGAGAACGGGACAAGCACCATGATGCGGTTCCTTCCTACCTTTCATCCCAATCATCGCTGCTGGACCAATTTATCCCAATTAATCCGTCCCGAACTGGATAAACGCGCCTCTTCAACAGGGATCAAACGGCCGCAAAACACTCGCGTCCATCGCGTCCATCGCGTCCATCGCGTCCATTTGTCCATAGTCCATACGCCATCTCGGTCCGAGGCGAACCCTCCCGGTCACGAGTCCATTCCCGGGCCCGACACCAGGTCCTTGAGCGCGCTGCGCCAGCCGCTGGAGAAGGTAGAGTAGCGGCCGGACGCCAGTTCGGCGGCGACGGCGGGGAGGCGGAGGAGGAGGCCGGAAGGGAGGGCCGAGCGGCGCTCCAGGTGCGTGATGTTGGCGTCGATCCGTTCCACGCAGCCGGCTTGCGTGCCGGCGAAGGCGGCCAGACGGCCCCGGAGGGCGCGAAGCTGCCGCAGGTGGGCGGCATAATGGGCACGATCGAGCACTTTGCGGGCGTGGTGGACATAAACGAAGTCCCACGTCTGTTGGCCGGGATGCTGGCGGTAGAGCACGAGCGGACTGGGCAGGTAGACGACCCGGCCGGTCGCGGCGGCGATCTGGACAATCCAGGCGTCGTGGTAGGTCGCCAATCCCTCCGGAATCGGAAGCGCGACATCGCAGAGCGATCGGCGCAGGGCCATGGTGGCACCCGTGGCGACATTGCGCCGCAGCAGGAAGGCGAATGCCTCCGGACCGGCCAGCGCCGCGCTCTCGGCGGGCCCGATCCGGCCCGTGACGGACAGCCGCGTCCCCATCGGCGCAAGTTGCTCGTCCACCAGGTCGGCGTCGGTGAAGACGAGCGAGCAGGCCGGGTCCGACTCGAACGCGGCGACAACGACGTCGAGTTTGCCCGGCAGCCAGACGTCGTCCTGGTCCGACAGGGCGATGATGTCCGATCCGCAAAGCGAGATCGCCTTCCCGAAGTTTCGGGCCAGGCCAAGATTGGAGTCGTTGCGGATCAGCCGCACCGGAAACGGAGCCGCGGCGGCAAAGGTCTCGACAATCGCCATCGACGAGTCCGTCGAGCCGTCGTCGCACACGACCATCTCGTCGGGCAGCCTCGCCTGCGCCGCAATGCTCTCGAGCTGCTGCGGTAAATAGCGCTCGCCGTTATGGACGCCCATCGCGACGGCGACGGTCAGGTGGGAAGGGGCCATGGCAAACCGGATCGCCGATTGCGGCGATGCCGTGATTGTACCCGGTCGAGCGGCACGCTCCGCGCTAGGATGGAACGCGTCGACGCCGCAGGTACGGAAGGGCGAGCCAGACATAGACGGCGGCGGAAGCAAGCGAGATGGCGGCGCCGGCTGCAAGGAGGGGCGGGTCGTACTCGACCATCAGGTGATGCGTCCCCGCCGAGAGGGGGATGGCGCGCAGCGCCCAGTCGCCGGGGAGGAGCGTGTAGGACGGCTGGACACTGCCGGGAAGCGCGCGGGCCTTCCAGAACCGGCTGTAGCTGTCGGTGATCAGCAGGATCGCCGGCCGGGTCAAGGTGGCATCGATTCGCAGCGCATTGGGATTCACCGAGACGATGTTGACCGTGCCGGGAGCGCCGTCGCCGGACACCGGGGCCGGCGAAGGAGTCTGTTCGAGGACCACCGTCCGCTTCGGGTCGAACCGGGTGTCGGCCACCAGGCCGAGCACGTTGTCGAGGCCGGACCGCACGACACAGCGGTCCACGAGAAGCCCGTGCGGGAGGCCGCCCGATTGGTAGTAGCTGCGGGACTCATCATGGTACCGGAGGAGCAGGTACCGCACGCCCATCAGCCGGAAGAGCGACGACGGCGGCTGCATCGGCTCGAAGATATCGTTCACGATGTCGTCCGGCGGCATGCCCTCGAAGCAGGTCGCAAGCTCCGAGTAACGCTTCAGCTTGAACGAGTCGTAGCCCCAGATATCGTTTTCCTGGGTCACGTCGCCCTCGTTCGGCAGGTTCGACACATAGACCCGATAGTCGCCCGGATGCTCGCGCACGAACTCCGTCATGGCCGGCAGCGTGAGCTCCGTGATGTCCACGGTCGGCCGGACTCGATGGGCGAATGCCATCAGGTCGACAGTCAGCACCAGCAGAACCAGCCACGGAGCCCGAGGCTTTCGGATACCCAAAAAGAGGATTCCGGAGATCAGCAGGATGATGGCGGACACAAGGAGCTGGTTGCCCGCAAACGCGGCCGACGCAGCCACGAATCCGGGATGGGAGACGGCCGGGGCCACGTGATCGGGACCGGAGGTAAGCGTGGCGTTGACCACGGCCGCCCAGGGACTGGCCGGCCCTTGCGACGACATGTCCAGAAGCCAGAGAGCCGCGGCGCCGGCAGCCAGCCCAAGCAGCGAGAGACCGCCCGAAACGGCCCGGTGCAACGACGCGACCCGCTCCGCCGGCTTACCAGCGCCGCCGGCCATCGTCAGGAGCGCCTCGAGCCCCTGCCCCGCCAGCAATCCGCCGAACACGGCGGACTCGAAGATGAACTTGGATGTCCCCCGAAACCGGTTGTAGCCGGGGATAGTGTGAAAGAGGACCCGGTAGAACGGCAGGTGGTCCCCCATCGCAAGCGCGAACGTCAGGAGTACCATCGCCAGGCACTCCCATCGTCGATCCCGGTTCGGACGGAGCCATGCCCCGCCGAGAAACAGTGCGTAAATCGCGAGGGCCAGACCGGTCACCCCCATGTACGCGCACGACTCCCACAGGAAGGACTGTCCCCAGTAAGGAAAGCTGGACATGTCTCCGAAGGTCCACGGCGCGAACAGGGTGACGATATTCCCCGGCACGAACGAGAAGCCCTTCGCAACCACGTAAGGCAGCCCCGCCCCGCCCCGCGTGCTCTCGGCCACCTCCGGCAGTACCCCGAGCAGTTGAACGGCGCCGAGCCCCAGCCCGATGGCCAGTGCGGCGACCACCGCGAGCGCGCCCCGGCTCCCGGCATCACGCCGCGAGAGGAGACGGATAGGCAGGTACAGCACGAGCGCGATCATGGCGTAGTAGGTGTACTGCGGCTGGCAGGCGAGGATCTCCATCGCGAGCGAGCCTGCCCCAACCAGGCAGCCCGCCCTCCGGCGGCCGTCGAGAATGAGGTCGAGCGCGAGGAACAGGAACGGCACCCACGCCATGGCCTGGATATTGCCGATATGCCCGGCGTAAACGTGGGGGAAGCACGCCCCCCCGAACATCACCGTCAGGGCCGCCGCCACGGCCGCCACCGGCCGGATGCCGCGCTGCATGGCCCAGAGGTACATGCCGGCTCCCAGCCAGAAGATGTGCAGGGCGACGATCGCGTTGATGGCCTTGTCGAGCGGCAGGATCAGATGCAGCCATGTCGGCGGGTAGAAGACCGGCGCTTCCCCGGAAGTGAAACAGGGGCTGCCGGCGAAGATATGCGGGTTCCAGAGCGGCAGCACTCCCCGCCGCATCCATTGCGCCATAAAGGCCCGCAGAGGGCCCTCCGCCGACACGGTATCGGTCCACTCGGCCGACAGCACCCGGTGGCCGGCGAAGAGGACATCCCCGAACTGGAGTAGTGTCAGCAGCGCCAGCAGCCCGATGCCGAGCCAGACCGAGCGGCGGACCGGCGCGCCGGATGGCTCGTCAACAGTGGGGGGTCCGACGGGCGTGGAATCGGGTCGCGGTGTCGCCGTATCGATCTCCGTCTCTCCCACTCCTTCCCCGGCGACTTCCGGGAGAGAGACCTGGGACCAGGGAGATTCGAGATTATCTGGGGGCGTCGCGGCTGGATGGTCGGTCATCGCACGCAGTATACCCGGCGGCATGGGTTTCCTCGAACCGGAGAATCTGCCTTGAGGCGCGGTCGACCCGGGTGTCATGTCCGGCGCGCGAGGCGTGCAGCAGCAGGAGACAACCCCCCCACAGGACGATGTAAGCGGCAGTAACGGGGCCGGACGGCCACTTCTGGATCAGGGCGGCCACCATAAAGACCGACGTGACCACTGCGGCCGCCGTCGACGCGCGGCGATCTGCGGCCTCGACACCGGTCTGCAGACGCGCGATCTGTCGTGAAACAGACAACAGGGCCGCCGAATTCATGTCCGGCTCGAGAAGCGCGTGCGGCACCCGGACAACAATACCGCCGGCCGCGGCCGCGGCGGCCGCACTGTCATCGACGAGGACTCCGGCGATGTCGATGCCGGCGCGTCGGCCCAGGCCCTCGATCTCCTGCCGGAGCGGCCCGCGAACCAGGGCCAGACTGGTCCGGGCCGGGGCGCGCGCCGCGCAAATCCAGGCGACAATCGACGCGACCGCGGCGGCCTCGATCCAACCCTGGCGAGAAAACGGCCAGATGGACATCACGGCGCAGGACACGCACAGGAGCGGCAAGACAACCGCGTGGCTGCGAAGGGATTCGGCGACGACGCGACACGGGGAGATTCCCGGGCGCCCTCGAGCATACAATCCACGGGCGAACGCAATGGCGATCGCCGGCATAAACCATGTCCACACCGGCAGTTCCAGTGTCCGCAGCGGGGAGTAACCGGTAACGAAATCGAGGGGATAACACGGCCACAGTCCCACCTGCAGTTGCGCCCACACCAGCCAGAGAGCGGCTCCCTGACCACCGGTGAAGGGGACAGAGTGCTGGCCTGAAACGTGAGCAAAGGGGGACATTAACCCCGGGCGGCGACGGCGGCTGACCTCGCCCCAGCCGACCGCGACGGCGAAGACAACCCAGAACGGCCACAGGACAATGGCCAAGTCTTGCGGTCGAAATCCGTACGAAAGCGGAATGACGGGCGCCGGTCGATCGAGACGCACGATATAACCCTCGACATAGCCGTGCCGGCTTCCTGGGAAATCGACATAGGCGACGTCGGGATGCCCGAAGCCGATCGTCAGGCGGTCGCAGCCGGCGGCCTCCAGCGCCGTGCCGAGGCGCGAAAGGGTCAGGCAGCCCCGAACCACACCCCGGCGAAACGGCCAGATCCCCGGGTGAATGAAAGCCGTCAGCGATCCGTCCCCCGTGTTGACCGCGCCGGCCGGCCGAGTGCGCGGCAATGGGTTCAGCCGGACATCGGTGAGGGGCACCCCCAGCGCCGTAGCAAGCGCGTCGGGCAGGCCGGGCCGATCGATGACGTCGGGCGGCGCCGCGAGGGTGGCCATCCCATTGCCCTCTCCCAAACAGACCAGTGTCAGGGTCGCCGTTCGTCCACCGGAGCCGCAGGCCGGCGGCACGGACGCCAGGAAACACAGCGCGAGAAGGACCGCGGCTCGCCACCGAACATCATGACGGGCTCGAAACGCGGGCAGGCAAGCCTTGTGTTGACAGACCGCTTGTGGAATTGGTAAACTTGACATCACTATATCCATTGCCGGAGAACCCATGACTTTGTCACAAGTACTTTCCAGCCGCACTGAAAACAACTCGGCCATCGCTATCGTCATTCCGGCAGGAGGCGGCGGCACCCGCCTGTGGCCTCGCAGCCGCCAGGATAGTCCAAAGCAGTTCCTGGACGTGGTCACCCGCCACACCATGCTGCAGGACACGGTCAACCGCATCCAGGCCATCGTTCCGCCGGACCGCGTGTATGTGATCACAAGCGGCCGGCACGTGGACACGGTCCGCCGGCAGCTCTCGGATGTGCCCGCGGACAACATCGTGGGGGAGCCACAGGGCCGAGATTCCGCCCCCGCCGTCGGCTTGATGGCGGCGCTCCTGGAACGGCAACTCGGACCCGACACGATCATGGCTGTTTTGCCGTCCGACCACGTGATCCTCGACGAAGCGGCGTTTCGCGAAGCCCTGCTCACGGCCGCGCGTGTCGCCGAGGCCGGCTATCTGGTCACACTGGGCATCCCGCCGAAGTCGCCCGACACCGGCTTCGGCTATATTCGCGCCGGCGAGCCCCTGGCCGGCTTCGACGACGAGCGCGTCGGGGTTCGAAACGTGCTCCAGTTTCGCGAAAAGCCGAAGCACGAAGTGGCGGTACAGTATCTGGCGGAAGGCGGCTATTACTGGAATGCCGGCATGTTCATCGCCACGGTCGGCCGGCTGCGCAACCTTTATCGAACGTACGTGCCGGCGATGGAACCGGCCTTCGCAAAGATCGCCGATGCCTTCGGAACGGAACACGCGGACGCCGTAATGCGCGACGTGTTCCCGACGATCGACAAGATCTCCTTCGACTACGCGATTGCCGAAAAAGCCGATTCGGTTGCGGTGATTCCCGCCGATATCGGATGGAGCGATGTCGGCTCGTGGGGCCGTCTTGCGGAAGTCCTGTCCGAAGTGCAGCCGGCCGGTGCGAATATCGTCGTGGGACACCACGTCGGAATCGACACTCACGACGCATTGATCTACAGCCCGAACCGCCTGATTGCGACGATCGGTCTGGACAATATTGTCGTCATCGACACGCCCGACGCCCTTTTGATTTGTCCGAAGTCGAGGTCGGAGGAAGTCAAGCACGTGGTGGATGCCCTCAAGGCCCGCGGGGACCATCATCTCCTATAGCCCGCGGACCGGTCCGTCCGGATTCTGTATTGCAGCCGTTGATCTCGTCGAGAATTCCTGCAACATTCTGCGCTTCCGATCATCAATGAGTCCATATAACCTTTTTACCCTGTAGAGAGTAGGCATCGAAGATTTTGAGCACCGAAGTTTTGCAAGTACCGATGGCCGACATGGCCGCTCAGCACCGGCCGCTGAAGGCGGAGCTGATGGAAACCCTGGAGCGGGTGATCGACAAGGGAGCGTTCGTGCTCGGCATGAACGTCGCAAGTCTGGAGCAGGAGATCGCCACATTTTGCGGCGCGGAACACGGCGTCGGCGTCAACTCCGGGACCGATGCGCTCTTGATGTCGCTGCTGGCCCTGGGAATCGAGCCCGGCGACGAGGTTATCACCACACCGTTTACCTTTGTCGCGACTGTCGAGACGATCTGCCTCGCCGGAGCCACTCCGGTCCTCGCGGATATCGATCCCGGGACCTTCAACATGTCCCCGGCGCTGACAGCCGCGCAGATTACGCCACGAACGCGCGCGTTGATGCCCGTGCACCTGTTCGGACAGCTTGCGGACATGAGCGCCTTCTCCCGACTCGCGCAGGAGCACGGCCTGCCCACGATCGGCGATGCGGCGCAGGCGATCGGCGCGATGCAGCATGGCAAACCCATCGGCTCGTGGAGCGACTGCACAACACTCTCCTTCTACCCCACTAAAAACCTGGGCGGACTGGGCGACGGCGGCATGGTACTGACCAACCGCGCGGACCTCGCCGAGCGGGCGCGTCTGTTCCGGTTCCATGGCTCCGGCGGCGGCTACTTCTATAAAGAGATCGGCTACTGCTCGCGTCTGGACGAAATGCAGGCCGCGCTGGTGCGCGTCAAGGCGCGCCACCTTCCGCGCTGGAACGACGCGCGCCGCCGCAACGCGTCCCTTTACTATGAGCTATTGCACGGCCTGGAGGCGCACCTGACCGTTCCGCCGACACTTCCGGGAAACCACCACATCTACCACCAGTTCACGGTGCGTATCCACAACGGGCGGCGCGATGCCCTCAAGACCCATCTCGCGGGCCGCGGCATTCAGTCGGGAATCTTCTATCCGCTGGCGCTGCACCTTACCGAGGCCTACGCGAAGTACGGCTTCCGAGCCGGCCAGTTTCCGGAAAGCGAGCGTGCCACACAGGAGGTCCTCTCGATCCCGATCCATCCCGACCTCACCGAGGCCCAGATCGAGCACGTCGCCAGGTCCATTCGCGCGTTCTTCGCGTAAGCGTCCCGGCGAACAAGCTTGACAAAAGTCGGGTGGTCCGGTAATCTCGAGATATCAAGCCGGCCTTGAGGGTGCACAACGCAGCGATGCGCGATGCCCTGGTGCGTTCAAGTTAACGGGCGTGGGTGTTAGGAACGTATGATCAATCTCTTGCTGATGCTCCTCTATGCGGCCGCCGGCTTCGTGGTCGGCACTGCAATTATCGGGGCGGTTCCCGCATTTCGCTCCCATCCTCGATATCTGATGACCGCCGGCGCGGCCGTAATGCCGCTCATCTGGGCAACACACGCGTTAACCGGCACGAAACCCGGTCTCTGGGGCCTCGACCTCGCGCTGCTGATGACCGCGGTCGGGATGGTTGTTTCGGGCTGGGAGGCGGAGGCGGAGACGGAGGCCCAGGTGGAAGGGGAGCGGCAGGAGCGACTCAAAAAGCTGCGCGCAGCCTGGGAGGCTCAGCAGGACGTGTCGCCTCGAGGCACATCCTGGGACGATATCGGAACCGATACTCGGCCTGTTCGCGCGTCAGCGCCCGCCGGTGTCGACTCACCGCCCGCGGCGAGTGCTCCAGCCCATCTGGAAGTCGAATCTCCGCCCGAAGAGCAGACCGATGTCCCCGAACCGGTCGATATCGACAGTCGCCGCGAACTTCATACGCCAGATACCCCCGCAGATCCTTAATCGAGGCGGCGGGTGAAACTGCGGCTCAACGACGACATCGGCCTTCGCGGATACTAACGCCGTGGCGACCGAACATTTTTCATACGAGTTCGGTGCCCATTTGCCCCCACAGGCGGAGCGGCGGGCGCAATTATACCACGGTCGTTGCGATTTCTGAAGCGCGCACCGCGGTCTGTCAGCCAGCCGACGCGGTCTGCAAAACGTTTACTGCGTTCGAAAATATGCCGGCACAAAAACGGCGTGGATATCGCTTTTGTGCGGTATAGTGGTACTGAAGGAAGCGAGCAAGCGAGGAACGACATCATGGCGCAGCGCCAACGGAAACAAGGACAGACTGGCAATGGACAGCCGATGGAGCCGGTACGGAATGAAACCGGACGAACAAGGCGAAGTGCCCGAGGCCGCAGTAGCGACGGCACAGTAACATCCCTCATCCCACCGGCACTACTGGTTACTCTGACGATTCTTGTTTTTGCGGCGTCCTGCCGCTATTCGTTCGTCGGGTGGGACGATCCCCTCAATATCAGCAAGGACCCGCATCTCAATGGAACGGCGCCGGTGGACATCGGCTACTTCTGGACGCATTCGTTCCTGCATGTTTACCGGCCGATCATCTATTCTTTCTGGGGGCTGGTTGCGACAATTGCCATCTTGCCGTCGCCTGTCACGGAGACGGCTATCGGCACGTACCGGGTCGACCCGCATGTATTTCACGCGGCCGGCCTAATGCTTCACCTGCTCAATGTCAGCCTGGTTTACCTGTTGTTGGTCCGGCTTGTCAGGAAGCCGTGGGCGGCCTGCGCCGGAGCGGCGGTCTTCGCCGTCCACCCCCTGCAAGTGGAGTCGGTGGTCTGGATCACGGGCGCGAATGCCACACTGCACGGCCTGTTCGCGTTGTCGACGATCTGGTGCTGGATAAAGTTTGTCGACTCGGAGAACGGCAAGGCCGGCCGGCGACGCTGGGGTTGGTATGGGGCGGCAACCGCGACGTTCATCCTGGCGCTGTTCACCTATCCGATGGCTGTGGCGATCCCACTGCTCGTCTGGTGTATCGACCGCTGGGCGCTCGGGCAGCCCATCCGCCGCACGCTGCCCGCCGTCGCCCCGTGGTTCGTGCTGAGCGTTGTGTGGATACTGGTTACCGCCACGGCGCGAAACATCGGGCTGGTAGCCATTCACAGCCCCGTCCCCCTGCGGCCATTTGTTGCAGGCGACGCGCTCGCGTTCAACCTGGAAAAGCTCGTTCTGCCGTGGGCGCTGGCGCCCGACTATGGCCGGACGCCGACTTTTGTCACCCAAACCCACCACTGGGCGTTCTATACCTGGCTCGTGCCGGCAGCCATCGCATTCGCCGTATGGCGAGTACGCAAGTCCGAGCCGCAAATTGTCCTCGGCGCGCTCATCTTCGGCGCAGCCCTCCTGCCTGTGCTCGGTCTGGTCACAAACGCCTTCGAGATGTACTCCACCGTCTCGGACCGGTACGCCTACCTGGCGCTCTTCGGCGTCGCCATCGTCGTCGCATCGCTCCTGTCCCGGGTTACGGGCGCCACGGCAATCCGCGGGGCCGTTGCCGCCTGCTCGGTCGTCCTCGTCTGTCTGAGCGTCCTCACGGTACGTCACGCGACCGACTATCGAGACTGGCAGACACTCTACCGGCATACCATCGCAGTGAACCCGCGAAGCTGGGTTTCGTACTACAACCTGGGTGTCGACCTGCAGAAAACCGGGCACATCGACGAAGCCATTACCTGCTACCGTCGGGCCATCGCCGCCCGGCCGGATTACGACGAGGCCTACAACAACCTGGGCGCGGCGCTGGCCACCGAAAGCCACTACGACGAGGCTGCGGTGGAAATGGCGCGCGCGATTGAGATTGCGCCCCGAGAGCCGCGCTGGCGGTTCGGCCTCGGCGAGCTAGAACTCCAAACCGGCCACCCGGCCGACGCAGTCGGGCAGCTCACGGCCTGCCTCGGGATCGCGCCGCACTTTTCCGGAGGCGCTGACCAGTTGGTCCTGGCGTACAACCTGCAGGGGGCGAGCCTCGTACAGCAGCATCGACTCGACGAAGCGGTCGGCAACTGGCGGCAGGCGCTGGTGGTTGAGCCCAACAACGTTACCGTCCACGACAATCTCGGCGCGGTGTACCTGATGCAGCATCGCCCGGTCGACGCAGCCGCGGAGTTCCAATCGGCGCTGGCCATCGCGCCCGGCGATCCCACCGCCCGAGCCGGTCTCGCGCAGTCGCATGTCTAGCCCGAATTATTCATGTCCCATCGTGGGACAGGCGTCCGTGCCTGTCATCTGAGGTTTTCGAGAATAGTCCGGGCTACTAGAGACGAAAGGGCCTGCCGTTGCGCGGTCAGTTCGGCGTCACGGGCTGATCGAGCGCGTCCTTGACAGCGGCCACAACATCGTCGGAGAGCGGGTCGTGGCCGGCCGGGAACCGATTGACGATGACGCCGTCACGATTGATCAGGAACTTGGCGAAGTTCCACTCGATGTCGCCGCCAAACTGCGAATCGGTCGTCGGGTCGGTAAGAAATCGGTAAAGGGGCGCCTGATCGTCGCCCTTGACCGATATCTTCGCGAAGAGGTCGAACGTAACGTGGTAAGTGCTGGTACAGAACTGCTTGATCTGCGCGTTGTCGCCGGGTTCCTGTGCATGGAAATTGTTGGCCGGAAACGCCAGAATCCGCAGGCCGGAGCCCTTATACTGCTGGTAAAGCTTCTCCAAACTGGCGTATTGCGGCGTATGGCCGCATAGCGATGCTGTATTGACGATCATCAAGACGTCGCCCTTGTAGCGGCTGAGCGGGACCGACTTGCCGTCGATGCTCTTGACGGTGAAGTCATATACGCTTTGGGGAGCAGCGCCCGCCGGCCGGGCTCCCAGAACCAGGGCGAACAGTGTAAGCAGGAGCAGCGCCGGCGATCGGCGCGTCCATCGACGAATCATTGTCACCCCCACGGCCTCCCTGCCGCCGCGCGCGGCCCGATTGCCACAACGCTTCCGTAACCTGAACAGCCATCCAACGTGCGCCGTTCCCCGGGACGGTCAGTGCGCCGGTGGTATAATGACCGCAGCCGGACATTCCGATCGATGAGCCAGCTCGGCTTCGTTAACCGGGGAGGCACGTGGATATTGCCGATTGACCCGACCTTCGTGGTCGAGTTTCCCGCCGGGCAGTTGGCGGTCCAATCGGTTCGCCTGCGGAACGGGAATGTTGCCGAGGTCATCGGCATCGAGGACATCATCGTGGACCGGGTGGCCGCCAAATAATGGCGGCATCATCGTCCTCGGTCGGACCAAGGACCCAGGTGTTGGCACCTAGGCCCTAGATAGCAATCAGTTGATGCCCCGGTTAATCCCGTTCTACACGGTTCGTCTGGAAAAGAACCGCGGAATAAGTGGAACTTACAGCCAAACCGCTGTCGTCCGCAGCACCTCATCGACAGACGTCTCGCCGGCGACCGCCTTGCACATTCCGTCGGCGAAGAGCGTGCGCATGCCGCTGTCGACCGCAAGTCGTGACATCTCGGCCGTAGTCGCGCACTGCAGAAGCTGTGCGGTGAGTCGAGGCTCGCAGTTGAGGACCTCGTGGATGCCGACCCGCCCACGATACCCCGTATGCCGACATTGGTCGCAACCGACCGGTTCGTAGAGCGGCGACTTGTCGAGTATCTCGAAACCACCGGACTCTGAGAGATCCCGGACTTTCTCGAGTGTCCGCGCCGCCTCGATCGGATCGGCGAGGGTCTTACATGACGAGCAGAGGCGGCGGCAAAGTCGACCCGCGATGATGCCGACGGCGGTGGCGCTGACGAGGTATTTCTCAATCCCCATGTCCGCGAGTCGTATCAGTGCGGAGGGCGCATCCTCTGTATGCAGCGTTGTCATTACCAGGTGTCCGGTCAAGGCGGCTTCCACGGTCAGCAGGGCGGACTCCTGATCCCGGAGCTGTGCGATCATGATCACGTCCGGGTCTTGCCTGATGCAGGAACGTAGCCCGGCGGCAAACGTCAGCCCGGCGCGACGGTTGACCGCGATCTGGTTCGTTCCGGCAAGTTGACATTCGATCGGATCCTCAATCGTTATCAGCTTCCTTTCCACGGCATTGATGCGGCTGAGCAGGGAATACAGGACTGTCGTCTTTCCGGAGTTGCCCGGTCCGGTTGCGACGATGAGTCCGTTCCTGTGCAGCCACCGGTCGATCGTTCGCACCTCGTGGTCGCTGAAGTCGAGTTTGTCAATGCCGAGCAGCGGCGTCGCTTTGTCCAGTATGTGCATGACGATGGATTCTCCAAAGAATGTCGGCAGGCAGTTGGTTCGCGCGTCGTATGACATGCCGTCTATCTTGAGCGGGATGATTCCGTCTTGCGGCACGCGCTTTTCCATCAAGTTCATATCGGCCATGAACTTCACGCGGGTCAGGATAAGGTCTTGAACGGTTCTTGGAATCGTGAAGGCTTCGTGCAGAACACCGTCGATTCGGAATCGCACCCGTATTCCAAGTTCCATCGGCTCCATGTGAATATCGCTCGCCTTGGACTGAACGGCCTCGCGGATCACGTTATGCACCAGGTGGACGACCTTCTCCTCGTCGGTCGTATCCGCGGAGATATCGCGGTGATACCGGCCGGCCAGCAATCCATCCAGGTCGGCCCGCGCGGCCGTATCCATGGACACTGCCTCGGGTCCGCGCGCGAGATAAGCGGTGAGGTCGGACTTCCGAAATCGCCATTGCTTGCCGACTTTCGTGCCCTTGAGGTCCCCTTGTCCGAGCAAACGGTACAGGGTGGACTTGCTTGTGTCGAGGAATTTCGCGGCCTCGTCGATCGTCAGCAGGTCTTCCTTCGCTGCCCCAGCCTCGATGTGTTCGTCTGTCATTGCAGTCTCCTTTATCAATACGGGGTATAAGTCATAATAACACAGATTGATTATTATGTCAACTCTTAGTTTTACTCATTTTGCGTTATTTTGACTATATATCGAAAAGTCGGTTCGTCGGCAACTCCGATGGCCGCGCGGGAGATGGGCGCGGCAGACTCCAACTGCGTGCTGCGTTTTGGACCGTTGTGGTAAACTTAAGCAAGACTAACGTGTTCAGGCCGGCATTATGTTTGTCGGTCCAGTGGCTGCATTGTTTGTCTGGAACCGCCTTCAGCATCTGTGCTGCCGGACAGACGGGCGAAGTGGAAAGGCTAAGGAATTGGTCCCGTCGCTTGAGAAACAAGACGCGGGCGTTACTGTAACAGCCGCCGTGTCGTTGGCGCTCCGAACGCTCCTCGTGGCCTTGTGCCTCCTCCTCACCTCCTGCGCTCCCGACCCCGGCAAACTGCGCGTCACGGTGCTTGATGTCGGGCAGGGTGACAGCATCCTCGTCGAGACCCCCGGCGGACATTCGATGCTGGTCGACGGCGGCGGCTCCAACGACGAGAGCGTGGTCGACCCGCACAACGTCGGCCTCAAGACGGTGATCCCCTACCTGCATTTTCGAGGGATCAGCCGCATCGACGTCGTCGTCCTGACCCATCCGCACGGCGACCATGTCGGCGGCCTGGTCGCCGTGCTGCACGACGAACACATCGGCGACGTCCTCGACGGGACCGTCCTCCCCTACCCCACCGTGGGCTACCACGCCTTCCTCGACGAGATCCGCACCGAGCATATCCCCTACAAGCACGCGGTGCGCGGCACACATCTGGACTTTCGGGACGGGGTTACCGCCGATGTGCTCAACCCACCGGCATCGGGGACGGCTTACGGGGTCGTGCCGGACAACTCGACCATGAACAACTACTCCGTCGTCCTTCGCCTCACCTACGGCCGCACCCACGTCCTCCTCGACGGCGATGCGCAGGACGATGCCGAGGAGAACATCCTCGCCACCGGCGCCGACGTCACCGCCGACGTCCTCAAGTGCGGCCACCACGGAGCCGGCAACGCCACCTGCGACGACTGGCTAGCCCACGTCCACCCCCGCCTCGCCGCCATCTCCTGCGGCCTCCACAACGTCTTTGGCCACCCCAGCCCCGCCACCCTCTCCCGACTGGCCGCCCATGGGGTCAAGACGTACGTGACCGCGAAGGACGGGGCCATTGTCTTTGTGAGCGACGGGTCGAGGGTGACGGCTTCGACGACGGTGACGAGCCGGTGAAGGCCGGGGTGTCCACTTGGCGGCAGGCGTATGACAACCCACCTCCAGCATGAGCAAACGGTTCGTATGCCAAACAGGAGAGTCGTAATATAAATTGTATGTTTAAAGATGATATTACAACGTTTTAGGAATGGTATCCCGTGATGCCTTGAGCTACTAATATGAAAGATGGTCGCGCCATGACATATCAGGATTCGATGAGATCACTTGAAGATGCTAACCTTCTTACAAATAGTGGTGCCGTTTGGGTTAGGTCATTTTACTGGGAGCCTTCTGAAACACTGTGCTTAGCTGCATTCGACCGATCTTTGATGGACCAGTTCGGGGACGGAACCGATGACCCAAAGGCATGCGTTGGTACCTTGCTGTTCTTGAGACCGGAATATGTGCGGCTTTGCCCCGGGGGAGGGCTACGGTTTACCGCTTACGAATCAGATCCACTTGGAAGATATAGTGGAAACGTCGGTCAGGAGCAGATAATAGTCGGTGTTGATACAGGTGATACAAACGACGTAGCGTGGACCGGGTGTATCGTTGCGCACCGAGTTCAGTTTATCCGGGCGGGTCAGTCGCAGGGAAGGATTGGTTAGGAGAGTTCAATGCCATACAACGGTAATATTACTGGGGCCAGCGGATTGTTCGAACAACTGGATGGATGCAACCTGTCATGTTGGATGCTGACTCCGCCAGATCGAATGCAGCTTTACCTGCAGATCGAGGTTCCGGACGGCCCGGACCTTGTCGCCCTTTTCACATCAGTGTGGTTCGTAGACATGCCCTTAAACGTACAAAATGCGCGTGTCCGCGTTGTACCTGCGAACTCGCTTGGAGAAATGAACACTATGTTGAGCAAATGGTACGTTAAGGACGTCGTTTGCATATATACGGCTTCATCTACATATTATGTGTGTGCTCAACGGCTTGTCGTAACTAATGCACAGGATGAACAGGAGGCGAAATTGGCTCACTCGAACGTAGTCCTTGACTGGTATCAAGCGCTCGGCATCGACCTGCACAACGAATGGACATAAAGAAATGAAACTGTTGCTACTACCGACGCGCAGATCGCAGATCGGACGGGCGACGAGCTTATCATCCCGTCGAGCGAGACCGTGAACTTCGGGGCGACCACAGCGCTGGCGCCGGTGACCCAGAGCATCACGCTGACCAACACGGGAGTGGTGGACGTCGCGCTGACCACGATCACCGCCGACGTGCTCAACCCGCCGGCATCGGGGCGGGCGTACGGAGTGGTGCCGGACAACTCGACCATGAACAATTACTCAGTCGTCGTGCGTGTTACCTGCGGCCGCACCCAGATTCTCTTCTTTGACGACTCATACGCGTAATGATGATGCCTCCTAACTTGGTATTCTACCGAAATAGCGGTAGAGTACCTTTTTCCACAGTTTTAACGAATGCGTATGCTCAGCCGCTTACTTAGTCGCCACACAAAAATAAGTGCTTCTGTTCCGTAAGCCCCAAAGGGGGTTCTGTCCGATTAGCCAGACCCTTTAGGGTCTGGGGTAGACAACGCGGTTATTTTTGTGCGTCGCCTTATGCTTTCTGCTGATAGAGG
>JBKQWH010000002.1:0-48095 GCA_052139635.1 Capsulimonadaceae bacterium
CGCCGGCGCAACGCGGGACGAATACCGAAGAGTATATCCGCACGTAAGACGTGACAGCACTATTCATGCGCCTCCTTCGTGCGGGTGTCGGCAGCGATGTTGTGTCGCGCTGCCAAGCAGGAACGGAGGAACTCATTAATGATGGGCCGATTTTTTGTAATTCTGAAAGCATTACATTGCAATACAGTGCTTGTGCTCGCCCTGTGCCTGGTTTCCGCAACCGGAGCATTTGCGGTGGCGCCGGCCGCTCCGACCGGACTTATCGCAACCGCCGGAAGCGCACAGGTGGCGCTGACGTGGACCGCGAGTACAGGGGCGACCTCGTACGACCTGTACAGGGCTACGACGAGCGGCGGTGAAGCTGCGACGGCTTACAAGACCGGAATAACGGCCACCTCGTATACCAACACCGGTCTGACGAACGGCGACACGTACTATTACACCGTTTCCGCCCTCGACAGCGGGGGGACGTCGGCGCAGTCGGCCGAGGCAACCGCAACGCTTACGCCGAACGCCCCGACCGGTTTGGCGGCAGCCAGCACAACGACCCAGGTCAGCCTGACCTGGACGGCAACTACCGGCGCGACGAGCTACGACGTTTTCCAGGGCACGGCGAGCGGCGCGGAAAGCAGCACCCCCATTGCCACCGGCGTCACAGCGGCGTCGTACGCGAACACAGGTCTTGTTGCGGGTACCACGTACTACTATGAGATTGCGGCCGTGAATGCGGGCGGAACATCCGCCGACTCCGCGGAGTTGGACGGGACCACGCTTACCACTGCGCCAACCGGTTTGGCGGCAGTGAGCAAGGCACTTAAGGTTACCCTGACGTGGACGGCGACTCCCGGGGCGACAAAATATGCCGTTTATAGCGGCACGACAAGCGGCGGGGAGAGCGCAACCGCCCTCACGACCGGGGAAACCGCGCTGACGTACGCGAATACGAACCTCACCGCGGGTATCACATACTACTACACCATCGCAGCCGAGGACGCGGGAGGCACGTCGGCGATGTCCGCCGAAGTGAACGCGACAACGGAGCCGGCCGCTCCGCCCAGCCTCTCCGCGACCGGCGGGACCACTCAGGTGATCCTCACGTGGGCGACCACGCCCTTCGCCACGAGTTACGCGGTTTTCCGGGGCACAGCCACAGGCGGCGAGAAATCCGGAGCCCTTGTCAAGGGCCTCACAACAACCACGTACACAAACACTGGCCTGGTGGCCGGGACGACGTATTACTATAAGGTCGCGGGAGCGGACTCCGCGGGAACCGGCGTGCACTCCGCCGAAGCGGCCGCCATCACCATTCCCGCAACTCCGGCTGGCCTCACTGCAACGGGCGGCGCCGGGCAGGTGAGCCTGGCCTGGACCGCCGACACGGGAGCCACCGGCTATGCCGTTTATCGCGGGACGTCGAGCGGCGGCGAGAACGCCACTCCGGTCGGCACAAGCACCACAACGTCCTACACGGACACCGGGTTGGCCGCGGGGACCACATACTATTACAAGGTGGCGTCCGTCGACGCCTCCGGGACGTCGGCAGAATCTACGGAAGCTAATGCTACAACCGCATCCGCCCCTCCCATGGGTGTTACCGCGACTGGCGGCACCACTCAGGTGGCGGTGTCCTGGACCGCCAGCTCCGGCGCGGCGAGCTACAATCTCTACCGGGGCACGGCCAGCGGCGGGGAGGGCAGCACGGCCCTTTTCACCGGGATCACCGCGACGTCCTATACGAACACGGGCCTCTCTTCCGGGACGACGTACTATTACACGGTCGCGGCCATTAACGCGAGCGGCACATCGTCGCAATCCGGGGAGGCCAGCGCGATCACGATCTCCGTGGCTCCCGCTAACCTTCAGGCGGGACCCGGCAACACCACCATCACGTTGACATGGGAGGCGAGCGCCGGAGCAGCTACCTATAACGTGTATCGCGGATCGGCGGCCGGCGCGGAGAATGCCACACCGGTCGCGACCGGCGTGACGGGCATGTCGTACACCGAGACCGGCCTGACAAACGCGACGATCTATTATTTCAAGGCCGCCGCCGTCAATGCCTCGGGCACGTCGCCGCTTTCGACGGAAGCATTCGCGGACCCGGAAGCCGGCATCGCCTCTCCTCCGACCGGCCTGACGGCTGCCGGCGGCACAGCCCAGGTGGCCCTTTCGTGGGCGGCGAGCGGCAGCGCCACCAGCTACAATGTCTACAGTGGGACAACCAGCGGCGGTGAAAGCTCCACGCCGATCACGACCGGACTGACGACCACGTCGTACACCAACACCGGCCTCAGCGCGGGTACCACCTACTACTACACGTTGAAAGCGGTTAATTCCCTGGGAACTTCGGCTTCGTCAATGGAAGCGTCGGCGACCACCACTCCCGGCGCTCCGGCCGGACTGGCGGCCGCCGGCGGCGCGGCGCTGGTGACGGTGACCTGGACGGCCACCCTCGGCGCGACGAGCTACAGCATCTATCGAGGAACCGCGACCGGCGGCGAGGCGGCCACGGCTGTGGCGACCGGAGTCACCACGGCTTCCTACACGAACACCGGCCTGAGCGTGGGGACGACCTACTACTTCAAGGTTGCGGCAGTCAACGCGGCAGGTACATCGGCTCAGTCGAGCGAGACGAGCGCGGTCACCATCTCGGGCGCTCCCACCGGATTGTCCGGAACCGGCAGCGCCACAACCAAGATCGCACTGACCTGGACGGCGACAGCCGGCGCAGCCACCTACAACCTCTATCGCGGCTCGGCGAGCGGCGCCGAGGGTGCGACCGCGGTCGAGACGGGGATCACGACGGCCTCCTACACGGACTCGTCGCTGACAGCGGGAACGACCTACTTCTACACTGTCGCGGCCGTCAACGCATCGGGGACCTCCGGTCCGTCTTCCGAGGCGAGCGCCATCACGCTATCGGCCGCCCCGACCGGGCTGATCGCCGGCGCGGCAAGCACGCAGGTCGACCTGTACTGGTCGACCACGACCGGGGCCGCGAGCTACTCCGTTTACCGCGGAACGACATCCGGCGGCGAAAGCGCAACGGCTGTGGCGACAGGCATCACGGCAACGTTGTTTGCGAACACCGGGCTGTCCAACGGCACGACTTACTACTACAAGGTGGCCGCTGTGAATGCGTCGGGCACATCCGCCAAGTCGAGCGAGGTGTCCGCCGAGCCGTCGACCAGCCTTCCCTCGATCCCGACCGGATTGACCGGGCGGGGCAGCAACAGCTCGGTGATCCTGACCTGGACGTCGAGCAGCGGCGCCACCAGCTACAACATCTACAACGGCACAACGAGCGGCGGAGAGAGCACCACGGCGGTCGCCACCGGCGTCACCGGCACGACCTACACGAACTCCGGCCTGGCGAACGAGACGACATACTATTTCACGATCGCGGCCGTCAATGCATCGGGCACGTCGCCGCAGTCGGCGGAGGCTTCCGCGCTGACTCTGCCCGGCGGACCGGCCGGCTTGACCGCGACCGCAGGCAACGTGCAGGTGGGTCTCTCGTGGACGCCTGACACCGGCGCGACGAGCTACAATGTCTACCGCGGAACGACGAGCGGCGGCGAGAGTGCAACGCCGATCGCCACCGGGGGAACATCGACCACCTATCTCGACGACCTTGTTGTCAACGGCGTCACGTACTACTATACGGTGACCGGAGTGAACGCGCAGGGAAGCTCGGTTGCGTCGAATGAGGCGTCGGCCACGCCTGTGGACCTGGAGATCAATAGCGGCGGCGGCGCGTCCGGCGCGTGGATCGCGGATACCGATTACGTGGGAGGCACGACGGATTCCGTGTCGGCCACCATCAACACCGCGCAGGTTGCCAATCCCGCCCCGCAGGTCGTGTACCAGAACTACCACTACGGCGACTTCATCTACACGATTCCGGGGCTCACGGCCGGTGCGAGCTACAACGTGAATCTGGAATTCGCGGAGCTGGTCTGGACGGCTCCCGAGGACCGAGAGTTCGACGTGTGGATCAACGGGACGGAGGACCTCTCCTTCTTCGATGTCTACGCGACATCCGGCGGGAGTGACATCGCGATTGTCGAGCCATTCTCGACGGTCGCCAATTCGAGCGGCCAGATCGTCCTCCAGTTTGTCAGCGAGGTCGACGAGGCGGAGATCAACGCGATCGACATCGTGCCGGCACCCACCGTGGTCGACGCCGCCTCCGCATCGCCCAATCCGGTGACCGGCACGACAACCACCCTGTCGGTCCTCGGCACGGATCAGGCGGGCGCGTCGAACCTCACCTATTCCTGGTCGGTCACCGGGCCGGGGACGGTCACTGTCAGCAATAACAATAACAACGCGGCCAGTACGGTCACGGCGACCTTCACGCAGGCCGGTGCGTACACCTTCACCGCCACATTGACCGACCCGGACGGCCAGACGGCGACAAGCAGCGTCAACGTGACCGTCGCGCAAACGGTGACCGGCATGGCCGTGACGCCAAGCACGTCATCGATTGCCGTGAACACGACCGAGCAAATGAGCGCTGCGGCGACCGACCAGTTCGGCAATTCCATCGCCGCGCCGTCGATCACGTGGTCGAGTGCGGGTGTCGGCTCGATCAACGCGTCGGGTTTGTTCAGTGCGGGTTCCATGGCCGGGACCGCGACTGTGACCGCGTCGAGCGGGAGTGTGAACGCCTATGCCACAGTCACCGTGCTGCTCGCGGCCCCAACCGGGCTGACGGCGACCGGCGGCAGCGGTCAAATCAGCCTTTCGTGGATCGGCAGCTCCGGAGCCACGAGCTACAGCATCTTCCGCGGTACATCGAGCGGCGGCGAAGGCTCGACAGCGATCGCCGGCGTCAGCGGCACGTCGTACACGAACAGCGGGCTTTCTGCGGGAACGACCTACTATTACGCAGTCGAAGCCGTGAACGCGAGCAGCACGTCCGCGCCGTCGGGCGAAGCGAGCGCAACCGTCCTGGCCGGCCCTCCGACCAGCCTGACCGCAACCGCGGGCAACGCGCAGGTGGCGCTCTCGTGGACCGCTGGGGGCGGCGCGACATCGTACAACGTCTACCGCGGCACGGCATCCGGCGGCGAGTCCTCGACTGCTATCGGCGCCTCGTCCGGGACCGCTTACACGGACACCGGCCTGACCAACGGCGTGGCGTACTACTACAAAGTCGCCGGCGTCGACGCCGGCGGGATCTCGGCGCAGTCCACGGAAGCGTCCGCCACTCCGGAGCCTCCCGTCCCGTCCGCCCCGACCGGCCTGACCGCGGCAGGCGGTAACACCCAGGTCACGCTATTGTGGACGGCGAGCAGCGGCGCGACTACGTACAATCTCTATCGCGGCACGGCCAGCGGCGCCGAGTCCGGTACAGCACTGGCTATAACCGCCGGCACGAGCTACACCGATACCGGCTTGACCAATGGCGTGGCCTACTTCTACAAGGTCGCCGCGGTCAACGGCGGCGGCATATCGGCAGAATCGACGGAAGCTCTGGCGACGCCGGAGCCGCCGGCTCCGTCCGCCCCGACCGGCCTGTCCGCGACGGCCGGCAACGCCCAGGTCGGTTTGTCCTGGAGTGCCAGCAGCGGCGCGACCTCGTACAACATCACACGCGGCACGGCCACTGGCGCCGAAAGCTCGACGGCCACCGGCACGACGACCGGCACGAGCTACACCGATACCGGCCTGACCAACGGCGTGACCTGCTTCTACAAGGTCGCGGCGGTCAACGGCGGCGGGAGCTCTCCGGCGTCGAGTGAAGCGTCTGCCACGCCGGAGCCGCCGGCTCCGTCCGCTCCGACCGGCCTGTCCGCGACTGCGGGCAACGCGCAGGTCGGGTTGTCCTGGTCTGCCAGCAGCGGCGCAACCTCGTACAATATCACCCGCGGCACGGCCAGCGGCGCCGAGGGCTCGACCGCCATCGCGACCGCGAGCGGCACGAGCTACAGCGACACCGGCCTGACCAACGGCGTGACCTACTTCTACAAGGTCGCCGCGGTCAACGGCGGCGGGACCTCCCCGGCGTCGAGTGAAGCGTCTGCCACGCCGGAGCCGCCGATCGCGTCCGCCCCGACCGGCCTGTCCGCGACCCCCGGCAACGGCCAGGTCTCGCTGACGTGGACCGTGAGCAGTGGAGCGACGTCTTACAACGTATTCCGATCCACCACAAGCGGCGGCGAAGGTTCGACAGCTTACAAGACCGGAATCACAACCGCATCGTACACCGACAGCGGCGTAACAAACGGCTTGACATACTACTACACAGTCGCCGCGATCAATGGCGGGGGAACGTCGGCCCAGTCGAGCGAGACGTCGGCCACGCTCGTGCCGGCTGTACCAACCGGGCTCGGCGCCACGGCCGGGAACGCTCAGGTCTCGCTGTCCTGGAGCGCCACGCTCGGCGCGACCTCGTACAATATCTATCGCGCCACGACAAGCGGCGGCGAAGGTTCGACGGCTTACAAGACCGGAATCACAACCGTGTCGTACACCGACAGCGGCGTAACAAACGGCCTGACATACTACTACACAGTCGCCGCGATCAATGGCGGGGGAACGTCGGCCCAGTCGAGCGAGGCGTCGGCCACGCTCGTGCCGGCCGTACCAACCGGGCTCGGCGCCACGGTCGGGAACGCTCAGGTCTCGCTGTCCTGGACACCCGGCACGGGCGCGACGTCGTACAGCGTGTACCGCGGCACAACCAGCGGCGGCGAGGGTGCAAGTGCCATCGCAACTTCGACCAGCGCGACTTACATCGACACCGCCGTGACGAGCGGCATGACATACTATTACAAGGTCGCGGCCGTCAACGGCGGCGGGACCTCGGCTCTTTCGAATGAGGCAGGCGCGACACTCGTTCCGTCGGTCCCGACCGGCCTGGTCGCGACCGCGGCGAACACGCAAGTCTCGCTAACATGGACTCCGGGTACCGGCTCGACGTCGTACAACATCTACCGCGGCACCGTGAGCGGGGGCGAAGGCTCGACGGCCATCGTCACAACCACAACCGCGGGATACGCGGATACGGGCCTGACCAACGGCGTCACCTATTACTTCACGATCGCCGCGGCAAATGGCGGTGGGACCTCCGCGCAGTCGGCGGAAGTGACAGCCACCCCGGAGCCGCCGGCACCGTCCGCCCCGACCGGCCTGACGGCCACCGCCGGAAACGGGCAGGTTTCGTTGTCCTGGACCGCAAGCACCGGTGCGACGACGTACAACGTCTACCGCGGGACCACAAGCGGCGGCGAAGGCTCGACGGCGATCGTCGCAACGTCGGCCACGTCGTACACCGATTACTCGTTAACGAACGGCACGACGTATTTCTTTACGGTAGCCGCGGTGAACGCCGGTGGAACATCGGCGAAGTCAACCGAGACGTCGGCATGCCCCGAGCCTCCGACACCGGCCGCTCCGACCGGCCTGTCCGCGACGGCGGGAGCTTTGCAGGTCTCGCTGATCTGGACCGCGAGCACACAAGCCACGTCGTACAACGTCTATCGCGGGACGGCCGCCGGAGGGGAGGGTTCTACCCCCGCCGGCACAACGGTTGGCACGGCTTACACGGACACCGGCCTGGCCGCCGGGAGCACGTACTACTATAAAGTGGCAGCCGTCGACGGTGGCGGGACGTCGGCGCTTTCAAACGAGGCCAGCGCGACTCCGAAGCCGCCTGTTCCCACCGCGCCGGCCGCTCCGACAGGGCTGACCGCGTCGGCCGGAAGCGGGCAGGTGTCGCTGTCCTGGACGCCGAGCAACGGCGCAACGAGTTACTGCGTCTACCGGGGGACCAGTGCCGGCGGCGAAGCGACGACCCCGATCGGGATCGCCGTCACGTCGGACTATACCGACGCGAGCGTCACAATCGGCTTGACATACTTCTACACGGTCGCCGCCGTGAACGCCATCGGGGTTTCGGCGCAGTCTAACGAGGCAAGTGCGTCGCTGACGCCGTCCGCCCCGAAGGACCTTGTTGCCGAAGCAGGCGACGCACAGGTGAGCCTGTCCTGGAGCGGGAGCGCCGGAGCGACGTCGTACAACGTCTACATGGGCACCGCGTCCGGCGCCGAAGGGGCGTCGCCAGTCGAGGACGGTATCCCGGGCACGTCGACTGTGGTCACAAACCTGGGAGGCAATACCTACTACTTCACCGTCACGGCCGTCAATGCGGTCGGCACTTCGGCCCCGTCGAACGAGGCTTCGGTGACACCCGCTGTCGACACACCGGTTAGCTGGGGCTACAACGAGTACGGCAGTCTGGGCAACGCCACCTTGCAGAACAGTGACGTGCCCGTGCAGGTGCAGAATCTGACGAACGTGTCCGAAATTGCTGGCGGCGCGTACCACAGCCTGGCGCTGCAGCCCGGCGGAGTCGTTTGGGCCTGGGGCGAAAACAGCACGGGGCAGCTTGGCAATGGGTCGACCTCCAACTCCGACGTGTCTGTGCAGGTGAGCCAGTCGACCGGCCTGACCAACGCCACCTCAATCGCGGCCGGCGGGTATCACAGCCTGGCTATTCAGCAGGGCGGAGCCGTCTGGGCCTGGGGCGACAACTTCTGGGGAGAACTCGGCAACAACTCCACAACGAACAGCAGCGTCCCGGTTCCGGTGACCGGCCTGACTGGCATCACTGCCATTGCCGGTGGGGGGTATCACAGCCTCGCGCTGCAATCTGACGGCAGCGTGTGGGCGTGGGGCTTTAACGCCTACGGTCAGGTGGGGCTCCCGGCGCTTTCACCGATCGAGAGCACGGTCCCCGTCGAGATCGCCGGCCTTACCGGGATCACCGCAATTGCCGGCGGCGGAGACCACAGCCTTGCGCTGCGGGCCGACGGGACCGTTTGGGCCTGGGGATATAACAATGACGGCCAGCTTGGGAATGGGACCACGAACAGCGCCTATATTCCCGCGGCAGTCAGCGGACTCGCCGGGGTCAACGCCATTGCTGCCGGTGCAGCCCACAGTCTGGCGCTCCGTTCCGACGGAACCGTCTGGGCCTGGGGCGACAACGAGTACGGCCAGCTTGGCAACGGCGCCATGTCCAACAGTCCTGTTCCCGTACAGGTGACCGGTCTCACCGGCGTGTTCGCCATTTCCGCCGGCGAGTACCACAACCTGGCGCTTTGCATCGACGGCACAGTCTGGGCGTGGGGTTCCGGAGTCGATGGTCAGCTTGGCGATGGCGCCATGATCAACAGCGATACGCCGGTGCAGGTGTCCGGGCTGAGCTCGATCAGCGCCATCTCCGCCGGCGGTTATCACAGCCTGGCGCTTGTCACCGGTGTCGCGCCGAGCGTGGTCTCACCCGCCACGGCCGATCCGGCCAACGTCACCGGCACAACCGCAAGCCTCTCGGTGCTTGGAGCCGATAGCGCCTATCCCGCGTCGGCGCTGATGTACACGTGGGGCGAAACCGCGGGCCCGGCCACGGTCCTCTTCAGCGCCAACGGATCCAACGCCGCGCAGAACACCACGGCGACTTTCTCGAAGCCGGGGGACTACACGTTAACGGCCACGATCACAGCCCCGTCCGGCCTTTCGTGGACCAGTTCCGTATCGGTCACAGTGGTGTCGACGGTCACGCGTATCACGGTGTCGATGACCCCGCCCGGCTCGACCATGATGCCCGGCCAGGTCAAGGTCCTCACCGCGTTGGTCTCGGACCAGTTCGGCAACCATTTGTCGAGCGTCCCCGGTTGGAAGATCCTGCCAATACCGGTCGGCACGCTGACGGTTTCCGGCTCCATCGCCGAGTACCGGGCCGCACCGGCTCCGCTCGGCACCTACACGATAGAAGCGTACCTCGGCGCCGTCGACGGCCAGGCGACCGTTACCGTCGAGTGACATGGAAAGTACGATCCGCCCCGCCCGCGTCAAGCGGGCGGGGTGCGCTCTCGCTCACCGGCTCGACAGCCATTCTTCCAGTTCGGCGAGGCCTTCGAGGCGAAACAACGCAAGTCCCAATTCGTCCATTTGCTGCGGAGAAAGCTTGTCGAGCCGTTCCGTAATGGCCTCCGGCAGGGTACTGAACCGCTGCTGAAGTTGGAGCGCTAAGAGTTCCTCTTTCCCTTCCTGCCGGCCTTCCTGCCGGCCTTCCTGCCGGCCTAGCTCTCGTCCTTCTTTATGCCAACTGGTTATCATTTCCATGGTTGCCTCTTTCTGTTCCGGAAACAACGCAGCGAATTCCCGCTCGTAAACGACCGTCTCGGCAGCATTTAGCTTAAGGTATGTCTCAATGAATACGCCAACCAGTTCGGATTTCGCCGGATCGAGTTTGAGCGACGCCAGCATTCGCAGAAGCTCGACCTTTACTCTTGGGCGATCCTGCTTTGCGATATTCATCCGAGTCATCAACGCGGTCGCGACCGGGTTCGGCTCGTCGAGGAAGGTCTTCCACGACATGCGGTTGAGCTGGATCGACGTATATTCGAATTTTAGCACGGTTTTGCCCGAAATAACAACCTCATACGTGCAAGGCTCCGCCCGCCGCGGTGTGGCATGTGAGAACAGGACGATCGGATAGACGGGGAGCCCGTGCGACTCGTGAAACCTGGCAAAATACATGAACATTCGGACTGGAAAGTCGGGTTCCGGCCGCGACTGGTGCTCCATATGGATCAGGAAAAAAACGTCGCTTCCCTTGAGCTTCACCTTCACCACCAGGTCGGCGATATGCTTCTCGCCTGAGTGTACGTCCGTGAATACCTCTTTGTCGAGAAAAACAACGCTGTCAAAATCGATGTCGTCTGCGACTTCAGGCAGGTACAAGCGAACGAAGTATTCGAAAAATGTCCTGATGAGTAGCTTGAACAATTGGTCATGATTAATCATGCTGGCAGTGTACCCGGCGGCATGCTGGTTCAGTACGCCACATTAGCCGCCGTCAATCGCAAGGTCCTCATCTACCACCGCCGGCCCAGTAATCTCCTGACAGGCGGTCGTAGAATCGGCGATTCAGGGAGCGACGATATTCGGGAATTCGGACCCGCCCGCGGAAAGCGGGCGGGGCTGTCGAAAAAGGGCCGCGAGCAACGTTTGACCAACCACAACGTTCACAGTTCACATGTAGTTCGTATTGATCATCTTCACTAAAACTCAGACAATTCCGCGTCCATGACGCCTATGGCGACTTCGGTCTGGCCCGATCGATGCGAAACTTGACCCGTTTGTTAAGGTATTCACGTACAGCGGGGCGCTAATCCGAGTCCTCGCTTTCCCACTGCTTCAGGCCCTTGGCGTAGTTGCGCCAGCCATGAATGATCAAGTTGGACGGATTGGATGAGGACGCCTGTCCATCCGTCCTTGCCGCGGGCGCCAACGCCGACACGCGGAACGCCGAGGGGCTCGACAGCGGAAGGTCCGCCATTCGGTGGCCCGCAAACAACGAACCGGCGACGAGCGTTGCGATGCCGGCGACTGCCGCGATGCCGGCCTTTACTCGACGGACACGCTCGAGCCTCTGCAGCAACAGGATGCGGTCGCGATGGGATACGTTGTAGGTTCCGCCGGTGTCCGGGCTGCTCAGGACCCCACGGAACACGTAGGTTCGAATGGTCCATTCGGGAACGCCGGTCGATTGCGAGAGTTCGTAGAGTGTCCAGCAGCGTTCGCGAGATGTCGCAACCTGCACAGGCTTCCGACCGGTCACGGGTTGCCGCGCGATAAAGCCCGGGTCACAACCCGACTGCCGAGAACTCGTCGCTTCGAATGCATGTGTCATCGTTTGCATGGCTCATCTCCTTGTCCGGTGGACCGCCTTCGCGGTGTCTTCCGGGAATGTAACTTGAGGATACAGGAGCACTCTGAAACGAATCTGAAATGCACGCGGGTGGGGTGATGGGGTTAAAAATATCTTGCGGCCTTCGGGGAATCGTCGCCGCCGGCTCAAAATCGGATCGGCCCCGCCGGCATAACGCTGGCGGGACCGAACTTCAAAGCAAACCCGTTGGTGGCGTGTCCATCCGGACTACGGAACGTACATCAGAGCGAGACTGTGATTGGCGCCGGCGGCAACCGCGACGGCCTCGCCGATGGTGGGTATCTGCACGGGAACGCTGCTATTGTTGGTCGTCCCGTTGCCGAGCTGGCCGCTGCTGTTGGAGCCCCACGCCCATACGTAGCCGTAAGGTCCCACAGCGAGGCTGTGAACACCGCCGGCGGCAATCCCGGTTATTGGCTCGTTGAACCCGGTCACCGGAACGGGAATGGGATTACCGGTTTCGTCCGTCGTCCCGTTGCCGAGTTGGCCGAACATGTTGAAGCCCCACGCCCAGACATTGCCGTTCGCATCAATCGCGAGGCTGTGGTTCCCCCCGGCGGAGATCGTGGTGACGTTGGTGAGGTCCTGCACGGGGACAGGAGTGGGATGATTCGCGGTGTCGAAACCGCCGCTGCCGTAACCGAGCTGTCCCCAGAAATTCGAGCCCCATCCCACGACACAGCCGTCCGAGCGGAGAGCGAGGCTGAAGTCTCCGCCCGCGGCAATCGCGGTGATCCCGGTCAGATACCCGGTCGGGTCGGTCGGGTCAACCACCTGCACGGGGGTGCTGCTGTAACTGTAGGACGTTGTCCCGCTTCCGAGTTCGCCGTTGGAGTTATACCCCCAGGCCCAGACGGTGCCGTTCTGGAGCAGAGCCAGGCTGTGGTAGTAACCGGCGGCGATGGCGACCACGCCGCTCAATCCGTTTACCGCAACGGGAATGGCGGAGCTAGACGTACCTCCGTTGCCAAGTTGTCCGTAGTTGTTGTCTCCCCACGCCGAGACCGTCCCGGTCGCCGAGAGAGCCAGGCAGTGATACTGGCCGTCCGAAACCGCAGTCATCCCGCTCGGCATCAGCATCCCTTCGTACGGCCCCGACGGCGGCGTCACGTAAGTGAGAGACGGGGTTGGCCCGGTCGGAGACTGGCCGTCACCAAGTTCACCGTAGTTGCCCTCGCCGAATGTCGCCATCGGATACTCGGCGGGGATAATGAGGCTGTGGTCTCCGCCGGCGGCAATCGCCGACATTGAGATGAGCGGGGGGAGGTTGGCCAGCGACACGGGAACCGTGCTGCCGGTCGTCGTGCCGTTGCCAAGCTCGCCGTAGGAATTGTCGCCCCAGGAACTCACAATCCCCACGCCGTACGGGGAGACCGGCGGAACGATGGCGATACTATGGGAGGCGCCGGCGGCCACGGCGCTCACTTTGGTCAGGTACGTATTGCCGGTGGGGTCTTCGACCTCCACGGGAACGCAGCTATTTGTCGTGGTCCCGTTGCCGAGCTGGCCGGAACTGTTGCAGCCCCACGCCCAGGCTGTGCCGTCCACGCGGACGGCGAGGCTGTGAACGCCGCCACCGGCAATCCCAACGACATTGGTCAGTCCCTCTACCGGCGCGGGACAGGGATTATTGGTCTCGTCCGTGGTCCCGTTGCCCAGTTGACCAAACATGTTGAAGCCCCAGGCCCAGACATTGCCGCTCGAATCGATCGCAAGGCTGTGGTTTCCGCCGGCGGAAATCGCCGTGATGGTTGGAAGGCCCGGCACCTGTGCGGGAGTGGTATGCGGGGCGGTGTCCCAGGTCCCGGCTGTCCCAAGCCCGAGTTGTCCCCAGAAGTTGGACCCCCAGCCCCAGACAGTGCCGTTCGAACATAGAGCGAGGCTGAAGCCGCTCCCGGCGGAGATCGCCGTCACACCGGACAAGCCGGTCACCTGCACGGGAATGTAACTGGTGGTTGTGGACCCGTTGCCAAGCTCGCCGGTGCTGTTGTAGCCCCACGCCCAGACCGTGCCATTCTGTAGAAGAGCCAGGCTGTGATCGTACCCGGCGGCGACAGCAATCACGCCGGTCAGCCCGTTCACCTCGACGGGGGTGTCATAACTGGTTGTGTTGCCGGTGCCGAGTTGACCGTAAGTGTTGTTTCCCCAGGCCAGAACCGTGCCGCTCGACGTAAGAGACAGGCAGTGATACTGGCCAGCCGAAACCGCGGTCCCGCCGACGCTGATAAAGCCGGGCTGCGTGTCGGGTCCCGTCCAGTAGAAACCGTCTCCGAGCTCGCCATAGTTGCCCTCGCCCCACGTAGCGATGGGATAGCCTGGTCCCAGAGCGAGACTGTCGTCGTCCCCGGCTGCTACCGCCGTGGGCGAGAAAATCGCATAGGGCTGGCAGTTATCCCACACGGGAAGGCTACTGCCGGTCGTTATTCCGTTTCCGAGTTCCCCCCAGGAATTGTCGCCCCAGGAGTAAACATGCGCCACAAAGAGGGAAGCGTGGGCCGGCGTGGCCGCCAGACCGAGCGAGACGGCAAGCGCCGCCGTTGTCATCCCAATGGCGTGTAACACGACGCGCCCGTGCCACCGGCACGCTGTTGAAGTACTCGATAATCGCATTTCAACTAACTCCTTCGCCGACGAATTGCAGTCAAAAGCGACCTGGCCTCCGGGCGTCTCGATGCGCGCCCGGAGGCAGGCTCGGCTCCACACTGAGGGCTCGTGTAGAGGCGGGTCGACGGCGGCTGAACAGTCGATGCCAGTGGACCGTCCGGCCGTCGCAGTGGTAGTGCCGCCGATATTGAGTTAAGTTATGCCGGTTTAAGGGAATTGCAAAAATCGCGTTAAGCCCGTGTTAAGCGCGGTCGCTACTGCCGTTGACAGCAAGAGCGCGTTGCGCGAAGCGCGACATCCCGGTTCCAGGCGAACCGGCGTGGCAGCTTCGGCGCCATGCCCATGTCAGCGGGCTACGCCGATTACGACTTTTGCAAAGGCCTTTACTTTCATAACATTATACATTCACTGTTCCACATAATTGACGGAATAATTATAAAAAAATGAGTCCTCGCTCGCTTGACGCGGGCGGCGGTCCAGCGAAAAATCGTGCAGGATATCCGTCGGTCCGGGACGAATGAGGGAGTAGCTTCATCATTCTTGCAAAGGACTGCCGCATCGCGACGGCGCGACGGCCCAATTTCCGTGATTTCGGTGCTGTCCGCGGTAAAATCTTTTTTTTCTCTATTTTGCTTCTTTGTTCAAGCTGTGTCCGGTTTAGGATAGTCAAAGGAGAGAACTCATGAAGGTGAATGCGTACGAACGGATACTCCGGGTCGGAATGACGACCCTTGCGGTGACGGTCCTGTCGGTCGTGCCGCTGGCCATGCTGCACGCGCAGGCGCCGGATGTTACACCCTGCGCCTGGGGATCGAGCTGGGCCGGTCAACTGGGCGATGGTTCCATGGGCGACAGCAATGTCCCCGTGCAGGTGACCGGCGTATCGGCGCTGACGGAGGTTTCCGCGGGCGGCTCGCACAGCCTTGCGCTTGACTCGGGAGGCAATGTCTGGGCGTGGGGTGACAACAGCGCCGGGGAACTTGGCACAGGAACGTCCATCGGCAACAGCTCCGTGCCCGTCCAGGTGAATGGGCTCGCCGGAGTCGTCGAGATTGCGGCCGGCAACGACCAGAGCGTCGCTCTCGATACAAACGGCAACGTCTGGGCCTGGGGCGACAACGACGATCAGCCGGAGAGCAACAACACCCCGCAGGAGGTCACGCAACTCAGCGGCGTCACGGCGATTGCATCGGGGCCGAACGCGGAGCACAGCCTCGCTCTCCTGCCCGGCGGCAGTGTTTGGGCTTGGGGCTCCAACAGCAACGGCCAGCTCGGTGACGGGACCACGACGGATAGCGTGGCGCCTGTCCAGGTGATCGGCCTCAGCTCGGCCATTGCGATCGCCGGTGGCGGCGACCATAGCCTGGCTCTTCTTTCCGACGGCACAGTTTGGGCCTGGGGCTCCAACAGCAACGGCCAGCTTGGCAACGGGACAACGACCGATAGCAGCCTCCCGGTTCAGGTTATTGGCCTGAGCGGCGTGATCGCGATCTCCGCCGGAGGGCAGCACAGCCTCGCGCTCAAATCGGACGGCACCGTGTGGGCGTGGGGATACAACAGTGACGGCCAGCTCGGAAACGGCTCGACCACAGACAGCAGCGTGCCCGTGCAGGTGACCGGTCTCTCCGGTGTGACGGCGATTTCCGGCGGTGGCTGGCATAGTCTGGCTCTCTGCGCTGACGGCTCCCTCTGGTCGTGGGGATATAACTCCGACGGTGAGCTGGGAGACGGGACTCAGCCGAACAGCAGCGACGTGCCTGTGCCGGTATCCGGGATCGTAAGCGGCTCCGCCATTTCCGCCGGCGGCGTGCACAGCCTGGCCCTCGTGTCGCCGACAACGCACGTCCTCTGGTCGAACTCGAGTGGCGCGCTTTCACTGTGGAACTACAATCCGGCGGGTGGCGCGTACACGCAGAATACATATGGCCCCTATCCCGGCTGGACAGCACAGACGATTGCCGACGGGCCGGACGAATTAACGCGCGTGCTGTGGGTCAGCACGAGCGGCGCCGCGTCGATCTGGAGCCTGAACAATATCTCCGGCGGATTCGCGGAAAACTCGTTCGGACCGTATCCCGGCTGGAGCCCACAGGCGCTGTCCGTCGGCGACGACAACACCACACACGTGCTCTGGACCGACCCTTCATCGGGGGCGGCGTCCCTGTGGAACTATGACACCGCCAGCGGAGCCTTCACCGAGGACAACTTCGGACCGTATCCCGGCTGGAGCGCGACGAGCGTGGCTGACGGCCCGGACGGCATGACGCGGCTTCTCTGGCTCAACGACGACGGTACCGCGTCGATCTGGAGCTTCAGCGATACCACCGGGGCGTACACGCAGAATAGCTTCGGCCCGTTTCCCGGGTGGAGCGCTCAGCAGCTCTCGGTCGGCACGGACAACACGACGCATATCCTGTGGACCAACGGAGCGGGTGGGGCGGCGTCGCTCTGGAACTACAACACGACCATCGGAACGTACACGCAGAACACATACGGTCCTTACCCCGGCTGGGGGGTGACCGGACTGACGGACAGCGCGGACGGAAATGCGCAGCTCCTCTGGACAAACGCGTCCGGTGCGGCGTCGATCTGGGACCTCGACAACATGGCGGGGACGTTCACTCAAAACGGGTTTGGTCCGTTCAACAACTGGGCGGCCACCGCCATCAGCGCGCATGCGGATGATCCTCTGAAGGCCGGACTCATCCACTGGTGGCCGCTCGATGTCGACGGAACCGACACCATCGGCGGCCTCGACGGGACTGTTGTTGGCCCGGTCGCATTCTCGCCGGGGGTGTACGGCCAGGCCATGGTCGGAAACGGACAGACAACCGGGATTCCGATCCCGGATTCCCCGTCGATGCAGTTGCAGGGACCGTTTACGCTCAGTGCCTGGGTTGATGCGGCCACGTTCGCGGCGAGCGATCAACTCTGGGAATCGGTCCTCTTCCGTGGAGACGACCGCTCGGGTCTGGACCCGGTTTTCATGAGCATAAACTCCAACGAGCTGATCTTCGAGGTGGACAGCCTTACCGCGGACGATTCGGTGGCGGCGCCCGTATCGCTCGGGACGTTCATGCTCTACACCGGTGTCAATAACCCGATCACGGGAGAAATGCAGCTTTATGAGAACGGCCAGCTCGTCGACCAGAACTCGTCGGCGATAACTCCGATCCAGAACCTGGACCCGAACGCAAAGCCAGGGATCGGAATCGGCTGCAATAACGACTTCCCATACTCGGCGTACAACTTCAGTTTTGACGGCGCTATCGACGACGTTCGCATTTACGATCGAGCTCTTTCCGCGAGCGAAGTGCAGAACCTCTACAACGAGGGCGTCGCCTCCGCCGCCGGCACCGGCGCCATTGTGAACTAACCGGCGAAGCGGGCAGGCCGTCGATGCTTGATAAACCCCGATTCGGTCCTCTCGCACTTGCCTCAAGCCCCTCTCCCGTCCTCGGGAGAGGGGGACGGGGTGAGGACTCGAATAACGACCCTTGTGGGCGTATAATAGGAACAGGACTTCGTCGACGCGACGCGGCCTTGACTCTGCCTGCGTCCAGCGGGCCGGATCCGGCGGAAAGCCGGAAATATCTCAACCACCGAACACTCAGGTCGATTTTTGCTGCGAATTTCAGGGAGGAGCAGGTTAAACATGCTCATGTCAAGAACTTCATTGTTTCCGACCCCAGGGCGCAACCGGGTACTCGGCGTTGGCGCCGCGACGGCTGCCATGGCCACCCTCTTCGGTCTCGTTTTGCTATCTCACCAGGCGGCACATGCCGATGCAGCCCTGATCAGCGCGTCGACCAATGTCGGGCCGACGCCGGCGTCGAGGCCAATCACCCTTTCACTCGTGCTTCCGTTGCGCAATCGAGCGCTGCTAAAGACACTTATCGACAAGCTGTACAACCCGAGTGATCCGATGTACGGCCACTATCTCACCCCGGACCAGTTCGCCGAGCAGTTCGGCCCGGCCCCGAGCGACGTCGCGGCCGTCGAAACCGCGGCTTCCGCGCTGGGCCTGACGGTGGTCGACGTCACACCAAACAATGCGATTATCCACGTGCAGGCTCCCGCGTCCACGGTCGATTCCGCCTTCGGGATCGTCCTCACCGACTATATCGGGCCGGACGGCGCGCGGTTCACGGCCCCCGATCGATCTCCGGCCATTCCATCCGGTCTGGCCGGATCGCTGGTTTCCGTCGTTGGGCTGGACGGGTCGCTGAAAATGCACAGAGCCTCTCATGTCACCTGGCAGCCGGGATCCATGCGGGGAGCGGGAACCCACGAATCGCCACTCCTGAACACCGCTCTGGCGGCCGCGGGCACGAGCGCGACGCCGGACACCGTCAAGTACTACACGGAGTTTGGCCTCTGGCCGAAGGACGTCTACAGCATCTATGACTGGAGCAACCTTTCGACGGCCTCGGGCCAGAATGTCGCCCTGGTCGAGTTGGACGGATGGACAACTGCAGATATCAGCAGTTGGGAGTCCCAGGTCCTGAAGACCTCGACACTGACGCCCTCGCTGGTGTCCGTGGACAACGGAACTCAGACAGTTGAGGGCGCCTTGTCGTCGATGGAGTGCACGCTCGACATCGACATGGTCCTCCTGATGGCTCCGGGACTCTCGCACCTTTATGTTTACGTTGCGCCGCTGGATGGCGACGAGTCGCAGGAAGCCCTCGACATCTACACTAAGATCGCCACGGATGACAAGGCGTCGGTAATCAGCAGCTCCTGGGGCTTCAACGAAGACCAGGTGTTCCCAGACGATGTGGGCTATGCCAACTCGGTCGAACAGGAATTTCAACAGATGGCGACACAGGGACAGACGTTCTGTGTCGCGGCCGGCGATTCCGGAGCCTATGCGGATGAGACGTTGGATACCCCCAACGTTGCTTTCGAGGCTGCCACGCCGTACGTGCTGTCGGTCGGCGGCACCGACCTGACCGACGGTCCGGGTGAGACCTGGGTCAGCGAGACTTCCTGGGCCGATCCGGGCGACACCAGCCGCGGCCCACTCGGGACCGGCGGCGGGGGCGGCATCAGCAGCCACTGGACAATCCCCAGCTATCAGGTGGGCGCCTTCAGTTCGTCCGTCAACAAGCAGGGCTCGCAGACCATGCGCAACCTGCCGGACGTCTCGCTCTTTGCCGACGCCGACGATGCCGGGTATGTCATTATCTGGACCGACGTTCTTGGAGACTACGGCCCGAAGGGGGAGGTTTACACGGCCACACCGAACGGCACCAGTGCGGCCGCCCCGCTCTGGGCCGGCTTCCTTGCCGACGTGAACGCCGGACGTGCCGCGGCCTCGAGAACCGGGATTGGCTTTGCCGATCCGACCATCTACAGTCTGGCCGAACGACCGACGACCTACGCAAACGACTTCCATGACATCGACGACGGCAGTAACAACCTGTATTATATCGCTGTCGCCGGCTATGACAATTCGACCGGGTGGGGAAGCTTCCAGGCCAATAATCTCTATAATGACCTGGTCAACTTCTCCGCAATTACCGTGAAGTCGCTCAGCTTCAATCCCGCAACATTGGCCCCAAGCGCATCCACCACCGGCACGGTCACGTTGAGCGCCGCGCCCACGTCCGCAGTCACCGTCGAGATCAACAACTCGTCAAACACGTCGGTTGCAAGCGTATCGATCAACAGCGGCAGCGCAACTGGCACCTTTACGCTGACCGCGCCTTCCAGCCCCGGATCGTACACGTATACCGCTAGCTACGAAGGCTCGACCGCGCAGCAGACCCTGAACGTTGTCGCACCCGGCGCGGGCGAGACGACTCGAGTTCTGTGGTGGAGCACAGGGGGCCTCCTCTCGCTCTGGAACTACGACCCGGCCACAGGGGGCTACAGCCAGAACTCCTATGGGCCGTTTGCGACCTGGACAGCTAGGGCGATCGCCGACGGACCCGACGGTCTGACGCGGGTGTTGTGGGTGAGCACATCCGGAGCGGCCGCGATCTGGAGCGTGAACGACACAACCGGGGCCTATACGCAGTACACGTTCGGGCCGTATCCGGGCTGGAGCGCGCAGGCGCTTTCCGTCGCGGAAAGCAACACGACGCACGTGCTCTGGGCGAGCAGCAGCGGCGGCGCCTCGGTCTGGAACTACAATACCGGCACGGGCGTCTTTACGGATGACACGCTCGGGCCGTACGCCGGCTGGAGCGCGACGGCGATTGCCGACGGTCCGGACGGTTTGACCCGATTACTCTGGAACGACGTGAGTGGAGCGGCGTCCATCTGGAGCCTGAACACCACGACGGGGGTTTTCACACAGAACGGCTTCGGGCCGTTCGCCAACTGGAGCGCGACGGGGCTCTCCGTGGCCGCGAACAACAATGCCACCCACGTGCTGTGGACGGACGCGTCGACCGGCGGCGCCTCACTGTGGAACTACTCGACATCGACGGGGGATTTCACACAAGAATCGTATGGCCCGTTTCCAACATGGTCGGCGACGGGGATAGCGGACAATCCCGACGGGAACGTCCAGCTTCTCTGGACAAGCACGTCCGGCGCGGCCTCGATCTGGGACCTGGACAACATCACCGGCACCTACACGCAGAACTCGTTCGGCCCGTTTAAGGGGTGGGCCGCCGACGCAGTGACGTCGTATCCGTAGGGAACTGCCGGCCCGCATTATTCCTGTCCTACCGTGGGACCGGCGTCCTTTCTTTTCGACCTCGGCCCCGCCCGCGTCAAGCGGGCGGGGCTGCTCTCAATCGTCAGGTTGGCTCGTCTTCCGCTCCGGCCGTTTCTGTATCGGCCGTCGCCACAACGGAGCTCACGTCGAGCAGCATCCCCGTAGTTTTCAGGTGGTGCCGGATTAAATCCATGCCGGCCTGTGCGGCCACCGACGCCTTGCGGACGTCGCCGTAGTCCTGGACAATCAGGCTGGCGATCGGCGAACGGTCGCCGCCGTGCGCCCAGCGCACCATCAATTCTACAAACTGCCGATCGCCGGAGACCTCGATCGCGATCGACCGGACCGCCTCCAGATTGACGAGCGAACCACTCTCGGTCGAAATCCACATAGCCGCCCTATCGTCTCCTCATGATGAATTACGCAGCCGTGCCAAACGGCGTCGAACCGCCCGGTCGATCTCAAAGACGACTTCGGAGAAGACCTCGCGCGGGGGCGCGTCCTGCTCCCACACGACTTCGCTCGTGCGCGCCGTGTACCGCGCGATCCCCTCGCAATCCGTAATGCCCCCGTCGCAGACCTGCCAGCGCACCCGGGCCTCATGCCCGGTCTCCACCGGCCAGACGTCCTCCACATCGACATCGACCTGCTTATGCACGCTGCCGGCGTCCTTCCTCGAAAGTAAGGGAAACAAAGTGAGAGAGATTTCACCACGGAAGGCACGGAATTCGGATATTCTAAGAGTCAGGAAAATCGGTTTGAAACCTGGGCTTTTTCCAATTCCAATATTTCCTAAATTTCCGTGCTTTCCGTGGTGAAATCCTACTCCTTTCCTATTTCGTCTTCATCTCCTCGAAGGCCGCGATGAACCGGTCGGCCTCGTCGGGGAGGATCTCGTCAACATTCCAGGCCATCAGGATGGTCTGCAGCCGGCTCTCGATGCCCCGCATGCGAATGCGGATGCTGCCGGCCTCGTTCCGGTCGATCTCGACGTCGTGGACATTTCGCGGGGTGCTCATGCTCCCGCCGAGCTTGCCAAACGCGCGGCTGCACAGCCAGCCGGCGAAGACCGCGGCCGTGCCGAGGGCGAGCAGGGCGAAGCCGATCCCGTAGCCTAGTCGCTGCGAGCGCTTCACGGCACCATCCTCGAGGCGCGACATCTCCGCGCGGAGATCCTCGCTGGGTTGAATTTGAAAGGTACCATCGTCGCGGAGCACCAGGACTCCGTGCTCCTCGGGCCGTTTGGCGCTCTTGAAGCGCATGCGGGCGATTTCCGGGCTCAAGAATGCTTCTCCTTGTCCTTGTCACGGTCCTTGTCGGTTGCCTTGCGGATGTCGATCCGCAGGGGGGTGCCTTCGAGCGGATACGCCTTGCGAATCTGGTTTTCAAGGTACCGCTTGTAGGAAAAGTGCAGCATTTCCGGGTCGTTCACGAAGAGGATAATCGTCGGCGGCTTCACTGCCGGCATCGTCGCATAATAAATCTTGAGCGATTTCCCATGGTCGCTGTGCGGATGGGCCTCGGCCGCTTCACGCACGATCCGGTTCAGCTCGCCGGTGGGGATCCGCATCGCATGATTCTCAGCGGCGTCGAGAGCGGCATCGACCGCGGCGGCGACGCCCTTCCCCGTCAGCGCGCTGGTGAACGCCAGGGGGGCATAGGCCATAAACGGCATTGCGTCGCGCAACTCGTCGCTGAAGGTCTTCATCGGGTTCTTGCCGGGAAGGTCCTCGAGGACATCCTTGCGCCCGACATCCCACTTATTGACGACAATAACGGCCGCGCGGCCCCGCTCATGGCCGTAGCCGCCGACCCGCTTATCGCCGTCGGTCAGGCCGTCGATCGAGTCGATGACCAGCATCACGACATCGGCGCGCTCGATCGCCCGCAGGGCGCGCAGCACCGTATAGTATTCGACACTGCCCTGGATCTTGCCGGCACGCCGGATGCCGGCTGTGTCGATCAGGACAATCTCCTGATCGTTGAAGAGGAAGGATGTATCGATCGCATCGCGTGTCGTGCCGGCGACCGGGGATACGATGGCGCGCTCCTCGCCGAGGATCGCGTTCAGGAGGGAGGACTTGCCGACATTCGGCCGGCCGATGATGGCGATCTTGATCCGGTCGTCGTCGGGTTCCGTGGCGCCCTGGGGCGGATTGGGCGGGAAGAAATCGACAATCGCGTCGAGGGCGTCGGCCACCCCGCGGCCGCTCAGGGCAGAGACCGGGTAGACGTTCTCCAGGCCGAGGGCATACACCTCCGGCACGTTGCGATATTCCTGGTCGCCGTTGTCCACCTTGTTCGCCAGGACAACTACCGGTGTGTTGGCCCGGCGCAGGGCGTTCGCAAGGTCGTGGTCCTCGATGGTCAGCCCGGCCACGGTGTCGATGACCAGCACGATGACATCGGATTCCTCCATCGCGATCTCCGCCTGCGTACGGATCAGCGCCTTGAGGGGGTCCTTGTCGAACATCTGGATGCCGCCGGTGTCGATGAGGGTATACTCCCGGCCGCGCCAGTCTCCGTCGGCATAGAGTCGGTCGCGTGTGATGCCGGGGGTGTCCTCGACAATGGCGATTCGCCTTCCGGCAAGACGATTAAAGAGGGTGGATTTGCCCACATTCGGGCGCCCGACGATGGCGACCAGCGGCTTGGCGGTGGCATTCACGGTTCAATACTCCTTCGGAACCCGCTTACTCGTTCCGTTCGACACTGCCGGCGGCAACGGTGTGCCTGCGCGGCGAATGGCGGCTGGAGGGTACGCACGCCCGACACTGCCGACGGCGACGGGGTGCGGCATTGGGCCGTCGAATGCGGTTAGGATAGCATATCGAGGCGGACTAAGTCAACGAATCCGCCGAAGCAGGCAAGCGTAATCGTCACCGGCATGAGCCTTGCCGGTTCGCGTATCCTATGGCGACCACGTCAACAACAAGTATCGTATTTGCTAGACAGAGGGCACAGAGGGCAGCCTTCCGTCACGCATTCCTCGTGACCCGCGCCTCGGCCGCCGATTACGCTCGGGGTGGAGGTGACTACCAATCTACGGAGCCGCGAGTTCCGCGTCGATATCCGCCTTGTATGCCGAGTAGTCTTGCGAGCCCGTGATGACGTAGTCGACGTGAATGCTGGTACTGATGGCGTTCAGGCGGCCGATCAGCAGGACGGGGGCGGTGGAGATGCCGAGGGCTTTCGCAGATGCGACATTCCGGCGAATCTGGTCCAGATAGCGTCCACTCTGCATGCAGTCGCGATACCTGGCCATGTCCATCTGGAACGCTTCCGCCCGATCGGCGCAGGCCTCGTCACCGAGAGCGTCCTGATTTGCAAACAGGCTGTAATGCATATTCCAAAATCGGCCCTGCTCGTTCGAGCACGCGGCCGCCTGGGCGGCGTAGGTCGCGGATGTATGGCCGTCGATCGGGAAATCCGAATAGAAATAGCGAATTTTGCCCGTCTGGATGTAGTTTTGCTGGATCTGCGGATAGGTATTGCGCTCGTATTCGCCGCTCGACTTCGACTGGAAATCCGTGTACTCGATCACGGCGACACGCGCGCTCAGGCTTCCCTCGATGGGAAGGAAGGCGACCGGAACGTCGACCGGAACGTGGATGTCGGAGGGCGACTGGGGTATTTCGCCGCCGGGGTTCAGCACCATCTGGCGGGCCAATCCCACATCGTCCAGGAGTTGCTTCTCCTGAAACACCAGGTTGGCGAGCTGCGACTTGAGGGTCTCGATGTCGGCGGGAGCCGTGCTGTCGTCGGCCCGGGCTGCCGAGAGAGAGCCGCCTGCCGCCACCAGGAGGCAAACCGCGGCCGCGGTGGCAAGCGTGCGCAGAATCGGCGCGAGAACTCGTGCGGGGCAGATGGAAACAAGCGATCGCATGGATAGGGTCACTCCGAAATCGTTGGAATCAGCCCGCCACGTGGACGGCGCTTTGGACACGATTATACCCGCCAGCATCAATATCGCAAAAATCGCAAGAGACGGACCTTCCAGGAGCAGCGAATGGAATTTCGTTTGCCGCTCATTAGAGGAATCGACGCGGCCTGCCTCGAATTGAGAACCCTGTATGAACGTTACGCACGACGCAGGCGTACCGAACGGCCCGGGGCGCGCGCGCACCCCCGCCTCAGGTGCAAAACCGGGTCCCGGAAGGACAGCCTTCACGCGGGATAACCTGGCACTTGCCTCGGTACTGTTGGTGGCCGCCGCATTCCGGCTCTGGGGGATCGATTGGGGACTTCCCAACGAGACGCGATACTTCTCCTACCATCCCGACGAGTCCGTGATCCTCCTGCACTCTCTCACCCTGAGTTTCTCGAGCGGATCATGGCTCCCGCACTTTTACAACTACGGCTCGTTGCAGCTTTATCTTGTCTGTATTGCGAATACACTGGCGTCGCTGGTCGGCGCGGCCAATCTCGGCTTGCACGACCTCTCCGACTATGAGTCCCTGGGACGACTCTATCTGATCGGTCGTCTGGTGACCGTCGCGATGGGAGTCTGCACAGTCTGGGCGACCGCCTGCCTGGGAACACGCCTCTGGGGCCGAACGGCCGGCCTGCTCGCGGCGGCGGTCCTGGCATTGACTCCGCTGCATGTCCAGCATTCACACTGGCTCACGGTCGACGTGCCCGCCACGCTCTGGATCGTCCTCTCGCTGTTGTACTCCACCAGGCTGTCCGCGTCGGGAGCCCTTGGGGACGCGGTTCCGGCCGGGCTCCTCGCGGGGCTCGCCATGGCAACCAAGTACAACGGCGTGCTGGCGCTGCTCAGCGTGGTTGTCGGCGCGTGGGCGTCGTCCGGCCGTGCCGAAACGGCACCATCCGCTCCCGCTGACCCCGCGCAGATCCCGGATCGTCCGGCGCGCCGGCGCCGTAAGCAACGCCGGCGAACGCTTCGCCCGCGCCTCGTGGCCGCGAAACGACTCAGGCATGTCCGTCGAGGGCTATATGGCCGCTCCCTTACGAGCCGGCTCCACGGCCGCCGCGGTCTTCGTCGGGACAGGACGTCTAGACATCGCCGACAAACGGGCCGCTTCCACGAACGCCGCATCGGCCGGCGTCCCCGTGGCCAGCGTATCCTCCACGACCGGCGGGCGCTCCGTGCCGGGGCCGCACGCGTCTCGCACGATACGCCGCCGCCGGTCGTTGCGGTTTCACCGGCCGCTCGAAAGAAGCGGATGGTCCTCTCTTTGGCCGCGGCGGTCGCCGCCTGCGCGGTCGGCTTTCTCATCGGTTGTCCGGGCAGCGTGTTCGATACCAGGCAATTCGTGACGGATCTGCGGTTCGAGGCAGCCCATGTCGGCAATCAGCCCGGCGAGACGTTTGAGGGCACAGGGTCCGGATTTCTCTATAATGTGATGGTGAATCTGCACTACGGCCTGGGATGGCCGCTGCTGCTTTTGTCCCTCGCCGGCATCGTGTGGGCGCTGCGCCGGCGCGAGCCGGGCGATGCGCTGCTCGCGGCATTCGCTCTGCCGTACTATGTGCTCATCAGCGTGGCGCTCGTGCGGTACGCGCGCTATACAATCCCGCTTCTACCGATCCTGGCGCTCTGGAGCGGTCGCCTGGCCTCCGAGTTCTTCAGCGGTGCGGTGTCGCCGGCGGTCCGGCGCACGGGTGCGGCGACCGTTGCCGTTGTCTGCCTGCTGGCGGCGGCCGGTTCGGCAACCCTGATCGCACCGATGTCGCGGCCCGATCCACGCGATCGAGCGCTTGCCTGGATGACTCGCCAGGGTTTGACCGGCGGCAGCATCGGGTTTCCCGCCATGCCATGGTTCCAATCGCCGCCGGTCAATCCGGCGTTCTGCTATCCGTACCGCGGCATGTGGCGTCAATTGAACTACAATCCGCCGGACTGGCCGGTTCGATACGCATACCATGACCACGACTGGGACCGCGACGTCCTCGACATCGACCAGCCTCCTGTCGTGGTCATCAGCGAGTATGACTACCGGGACGCCCTGCGGCTGCGTAACGCGGACGCGATTGCGTTTTTGACCGACCTGAGGCAGCACTACCATGTCGGCGCGGAATTCGGCGGTTACGGTACCCCGCATATTGCCCCCTCGGAGCTGCCGCACGATATGCTCTATTGCAATCCGGCGACCTGGGTTTTCGTTCGAACGCCTTCCCAATAAGGCGGGATAAAGCCGTGCAGCCCCTCCTTCTCCAGCAGCCCCGTGTATTGCATCGAGCGATGCAAGGACTGGCTTTGCGACTTTTTGCACAGCTTTCCAGGTTAAAAATCCTGAAACATCCTAACCGTCTCGTTGTCCAACTCGCTGAAGCCGCGGAGCATCGGAACTGCCACACTGCAGCGCACCCTGCCAGCCCTGTTGTTTTACGCTGTAAGAAGCTGCTCTTCACGTCATCTTCCTACGGATAGGCGACTGTGACGAAACGCTTCATCCGACGCAGGGAGCCTTCGTATCTACCCGCAAGGCCAGCGATCCGATCCGCGGCAAATCGAGTACCGGATGGAAAAGTCGTTGCATCGCGTGCCATACGAAAAGTGGACCGGACCGCAACGAGCGAAGTCACGGATGTGATCGGGTTGGCGCACGAGGCTGTCGAGCATTACGTTAGGACCGTACGCGGCAAGAAAACGGAGCAAAGTCGTTTGGGAAATCGGAAAACACGAAGGGCGCAGTGGATCAAGATTGCATGTGCCCTTACCGCGTCGGCCATTGTACTTATCGGTCGTCTCGCGCCTGCGGCGCCGGACGTATCACCGACAACAAATGGTCCCGCAGCCGCAACGACTCAGCCGGTAGCTCCGGCGCCGGCCAACGGCGGACCGCCTGCCGCGGCGCCGGCCACAAATGAACCGGCATCGGCTCCGATCCTGCCGGCGGCTCCGGCGCCGGCCAGCAGTGGTCAATCCGCCCCGGCGGAATCCGCAACTCCGGCAGCGCCGCCCGCCGCAACCGCTGTTACGGGCCGGATTGTCAAGATATCGATTTCGGGCAACAAGAATATCAGCACCCAGGCCATTTTGTCGGTGCTCTCGCAGAAGACTGGAGACCAGTACTCGTCGGATGACACCGACAAGGACCGCGACGCGATTCATGAGATGGGCTACTTCAACGGGGAAGTCGGCCTGAGCGTCACGGCGGACCCTGCCGGCGGTGTCGACGAGACCTACTCGGTTGTCGAGAACCCGGTTATCAAGAAGATTGTTTTCACTGCGAACACGCCTAACGGCGAGCCCAGCATCCCAGCGGCAAAGCTGGAGTCGATGATGAACACAAAAGTGGGGCAGGTGCTGAACACGAATATCTTTGAAGCCGACCTGGACCGCCTGTTCGACCGGATCTCCGGCTACACCGCGGAGCAGGGCTACCTCATCGACCCGAGCCCCGACCTGAACCTCGACCCGCTGACCGACGTCCTTACGATTCCGCTCATCGAGGCCCACATCGACCATATTTACGTCACGGGAAACCACAAGACCAAGACTGTGGTTATCACTCGGGAGATGCGCACGAAGCCGGGCGATGTCTACAACGAGAACGTTCTGCAGAAGGATCTCCAGCGCATCTACAACCTCAAGTTGTTCGACAATGTCGGGCCGTATCGCACGAGCGCCACGGAGGTCGGCAAGATCGACCTCACCATCCCGGTCGTCGAGAAGCGCAGCGGACAGGTCTCCGTCGGTGTCGGATACTCCACCCGAGACAAGCTGCTCGGGCGGGCGCAGTTGGCGGAGAGCAACTTCCGCGGTCTGGACGAGACGATCAGTCTGACCTGGGAGGTCGATGCCGTCAATGCCGGCAGCAGCGTGGACCTGGCCTTCTTTGAGCCGTACCTGGATAGCCGGCACACGTCCCTCAGCGTTGACCTGTTCGACCGCGCGCTCTACCGGTTCACGTCGGATAACTTCGGTCCCACGGTTGGAAGCACCAACACCTACATTGAGCAGCATAAGGGCATCTCGATCAGTGTGAACCGTCCGATTGCAACGTCGCTCACGGCCGGATTATCGGGCCGTGTCGAGGATGTTCACGTCAACAATGTTCAGCTTCCGTCGCAGGATCTTTACATCCGTCAGATCGGTCCGGTCGCCGCGGTTGGTGCGAATGCGACCCAAAACACAAAGGATAACGACGCCTCTCCCGCAACCGGTGCACTGCGATCCATCTCCGTCGAGGTGGGAACGTCGTCAACGACCACGGTAGACAACACGCCCGGGCCGCTCGTACCCGGCGTGCACAACTTCGTAAAGGGAGTTCTGGACCTTCGCCAGTACATCAGCCTGCAGGGACCGCGCCGGCCCGGGCATTTCAACGATCCCAAGAAGGTGCTTGCCATCCACTTTTTGGGCCAGGTTACGAATCGCCAGGTCCCGTTCTGGGAGCAGTATTTCCTCGGAGGAGCCGACTCGGTACGGTCCTTGTTGGTGGACCGCTTCTGGGGCAACAATCTGGCTCTGGTACAGGTGGAGTTGCGCCTTCCAGTGGGCAAGAACAATAACTTGCAGGCGGTCATATTCTCCGACGCTGGCAGTGCCTGGGGAAGCATTTATCAGGATCCGCAGTTGAATCAGGAAACTGGCTTCGTCCTGTCATCCGACGTCGGAGTTGGCGTTCGCTTTGTAACGCCGGTCGGCCCGATCCGCCTCGATTACGCGGTTGGATCGGGAGGTGGTCGGACTCAGTTCAGTATTGCGCAGACGTTCTAGTAAGGTGATAAGGAAACCGCCGGAGTGAACGCCGGCGAGACCGCGAGATATTAAACGACGTAATAGGATACCAATCAATGTCTAATATGAAGATAACCGCCACCTTGGGGCGGATGGTGATTGCGGTTGGAGTGGGATTTGCGGTGGCCGGGCCGATCGGTGCGGCAGGCGCTCCCGCGTCCACTCCCCCCGCCGGCTCGACCGATCCGATGCCGACCTTCGCCTGTGTCGACCTGAGTCGTATTCAGGCCGGCTCCAACAAGACCGCCGATATCAAGGCGAAGATCAGAAAGATGGGCGATTCCTATCAGTCTCGCCTGAATACTCAGCAAAGCTATCCGATGCTGTCGGCGGACCAGCAGCAGCAGCTTGGCAACCTTCTGGGCGAGGACACCCCGACTGATCAGGACAAGGCGACCATCACGCAGCTCGAGGGACAGTCCCAGCACGACACTCAGGAACTCGCCACGCTGCAACAGAAAACGCCCCTTACCGATGCGGACAGCGCACGCCTAACCGCACTGCAGTCCGAGCAGAAGGCCGGAACCCAGGCCCTGCAGCAAGTGCAAACGGACTACGAACAGACCATGAAGACCTTCGAGGACAAGGTTATCGGGGACTTCGAGACGCAGATTCAGAGTTCGGTCGCCGCAGTGGCAAAAGAACGTGGACTGACTATCGTATTCGATATTCAGACAGCCCAGTCCGACAGCCCTGTGCTGTATTGTTCGAACGACATCACCGATGACGTTCTTAAGAAGCTCAACAAATAGGCCGCCGGCCGGAGCGCGCGTGTGCGGCGCGACACTGGCCGCTGTGATGCTGGCTGGTTGCGCCGGGACGCCGAGCAAGGTTGTTCCGACCGCGGCTGCGGGTCCGGTGAACCTGGACCGGCTGGTTCGATTGAACCCGATGTGGTCGCGTGTCGCCGCCATCGACGATATCCTTGCCGCGCTTCCGCGGGATTCGGGATTGTCGCTTGCGCAGGAACCGTCCAGGGCGTATCTCGCGGCCGAGACGCAGTCAACGGACACGAATGCTCCCGGCGAGCGCACGGCCGGGGATCTGGCGACCGAGAAGGTGCGGCTGAGCGCGGTTCGCGATCACGACGCGCGGGAGCTTGCGGAGCGGCTGACGATCGCTCGCGATTATCGGCTTAGCGTCGAGACGTATGCATGGAATCGCGAGGCGGCTGTGCGCGTTCACGCCGAGCAGCAGGCGGCAAATGCCGAGTACGCGGCGGAATACGCCGCCGCGATGCAGGACCGAACCATCGGCCGGCTCAACCTGCAGCTCCGTGTGTACGCGCTCGAGAATCTGGTCTCCGGATGGCTGGCAGTCGTTCAAATGGACCCGCGCCTTCCTGCCGGACTGAAGCGGGTTACGCCGGACCGAGCGGCCCTCGACCGTATGACCTTGCCCCAGGTCTCGGCGCTTGCGAGCGCGATGAGCCGTTGGTCGGACGGCACTCTTGCTCCGCCGATGGTCGTGGCCGACGCAAAGGAGCTTGTGGCCGGCCGCACAGCTCTCGAGCGGATGACCGGGGATCAGGTTGCGGCCCTCGCGGCGCTCGACCGGGAGAATGCAGCGAACCAGCAGCGCGCTGTTGACGAAGGCATCGCGTATGTTGCTCAGCAGCGCAGACAGCAGGATGTGGAACTGTTGCGGTCCGACGCGGTCCGCGTGGCCGCCGAGGAGCGTCGCTTGAGGCTCGAAACAAACTCGGTTCTCAGCGAGGTCGCCGCCGTCGAGCGGCGCGTTTGGATCAAGACCGCGATGCCGGGCTCGATCTCGGTGAAATACCACTGGCCGGCTGCCGCACCTGCGGCGCAGAACGATGTTCGTTCTCGTCTGCTTCTGCAGCGGGCGCACTGGCTGGAATATGTTTACGACGACACCCGCGCCGCGGCCATCGATGTGGCGGCGCAGAAGCACTGGCGGCTGCAGTTTACGCAGCATGCCGCCGGGAGTTCGGACCTGACGCAGCGGGTCGCGCAGGTGTTGAAAGAGACTGCTTGGAAGACCGGCAGCGGATAACCTGATGGGAGTATTAACGGTAATGAGAGAAATCGCCGGCAGGCATTATTTCGATTATCGAGCCAATACGGGTAACCGGTCTAGCGGCGTCGGGCACGGGCTCGGCAGCCTCCTGTTGCCAATCGGCACACCCTGGTGCCTTGAGGAGTAAGGGACGAATTATTATGATGCAAACAACTGTTGGAGAACTTGCAGTACTTGTAGAAGGTGCCGTGGAAGGAGATGAGAACATCCCCATCAGCGGAATCTCTAATATCGAGGATGCTCAAGACGGCGATATCACGTTCGCCGAAAACGAAAGGCTACTGAGCAGCGCCGGTCGCTCACGAGCTTCGGCCGTAATCGCCCCGTTCGCGGGGCCGTCCGCAAACAAAGCCCTGATTCGCGTCAAGAACCCGCGCTTCGCGTTCGCCCAGGTGCTCCGGATCTTTGCTCCCGAACCGAGCGTTTATCGCGGGATTCATTCCTCCGCAGTGATCGGTGCAAACGCCCGGTTCGGCGAGAATGTCTCAGTGCACGCACTGGCTGTCATCGGCGATAACGTCTCGATCGGCGCCAATTCGGTGATCTATTCGCACGCGTACATTGGCGATGACGTTACGATCGGCGAAAACTGCGTTATCTACCCCCACACCGTTCTACATGGACATACCGAGATTGGCGATTGCGTTGTGATCCACAGCGGCAGCGTCCTCGGCACGGACGGATTCGGATACATGTTCATCGAAGACCGGCACTACAAGATCCCGCAGATCGGGCGCGTGATCGTCGAACACGACGTCGAGATCGGCGCAAACGTGACCATTGACCGGGCCCGCACCGGCTCGACTCGCATTGGCGCCGGCACCAAGATCGATAACCTCGTGCACATCGGCCACAACGTCACCGTCGGTCGCAACTGCGTGATTGTGGCGCAAGTAGGCGTCTCGGGGAGCGTCACGATTGGCGACGGCGTTATTCTCGCCGGCCAGGTCGGCGTCAAGGACCACGTTACGATCGGCGACGGATCCGTCGTCTGCGGCCAGACCGGCGTGATTGGCGATCTGCCTCCGCGCTCGTTCGTCTCCGGAGGTTACGCCCGCGCACACCATCAGGAGATGCGGGCACAGGCGATTATCACGAGGCTTCCGGAAATGCACAAGAAGTTCAAGGAGATGGAGGAGCGGCTGGCGGTTCTGGAAAAGAGGAACGGCGAGTGACCTCAGAAGAATCGACCTCGTCGCACGCCGGCCAACAAGTCGGCGCGGCGCGAGTGTGCGAACCGGAAACCGCCCGCGGGCGCGCGACGCTCGCGCGGCCAACGAATCGCCTGGGTGGCGTCGGGCTTCATTGCGGCGACCCGGCATGGCTGCGATTTCTGCCGGCTCCGGCCGGCTCCGGCATCGCCTTTCGCGTCCTGCCCACCGGTGCTGCCATCCCGGCCCTTGTATCGAGCATAGGCGACACGACTCGCTGCACCACGCTCCGATGCAACGGCGTCGCTGTTCAAACGGTGGAACACGTTCTGTCCGCGCTCGCCGGCCTGGGAATTGACGACGCCTATATTGAAGTGGAAGGCCCCGAGACGCCGGCTGCCGATGGGAGCGCGGCCCCGTATGTCGACCTGCTGATGGGAGCCGGAATCGTTACACACGGGGGCGAAATCCCGGCGAGAGTCGACCCGCTCACGCTCACCGAGCCGGTCGAGGTTGTCGATGGGCATGGGGGATCGATTCGCGCCTTGCCCGCCGGTTCTACAAGCTATCGCGTGACGCTCTCGTATCCCAACTACCCCTATATCGGGGATCAGTCCGCCTCCTTCCTGCCCATGAACCAGGACTACCGCACCGATATCGCGCCCGCCCGCACGTTCGGCTTCCTGAGCGAAATCGAGAGCTTGCGCGCGCGCGGCCTTGCCCTGGGCGCCGGATACGACAACGCACTGGTGCTGGGCGATAACGACTATTTGAACGCCCCCCGGTTCGAGAACGAGCTTGCGCGCCACAAGCTGCTCGACCTGATCGGCGATCTTGCCCTGGTCGGCCGGCCCGTTATTGCCGAGATCATCGCCATCAAGCCCGGACATCAGTTAAACGCCGCCCTGACCGCCGCCCTGGCCAACCTGTCCGGCGGAGAGTGGGGGCAGGCCGGCTCGACTATGCAATAATAAAGGGGGCTTTGCGACGTGCAGTCGGGCTTGGGCACCCTCCTGCCGCACAGAAGCCCGAAAGACAGGGCGCGGGTCCGCCGCAGACAATCGCGTCATTACCGATAGGAGGCCGTACTGTCGAGGCCTTCAACCTACTGAGGAGATACGACTTTGCAGACGCTTGACATTGAGGAGATTAAGAATATCTTGCCGCATCGGTACCCGTTCCTTCTGGTAGACCGAATCCTGGAATTGGAACCCGGTATCCGCGCCGTCGGCATCAAGAACGTAACCGCCAATGAACCGTTTTTTCAGGGCCACTTTCCCAAGCGGTCCATCATGCCAGGCGTCCTTCTGATAGAGGCCATGGCTCAGGTCGGCGGGATCATGATTCAAACCCTTCCCGAGCACCGGGCGAAGCTGGCTTTGTTGGCCTCGATTGAGAGTGCGAAATTTCGGAAGCCCGTGACTCCGGGCGATACATTGACAACCGAGACTACGTTGATTCGTGCGCGCGGGAACAATGGCACGGTTCGCTGTGAGGCGCGCGTCGGCGGCGCGATTGTCGCGGAAGCGAATATCATGTTCTGGCTCGTGGACCCCTGACGGGCGACCGCGAAAGGGTGGACGTTCGCGGGGCAGGTTGGAGTTTTACGCTGTTCGCGCCGATGGGGTTTGTCGATTGCGATGGCGCTCGTGAGAGGGTGCACGCCCGTATCGAAGTCCGGATCGGAAAAACAGGCGGTTGGATTTCGGGGAAATTCTTGCGATTCATGCGGCGGCATCGTTCAAGTGCCTGGCTGCGTATTTCAGTATTTTATTCGGGGCCGGTGAGAAAGTCGTAATTATGAAGATTCATCCTACCGCGGCTGTAGATGCCAGCGCTCAAATTGGCGAAGACGTCGAGATCGGTGCCTACTGCGTCATCGGTGCCGACGTAGTGATCGGTGGCGGTACATGCCTGCGGCCACATGTTGTCGTTGAGCCATATGTCACAATTGGCAGCGGCTGCGAGGTGTTTTCCGGGGCCGTCCTCGGCGGAACGCCGCAGGACCGAAAGTTCAAGGGCGAGCGCAGCTTTCTTGTCATCGGCGACAACAACGTCATTCGCGAACATGTCACTATCCATCGAGCGGCCGGCGCCGGGAACGAAACCCGGGTTGGCGACGGTAACCAGATAATGGCGTATGTCCACATTGGACATAACTGCACCGTGGGAAACGGCATCACAATGGCCAACATGGTTGGTCTGGCAGGACATGTGCAGGTTGAAGACAAGGTCGTATTCGGAGCCATTAGCGGTATCCATCAGTTCGTTCGTGTGGGAACGCTGGCAATGGTCGGTGGATATTCCAAAGTGGTCCAGGACATTCCGCCGTACATGATGGCAGACGGGCGTCCGTGTAAGGTATTGGACCTGAACGTCATCGGATTGCGGCGCTCCGGTGTTTCATCGCCCGCCCGCTCCGCCCTTAAGCAGGCGTACAAGATGATCTACAGGTCCGACATGAACATGTCACAGGCCATCGAAGCGATCGAGACCGACATCGAGCCCGGCCCGGAGCGCGATTACCTGCTCGACTTCATTCGGAAGATCCGCTTCGGCTCGAATGGCCGGCAGAACGATGCCCATCGACACTGACGTCGGGCCCGCATTATTCATGTCCTATCGTGGGACAGGCGTCCCTGCCTGTCATCTCAGATGTTCGTGTATAATTCAGACTGGTGTGTTATCCTAGAATAGCCGGTTTGCGTTTTGTTTGCCGGATTATCGAGAATACTTCGAATGTCTGGGTGCGAACACCCGACTGCAGGTACCCGTCATCGACAGTGATCCAGGGCTGCCGGGAACAGGTTCGGCGAATGAAGGGGGCCTGATGGCGAAAGCGGCAAGCCCGACGACAACCGATGCGGCGGCAGGATCGGAGGGCCCGGCGACGATCGATGCCGCGGCAGCACCCGGGAGCCCCATGAAGGTGGCGATTGTCGCCGGGGAAGCGTCGGGAGATCGACAGGGCGCCGCATTGATCCAGGCTCTTCGGGAGCGAGTGAGTCCGCGCCCGGTTGTGGCGTGGGGCTGCGGTGGGGCCATGATGCGCGCCGCCGGCGTCGATATCAAGCACGATTGCTCGCCGTACGGCTCAATCGGCGTGGCGGCGACACTCGTGAATCTGCCGGTTCTCGTGTCGGTGCAGGCGGATATGAAGCGCATGATCGCGGCCGATCCGCCGGACGTGCTTGTTTTGATCGATGCCGGGGCGTTCTGTGTCCCGCTGGCGCGTTGGGCGAAAACGAGGAACCTTTGCCCGGTATTCTACTACTTTCCGCCCAGTTCATGGCGCCGCAGTCCGAGGCCTCCGCGCCGCGGACAGTCGAGTCTGGCCGACGTGACCGATACAATCGTAACGCCGTTTCCGTGGTCGGCCGATTTCCTGACCTCGACCGGAGCAAATGCGCATTTTGTCGGCCATCCGTTGCTCGATTTGATCAAGCGAGAGGTGTCCGACGATCAGTTTTACGGTCGCTATGGATTGGATCCGCAACGTCCGCTTGTGGCGCTGATGCCCGGCAGCCGGCGTTTCGAGGTGAAGTACATCCTGCCGGCGCTGATTGGGGCGGCCGGCGAGATCTCGCGACGTGTTAGCGGCGTGCAATTCGCAATCGCCCTTGCGCCTACCGTGCCGCGTGATTTTGTCGAGGCCATCATTCGAAGCGAACAGCGGTCCGGGGGCCGCGCCGCGCGGCTTCAGTTGTTGATCACACAGGCCGGCGGCAAATTGGCCCAGATCGCGCACTCGACATTGACGCCGGGGGTCGTGCAGTTGTCGACGCCCGAGGGGCTGACCTTGCCCGCGCCGCCGGACCAGGAGACGCCGATTTTGCGCGAGAGGCCGACCGGGACCAGCTATGCGCCGCTCGTGATCTGCGAGGGCCACACCTACGACGTGATTGGGCGCAGCGACCTTGTGATCACGAAGTCGGGAACGTCGACCCTCGAAGCCGCGATTCTCAAGCGGCCGATGATCATTGTGTATCGCGGTAACGCTTTAATGAAAGCCGAGTGGATGGTGCGACGTCGCAGCCTCAACATCTCGTTCATCGGCATGCCGAACATCCTGGCCCGGGAAGAGGTGTTTCCAGAGTTGATCCAGGACGACGCTAATCCGGAGGCCATTGCGGACATTGCGGTTGGCATCCTCCTCCAGCCCGACCGTATGCTGACCCTGAAAAACCGCATCGCCGAGGTCGTTCGGGAAACGCTGGGGGAACCGGGCGGGGTGCGCCGGGCGGCTGACCTCCTATTCGATCTGGTCGAACACGGTGTCCGCAAGCCTGTTGTCTGACCCATCAATGATATGACTGAATCCGAAAGCAATAACGCGACTGACCTCCACGCGCAGCGAGGGGGCGCCAGCCTGACTGAGAACCAGGTCGGCCCACCCCCATTTCTGGTGCGTCGGCGCACCGTCTTCACCTGGCTTGTGCCGCTCTTGCTCGCCGCCGGGGTCCTCACGCTGCGGCGCTTCGGCGACTTCGGCGGTTTGACGTCGCTGGGTATCGGCATCGGGCTGGTCGTTCTGGGCGAAATCGTCCGATTCTGGGCTGCCGGATACATCTCCAAGGACGAGTTGGTGACAACGGGGGGGCCGTACGGCCACGTTCGAAATCCCCTTTACTTTGGCTCGCTCTTGCTGGCGTTCGGGTACGGACTCGTTTCCGGCCTCGGCTGGCCGGTCGTTGTCCTTCTGGTGGTGCTGTTTCTGGTCTTCCACCTGGCGGCCATCCGGTACGAGGAGTCCTTCCTTAAAGCCAAGTTCGGGACGCCTTATCACGAATATCTCTCGCGCGTCCCGCGCCTGATCCCTTCGCCATGGCCGCGCACCCGGGGCGAGGGCAGCTTCGCCTGGGCGCAGGCCCTGCGCAACCGGGAACATATCTCGGCCATGTTTGCGGTAGTATTTGTTGTGATCTTAACCATTTGCCGCTATATGGGGCGGTAAAAAAGTTCCATGAAGAAATCGTCCGAAGTCAAGGATCTTCTCTGGCCGCACATGTTAGCACAGTTGCCATTGCTCGCAATGGCGATGCTCTGTTCCGTTGTGCTTGCCATCACGTCGCTCGGACCCACGTTCGTCACCAAGAGTGTCATCGACTCGATGATTGCGCGAAATGCCGTCAAGATGAACGAAGGGATCGTGATCATTGTCGTGTCGTATGCGCTGCGGTGGCCAGCCTCGTACCTGCAGACTGTCTGGTTTGCCGAGGCGTCACAGCGCTTCTCGCTCGGGCTTCGCCAGCAGATATACAGGCATCTCCAAAGCCTTTCATTGTCCTTTTTCAACCGCCAGCGAACCGGCGCTCTGATGTCCACGATGACCAATGACGCGCCGATTCTCCAAGGCGCGATCTCAGGACTCAAAGATCTGGCTCCCGCGCCGTTTACGGCAGTCGGAGCGCTTTGCTTCGCTTTTAGCGCCTCCTGGATCCTTACGCTCGGATCGCTGATTATGGTCCCCGTCATGATCGTAACGATCAATACGCTGACAGGGCAGATTAAGCGGATGACGACGAACACTCAGGATAAGGTCTCCGACGTCAACGTGATGATGGAGGAAACACTGAGCGGCATCCGAATCATTCAGTCATTCTCCGCGGAAAAGCATGAGATGGACCGGTTCAGCCGCGAGAACATCGCTGCAAAAGACCTGTCCATGCTTTCCATTCGACGCCAGGCACAGCTCAAGCCTGCAATCGACCTGATCGGTGCGGTGGCGGTCGCCCTTGCTCTGGCGGCCGGCGGTCACCTCATCGTAAACGGAACGCTCACGGTCGGAGCGCTCATGAAGTTTGTCGTCGCAATGAATCAGCTCGGGGTTGCCATGAGCAACATGGGCAGCGCGCGGTCAACATGGGAGCAGGTCCTCGGTGCGGGAGAACGAATTGTCGACAACGTCATTGCGGTTCAATCGGAAATCCAGGATATGCCGGACGCCGAAGATCTGGCCACGACTGAGGGACGCATCGGCTTCGAGGATGTTTCGTTCGCGTATAATGCCGAAACACACGTCCTGAGCAACATTACGTTCACCATAGAACCCGGCGAAGTCGTTGCGGTCGTAGGCGCCTCGGGCGCCGGAAAGAGCACGCTTGCCGACCTCATCCCGCGGTTTTACGACCCCGGGTCGGGTCGCGTGACGGTTGACGGCCGGGATATCCGGGCACTCACGCTTGCCTCTCTGCGAGCCCATATCGGGATTGTGCCACAAGAGACTGTCCTCTTTGGCGGCACCATACGGGACAATATTGCGTACGGCAACCCTGCCGCGACCGATGCGATGGTGGAACAGGCTGCACGGGCTGCCAACGCTCATGATTTCATTGTCGACGGCTCTGCGCTGCCCGACGGCTACAATACGATTGTCGGCGAGCGTGGTAAGCAGGTCAGTGGAGGCCAGCGCCAGCGTATCGCCATCGCGAGGGCTCTCTTGAAGAACCCGCGAATTCTGATCCTCGACGAGGCGACATCCTCGCTCGACGCGCAGTCGGAAATCCTGGTCCAGGAAGCACTCGATAAACTGATGAAAGGCCGGAGCACACTCGTGATCGCCCACCGCCTTTCAACGATCATAAACGCAAACAAGATTATCGTTATGCAGAAGGGCCGCATTGTGGAGACGGGAACCCATTCGGATCTGATCCGCATTCCGGGCGGCGTTTACGCGGGACTTTACGATACGCAGTTCCACTGGGAACCGGAAGATCCGCTAAATGGCGCTGCCGCGGCGTGCGCGACCGGCGACACTCCGGGTATTGCACCGAACGGCCGGATCGGTGTCTACCCGGCGCTGGGGTGCGACGGCCCGAGTAAAGTCGACCCGCTGGACGTGTCGACATCGGAGACAGGGGCCGGCCTGGCGGCGCCGGCGGGTGTTTGACGATGATTGGATTGTGCTAAGTGGATGGTGACGGGTGGAGTGGCGAGCGGCCAGCCGGGCGACCTCGCACACTCGTCACTTGCCTGGTGACCTATGCGTGGTTTTATTCAGCCAAGTCCCGGTGTCGCCTCCAGCGCCGTCTATGCGTTTGTGCGTGCGATCTGCGTCACCCTCCGGTGGCAGGTGATCGGGGCGGAGAGGATCGACGATCTGATCGCACAGAACGACAAGGGCGTCATCTGCGTGCTCTGGCACGGTCGCACGTTTCTGCCAACAAACTACTTCCGCGGCCGCGGCTACTGGTCCATGATCTCCACCTCGCGCGACGGAGAATACCAGGACCGGATCTTTAAGCGGTTCGGGTTCAACACCGTGCGCGGGTCGAGCTCCGCGCGCGGGGCGGTCCAGGCCACGCTGACCCTCGTCAAGCAGGTCAAGGCCGGCTCGGTTCTCGCCGTCACGCCCGACGGGCCCCGCGGCCCGAGCCGTTGCGCCCAGCCGGGCGTCATCTATCTGGCCATGAAATCCGGATGCCCCATCCTGCCGGTCGGCATCAGCGCGTCGCCGCGGCGGCTCATGCGCACCTGGGACCGGTACCTGATTCCCATGCCGTTCGCCCGCGCGGTCGTGGTCTTCGGGCAGCCGATCTACATCCCGAGCGATGTCCGTAGCGAGGTGGAGCAGCAGCTCTGGGCACAAAAGGTCGGCGCCGAGATCGACACCCTCGAGATGGAAGCCGAGCGCCTGGCCGGCGCCCCACTTCCACAAAACGCGACCTAGCCGTCAACCAGCAGGTGTTTGCTCCGTGAGTCCCGAAGGGACTTCGTTCTCAGTAACCACGGACTCTTAGTCCATGGTGTCGACCACACGGCTGTTGTCGATGGGCGTGATCCACCTGGCCGCATATAGGGCGGTCGATACGGCCCTGTACATGCCGGCCGGCGCTCTACGCCCGTCCATCGCGTCCATCGCGTCCATCGCGTCCATTGTCCATACCATGGCACAAGACCCGGATCGTCAACCCAGATCGGAATCGCATCGCCCGGGCGGCGCCGGCTACCTGCTGCGCGTCATCGACACCGGCGCGCCTCTCTCCGGGCCGGCGCCCGCTGCCCTGCGCTGCTTCCTCGCCGGCTGCGCTTCCCTCTACGACCTCGGCCTCGAGGCCTACTTGCGAAGCGAGGGGGTGGGGCTCCGCCGGCGCGATCGGCTGCCGGCGCCGGTCATCAGCATCGGTAACCTCACGGTCGGCGGAACGGGCAAGACTCCGATGGCGGCGTGGCTGTGCCGGCGGCTGCGGGATCGCGGACTGCGTGTCACCCTGCTCAGCCGCGGTCATGGCGGGATATCTCAGGACGCCCGCGTCGTGTCCGATCCGGAGGGACGCATCCTGCGAACGGCCGCCGACGCCGGCGACGAGCCTGTGCTGCTCGCCCGCCTCTGTCCTGGCGTGCCCGTGGTTGTCGGCAAGGACCGGCGGTTATCCGGCCGCGAGGCGCTGCGCCGATGGCCGGTCGACGTCTTCGTCCTCGACGACGGCTTTCAGTTCTGGCAGCTTGCCCGCGACCTCGACATCGTCCTGCTCGATTCGCGCCTGCCGTTCGACAACGGCTATCCGCTCCCGCGCGGCCTCCTCCGCGAGCCGGCGCGGCACCTTCAGCGCGCGCCGATGGCCGTGGTGACCCGGGCCGACCGGCTCGACGCGGCCGGACGGGCTGCGATCCAGGCCCTGATCCGGCAGACGGCCCCCGATATCTCCGTGTATTACGCGTCGCACCGCCCGGAGTGTTATGTCGAGACCACCTCGAATAGCGTCGTCCCCCTGGACACGCTCGTCGATGCGCCTGTGCTCGCTCTCTCGGCGATTGCTCAGCCGGACTCGTTTCACCGCACGCTCGAGGCCGCCGTCGCCCGCGTCGCCGGGACCCTGTCGTTCGCCGATCACCACGCCTTTGCCGAGCCCGATGTCTACGCCGCCGTCGACGCCGCCCGCGCCTGCGGCGCGCGAGCCATTGTAATGACCGAGAAGGACGCCGTCAAGTGGCCAACGCTGGAAGCGGCCTCACCCGTGCCCACCTTCGCCCTGCGCATCGGCATGTACGTCGAAAACGACGACGCGTTCCTGGCCGAAGTCCTGCGCCGCAGTCTTGAGAACCCCCCCTCCTCCTGGCAAGGACTCCCTCTGTTGGCCTGAAGTAGTAACCACGATACTCGCACGCTAAATTGGCATTTTTTATGCTAGCGTGATTACTCCGATATGGCTAACCAGCAAAAGTCACGATCAAGACGCCTCGATGAGGCAAAGGAACATGCCTCGAATGTCCGCTTCCTCTGGTTTACGGCCGCGTTCGTGCTCTTTGCGGTTGCGACAATCGCAGCCGTTATACAGCCGCCGCGTCCCAACGCCTATGAGTCGGTCACTCCAGCCATGAGGGATTGGTGGCTCTATCCCCACGAGCAAAACGCTCCCATGCGCGTCTCGCGTATGTTCGGCCAGGTGATCGATGTTCTCTGTTCTCCGGACGGCTCCGTCGTTTGGGCGCTCGGTCGCAAGGGCGTGATATACCGGTATCAATTTGGGATCTGGAAACAGTACACGATTCCCGTTGCCGACGATTATTCGGCACCGACACGGCTTGTTTTCGCGCAAAGAGACAGCGTGTCAACTCTGTCGCCGGACGGCAGTCTCAACCGGACACGGGACGGAGGAAAGACCTGGAACCCGCCCCTCCAGGTCTTGAATAAATCGAGGTACCAGATTGTTGATGTTAGCCTGGTTGGCTCCACGGCCGCTTACGCGCTGTACAAGGGAATGTACAAACCGATCAAGGTGTTGGTCTACTCGAGCGACAGCGGGCGGACCTGGAGCACGACGGCCCTCGACAGTAAGGTTCTGGCTGTCTCGTTCGCAAGCCCCAAAACTGGATGGACAGTGTCGTCTGATGGAACCCTCTCGGAGACCGCCGACGGTGGGGCGCACTGGAACGGGTTGACGAGCGATTTGGCACACGGAGTGGCAGAAGCTGAAGGTCGGGGCGCCCACGGCACGGCGACAGTTTTCGCTGCGGTCTTATCCAATGTCGATGATGTGCATGGTTGTCTGAGCGCTAATGGAACCCTGTTTACGACCGATAGCGGGGGCCGGCATTGGAAGCGACGCGGCCCGATTGCATCAACGGTCCCCCTGTCAACGGTTTCCAGTATCGAGTTTGTATCGGCGACTCACGGATTCATGCTTGGGTACAGTGTGGACTTGGGCAGCGGCAGCAACCCGGTCCTGCTGGAATCCACGGATGGCGGCGCCAGGTGGATTACGGTCTCAACACCGGGCGGACTCTTCGACCTTGCATTTGGAGGATTAGCTCGATTTAATACTTTCCCCCGGGGAGTTCTTTGCGGACAGCTCGGAAACGTGCTGTTGACGACGGACGGGGCGAAATCGTGGACCCCGCTCACGCGGGAAACCGACTATGTCGGCATCTGCCGAACCAATGAATCCGGGATGATTTGGATATGCGGATCAGACGGCCGGTTAGCGTCATCTTCCGACAATGGCAAAACCTGGACGCCACGCGCGACACCGGTGCGGAGCATTCTGACCGATGTGTGCTTCCCGGATCGTGACCACGGATGGTGTGTCGGACTCGGCGGCGTTGTGCTGGTCACGGCCAACGGCGGCAGAACCTGGACGGCACAGGCCAGCGGAACTTCCGAGGATTTCCAACATGTCTCGTTCATGGATCAGTTTGTCGGCTGTGCGGCGGGTCCCGCCGGTGTCCGGTTTACGCGCGATGGGGGACATACATGGTCAACGTCAGAGCTAAGGCCGTCGAAGCTAAGGCCATCTGCTCGCTTAACTGGCATCGATGACCTGGAGCTTTTTGGCGGCAGAGGTTATCTTTCAGCTTCCGGCTTTCTGTTCACCACGCAGGATGGCGGACGAACCTGGAATATTCCCCTCAAGTCCGTGCCGAACGCTGCCATATATCCGGTGTTTTCCTTCTGGGACGTCGGCCATGGAGTTGCTCTGTATTCCGGCGGCATAGCGACAACGTCGGATGGTGGCCTGCATTGGGTATCGAAAAGCGCTGCGAATCCGCACTATACTGGGGATATCTGGGATAGTTGTGCATTTGTCGACGAGCGGAACGGCGGCGCTATTGAAGATGGCACCCTGTATTCCACTGCGGACGGCGGTCAGACATGGACACCCCATCCCGAAGTTGGCCCGTTCGTGGGCTGGCTGAGGGCCAGCGGGCGATCAATATGGGCATTTGGTTTCGACGGAGTCCTGGCCGCGTCCTTCGACGGAGGGTTGCATTGGTCCGACCCGCGGGTTTACAGGCGCTTCGTGGCGCCGTGGTATTTCCTTTCATTCATTGTGATCCTCCCGATGTTTTGGCTGGGATTGCGACCGCCCGGGGTTATAGAACTCGGCGGATCGACGATCGCCGACGCGTTTTCCACGGATCGACCGCTGCGCCAGGGCGACTACGATGCCATGCAGTTTCAACGCCTGGCCGCCGGGCTGAGCCGTTACCTGCGCAATGAGAATACGCGGGCGCCACTTACCCTTGCGATTACGGGAGAATGGGGCAGTGGCAAATCGTCGATCATGAACCTGCTGCAGGCGGACCTCCAGCGCTATGGGATTCGTTCGGTCTGGTTCAACGCCTGGCACCATCAGGAGGAGGAGCACTTACTCGCGGCGCTGCTCGAATCCATACAACGTCAGGCCCTGCCGTCGACGCTCACGTGGGCCGGGCTTGCATTTCGTTCGAATTTGTTACTGCGTAGGACGCGCGCCTGGTACCCACTGATACTCGTATCCGTGTTTACACTGGCCCTGGCCGTCGCGTTTTTTATCCATAATCCCGCCGAAATAGATGTCGCGGAGGATCAACTCGGCACGGTGATTTCCACACACATTGCCCCCGCGGCGCCGACCGGGCCGACCGCGATGGCCGGCAACGCGCAGGTTTCGCTGACCTGGGCCCCCAGTAACGGTGCGAGCAGCTACAATATATACCGCGGCACAGGCAGCGGCGCCGAGAGTGCGACGGCGATCGCCACCGGCATCACCGCGACCGTCTACACGAACATAGGACTCACGCACGGCACCGCCTACTATTACAGGGTAGCCGCCGTCAACGCGGGGGGCACGTCGGCACAGTCGAGCGAGGTTTCGGCGAGTCCTTTGTCCGGAGCTTCGTCCAGGAACGCTCCCGCGGGAAACAGCGACGAAACGACCGAACCGCAGACGACAGGCGACGCCGGTACGGACACCGCCTCATGGGCCGTCGTGCTCAGTCTGTTGACCCTGTTCGGCACGGCTGTCAAGGCGTTGTCCGCATTTGGTCTCAAGCCGGGGGAACTCCTGACGTCCCTGTCGAAGCAGGCGCGAGTCAGCGATCTTCAGGCGCAGACAAGCTTCCGATATCGCTTTGCGAAAGAGTTCGCCGATGTCACAGCAGCGTTGAATCCGCGCACGATGGTGATCTTCATTGACGATCTCGATCGATGCAAGCCCGCCAATGTCGTTATCACGCTCGAGGCGATCAACTTCCTGGTCTCGTCCGGAGAATGCTTCGTCGTCCTCGGCATGGCACGCTCCATTGTGGAGCATTCTGTCGCCCTGGACTTCAAGGACGTGGCTGCTGAAATGGCGTATTCGAGCGATACTTCTGCCACTGGCGGATCATCCACCGCAGAAGACGCCGCACGCGCACAGCGACTGCAGTATGCGCGGCGCTATCTGGAAAAGATCATCAATCTCGAGGTGCCGGTTCCACCGCCAAGCGAGCACCAGACCGGAACCCTGCTCTCGCAGCCGGAACGGGTCGCGCACGAGCGACGTAAGATCGCCGCAGTCATTCTGCGGCTCGTCAATGGGCGGATCAAATCCAATCCGGGGCTGCTTGCTGCTCAGGCCCGAAGCAAGGAGGGAGGCTTTATCGGTCGCTTCGTGTTTTCCGTGCGGCGTGGGGTTGTCGCATCCGGAGTGTGGCTCCAGACCTGGACCGTCCTGTTAAAGCGAAGATTGTCCCTGACCCGCACCCGCCTGGCCGGCCTCTCCAACGCACTGCCGGCGGTCGTCATCCTGCTCATGATCGCAACCGGGTCCGGGCTCGGCTACTGGGCGCCGGGGAAGACACTCCCGGCGCCGCGGCCAAGGTCCCCGTCGAACCTGCCGTCGAACCTGCCGTCGACGCCTGCTGGCAGTCCGGCGGCGCCGGCCACGCCTTCACAATCGGTCCCGAGTTCGGGATCTGACGCCAGCGATCTGAACGTGACGGACGGGGTCAGTTGGAAGGCTCCCCTGTACGGAGTGGCCGCGGTTATCGTCCTGCTGGCCTTTCTCGGGTGGATTCGGATGCGTGTGCCGCCGGACGTGATCGTTAAGGACTCGACAGACTTCAAGGACGCGCTGGACGATTGGCGCAAGTTCCTCTTCCGCCCGACATCGACTCCGCGAAGGTTGAAGCGATTTGTCAACCGCGTTCGCTTTTACGCGATGCGCCAGCCGGTTCAGTCGAGTCGGCGGCTGGGGCTCATTCTGCCGGGACTCCGGGACAAAGGCGCGCCGAAGCGCGCTGCAGTCACGTCAACGGGCTTGCCCGAAGACATTCTGGTCGCCCTGAGCGCCATCGAGTACTTCCACCCGGACTGGGTCTCTGATCCCGAGTTGTACGAGGATTTCCAGGCCTACTTTGTCCGGCATGCATCGGAGGAAGAGATGGTTGGGTTTCTCAAGCCAAACTCCACGTCCACGGAAGTTGTCCTGCCGGCCTTTTCTCGCGGCCTGAAAGCGGGCGACCGCGCAGCATTCCTCACGCTCTCGTCGAGCTTGAACGGTTCGTCGCGGTCGGTCCCGGATGCGGTGACGGATCAAGATACGAGCGCTTCGCTGCGCTGAACTCTGGCAACGCCGTCCGACAAGCAAACACGAGATGCCGCGATCCGCGAGCCCGGATAATTCCTGTCCTATCGTGGGACAGGCGTCGTTGCCTGTCATCTCAGGTTTGCGTGAATAATCCAGGCTAGTCAGCCGAAGCCATTCGCGAGATTTCCACGTCTCGTGTGGTACATATTAGTATGTCCAATTGGAAACGGTCCGGAGTGAACCGCGCGACGCCTGCCTGTCTTGGCGTGAGCGCCCTTTTGTTTGCCGCGTTCCTGCCGGCCTCGGCTCCGGTTGGGGCAAGCGGCCTCCCGTCCGCTGTTCGGCAGCGGATCGCCGCGGCCTATGTGCACATGGATACCGCGTTTGGCCGGCGCGACATCGCTGGTGAGACCTCCTACTGCGCCCCGGGCTACCGAATCGACGATGGCAGTGGGTTCCACCGCAGCCTGGCCCAGTTGCGGGCGGACCAGGAACAATCCCTGCGGGGGACACTGTCGGCCACATGCCACACACGCGTTCTCAACCTCTCGCCGGCAGGGGCGTACACGGTCGCTACCATCGATCAGGTCGCCTCGGTCACGCTGGTCGAGATGGGAGGTCCGGTAACCACGGTTGTCGACGAGGTCAGCCGGGATTACTGGGTGCATCGACAAGGCCGCTGGCTCATCGCCCGCAGCTTCCTGCTCTCCAGCAACATATCCCGGCGCCATGTCGATCCGAGCGGGCGCCGATACTCGGCCTGAACGACTCGGGCTCGCGAAACCGTTAACGCACCCGCCGTTCCCGCCGCCTCGTCCGCGACTACCGCACGGGCGTCCGTCACGCGAGACGTTCCATGCCCGCCACTGGCAACTGGGAGATCGATCGAATCCGCCGGGAGATCCTTAAGCCGCAGCGGGCTACGGCCATTAGATCGTTGCCTCACTCGGCGCATGTCTGGAATCGCAGTTCGGGAGAGGCTTCGGGGAATAATCGCCTTGCCACATGATCCGATTCGCCGAAGCATTCCGGTTCCCGGACTTGCAAATTGTCTCCGCACTGCAGAGACAATTGTCCTGGACGCATTCTAAATCCAGTGCAACGTGAGTTCTACGCAGAGGTGTGCCGTGTCTCTCCGCCGACATCCCCGCTCGATCTCGAAACCACATTCGCGGGTCCGAAACGAGCTCCATCAGTCCTTGATTCCGACGGACTGGCTAATTACCTAGATGCAGATCCGAGATGGAGTAATCGAAGGAATACGTCGTCGTAATCGAAACGATTGATGAGGGCTTCATCGAGGATCACTTCGTCGGTCACGGTCCCGTAGACCACTCCCTGATTTAAATCGGTCGCGCGCAGTCCCCAGATCTTGCAGGCGAACATCATGTTGTGG
>JBKQWH010000003.1:0-10808 GCA_052139635.1 Capsulimonadaceae bacterium
CTGTCCCACGATAGGAACTATCGACGTATCGCAAACTTGACTCACGGACAACAAGTTCCGAGACTCAAGGAATCCAGCTCTCACTGGCTTGTGGATCCGGGAAACGTGATATTGAAGGACTTGTCGATGTGGGTGAGCGTGCAGAGCCGCGCCAGCTCGGCGTCGGCGCGAGTGGCATCATCAGCCGGAGACCGGCTAGTGGAGTACTGTGCCGCCAGCATCGAGTTGTCGAGAAGAGTCAGATAGTCGGCCGCGAGAACGGAGTATCTGTCCGGAGCCGCCTGTCCCTGGAAGTCGGTAATCAACTGTTGCCATTGACTGACATTATTTGCCTCAGTGCTGGCTGCGGGGTCCGCGGGAACTGCAGGGGCCGCCGGCGCGCTTGGCGTTGCGGGAGCGGCCGGCTCGGCGGGTGCGGCGGGTGAGGCCGGAACGGGAGTTGCAGGTGCTGCGGCGGGTGTGGCCGGAACGGCCGCCTGAAGGGCGACACGGCGCTGGTCGATGCCCTGCAGGAACTTCAAGTAGTTCAATTCGTCCGGCGTGGCGACTACCGGAGGCGGCTGGCTCAGGCCGGCGGGTGTGGGAAGGTGCGGTTCGCCCGCGCCGCTCGGGGCAGCCGGGCCCAGACTTGGCGCGGAAATGCAGGGCTCAGCTCCCGCGGCGCCGTTTCGAAGGCCGACCGCCATCAGAATAACCGTGAGAGACAGCAGGACGACCGCGCCGATCAGAATCCCAACGATCACGCGCCCTCGATCCTCGCCGGGCTCCCCACGGATGGTCGGCGACAACTGAGGCGACCCGGGGAGCGGGACAAACTCGGCGGGACCGCTAAACCCCGACGACTCGTACAGAGGCCCGGTGGTTCCGCCGGTTGGATCGAGCGCCGTGGGCGTCATGGAGGAGCCGCACTCACCACAAAATCGCGCAGTGGGCGTAACTTCCCGCTTGCATTGGGGACATCGGCGCGTCGAGGTCAACACGAGCTCCCTTCACTACCGATCTTACCAAAACCGGATCGTTTGTGTCAAGCCGCCGGATTCTCCTGGAACCTACTCGCCCGCATACCCGTTCGGGTGACTCTCGAACCAGGCGTAGGCCGTACTCATGATCGTGAACAGGTCGCCGTATCGCGGCTTCCACCCCAGGTCGGCCTCGATCCTGGCGCTCGACGCAACCAGTTCGGCGGGGTCACCCGGCCGGCGCGGCGCGGGAGTGGCGACGATCTCCTTTCCGGTGACCGTCCGGCCCATCTCAATAACTTCCTTGACCGAATAACCCTTCCCGTTCCCCAGATTGTATGCGGTGGTCTCGGCGCCATTCTTGAGCGCCTCCAGGCCAAGGATATGTGCCTCCGCCAGGTCGGTCACGTGGATGTAGTCTCGAACACCAGTGCCGTCGCGAGTAGGATAGTCGGAGCCGAACATCTTGATATCCGGGCGCCGTCCGAGCGCTGCATACAGAGTCAGCGGGATCATATGCGTCTCCGGCGTATGGTCCTCCCCGAGATCCCCGTCGGGGTCGGCGCCCGCGGCGCAGAAGTAACGCAGGGACATGCTTTTGATGCCGTAGGCGACGTCATACCAGTGGAGGATATGTTCCCCATCCAGCTTCGTCTGGCCATAGGGATTGGTGGGAACCTGCGGATGGCTCTCGTCCATCGGAACGTACTTTGCGTCGCCGAAAGTGGCCGAGGACGAGGAGAAGAGAATATGCTTTACGCCGCACGCGTTGATCGCATCGAGCAGGGCGAGCATCTTGACGATGTTGTTTCGATAATATTTCACCGGATCGGCCACGCTATCGGGCACGGAGGCGTACGCCGCAAAGTGGATCGTCGAGTCGATATCGTACTTCCGAATTGTCTCAGCAACCAGCCCGGCATCGCCGACATCACCCTGGACGAATCTTGCTCCCGGCAGGTGTTTCAGTACCTCCTTGTGTCCGAGTTCGAGGCTGTCGTAGACGACAACGTCGTAACCTTTCTCAAGAAGCAGTTTGGCGGTATGGCTGCCGATGTATCCGGCCCCGCCGGTGACGAGTATTGCGCCCATAATATGAGATTTCAGACATCCCGAATGCCATCCCGATCCGCTTCGGCGACGCGCAAGAACCAGCTCTCTATGTCTTTGATTCTCTTGAGAGTGTCGAACGATGCGTATCAGAATGGTCTCTGCGGGGTATCCTGCTTCCTCCGAATTGGAATTTGGATTCTGTGACCAAATAGACGGTCGAGATAGAATTGCCCCTAGTATACCTCCCGGCCCGCCGGTCCGGCGTCTTCAGGAATCCGGAAATGGTCGCGTCAACAATTGGGACGTCTATGCTATAGTAAGGGGGCGCGAGCAGCCGGGCGTAAGAGAAGTGGTCCTCCCCGGGAGAATGCCGAATCTATTACACGCAGGAACAACACGGTAACCGTTGCCGCACGATGCGCGAGCCCGCGTCCATTATTATCGAGTTTCTCTGTTGGTTCGCTAATATCGGAGGATGAGTCACATGATTTCCATGCTTTTTTCAGATGGTGGCGGAGCAAACGCGCGCGTGCGACGCGCGTCGGGCGTGATGTTCGTCATTGCGGGGCTGTCTGTGTTGCGCGTGTTTATGAACCTTTCCAACGGTGGCGGGGGTGTCGCCGTTACCAGCCTGGGCCTGACCAACTGGCTCAGTTCGATGGGCCCCGCAATGGCTCCCGTAGCGATCGGTACGACAGTCGTCGCGGCCGGTCTTTACATCTTTCTCGGAATCATGGCCCGCAAAGCGGTCAAGTGGGCGTTTATCACCGCCATGGCGGTCTACGGGCTCGATGCCGTATTGATATACTTTGTTTCCGGCAGCTATGGAATTCTGGGAGTCGGGTTCCACGCGATAATTCTGTACCGCTTGTTTTTGGGATACCAGGCGTGCGATCTGCCGGGCGTCGTCCCCGGCGCAGGAGGGTACGCACAGCCGGGCGCCTGGACTCCTCCGCCAACCGCCTACGGCCAGCCGGGACAGTATCCGCAGCAGCCCGGTGCTCATGGTCAGCCTGGACAGTATCCGCAGCAGCCCGGTGCTTACGGTCAGCCGGGACAGTATCCGCAGCAGCCCGGTGCTTACGGCCAGCCGGGACAGTATCCGCAGCAGCCGGGTGCTTACGGCCAGCCAGGCCAGTATCCACAGCAGCCCGGTGCTTATGGCCAGCCGGGTCAATACCCGCGACAGCCAGGCGCATACGGCCAGCCAGGCCAGTATCCACAGCAGCCGGGGGCTTACGGCCAGCCGGGTCAACCTCCGCAAACACCGCCACCGGTCGCGCCCGGACGGTTCTTGAACGACCCGATAGACGAGTAACGGGAAACACCGGGGGGAGCAACGAAGTCGGCGTCAAGCCGCAAACCGGCTGAGCGAAAGGCGTGACATATCGAGCGGCACAGGTTGGCCGGTCGCGAGGCCGGCTGCAATCTGACCGAGCAGTACTGTGAACTTGAACCCGTGGCCGGAGCAGCCGCTGACCATCCATATTCCGGGACCAACCTCGTCGATGATAAACGCCTCGTCCGGAGTCACTGTGAAGAGACATGTTTTCATGCTGGTGATGGCATGGTCGATGTCCGGAAAACGAAACCCTACATATTCACGCAGCCGCTTGAGCTCGGCCGACGGGACTGCGTCGGGCAACTCGTCGGGGTCAACCTCCGGTCCGAATTGATGCGCCGCGATCTTAATGCCGGGCACCTGGCCATCCGGAGGGAATCCGAAGAAGTTCTCCGGAGAGTCGATATCGACCCAGGTCGGAAATGCGCACGATGAGGAACTGTGCGCGGGAAAAGCCGTCGATCCTAAATAGACGAAATACTGCCGCGTGACCCGGAGCGGTAGAGGTTCCTTCACCAGATGTCCTACCCAGGCGCCGGCCGCGAGCACGACGCGGTCGAACAACTCCTCTCCGTGATTTGAACGAACCAACACGGCCCCTTTGTGGGGTTCAACTGAGCAAATGGTTGTCCAGGCCCGCATCGTCGCGCCGGCTTGAGCCGCCAGGCTCAGATTGGCCGCGACGCAGGCCGACGACCGCAGGAACCCGCAGTCATCCTGGTAAAGGGAGACTTCGTCGGGCCTGAGCTGGAAATCCGGAAACCGGTCCATCGTCGCATCGGAGTCGAGCAATTCTGTGGAAATTCCCTGGGATTCGAACGACTTTTGGAATTCGGCTAAGCGGGAGCTTGCTGCGGAGCCCAGGGTGATCCCGCCCGTTCGGACAATCAGCTCCGTCTGCGCGAGGTCTTCGAGTTGACGCCACATGGGAGTCGCCCGGTCCATCATCGCCGTGTAGAAGGGGTCCGGATACATGTCGCGGACGAGCCTCGATTCTCCGAACGAGCTTGACCGGTCGTGTCCCAGGGCAAATTGCTCGAAGCCAACCGCCTCGTGTCCGGCGTGCGCCAGAAAGCGCAGCGCAGCACTGCCCGAGCCGCCTAGTCCGATGACTGCTGCTTTCACGCTTTCACTCCTTCGCGTCTGTGTTCGTCGTACGTGTTCCTCATTATCAAAAGAGGCGGAAACTCCCCGAACGCTTCACAAAGGTCGTTCGTGCTTGCCACAAGCAACCGTGTTTCGGTCCATGGAGTCCTTTATGGCAGTTGTCTGTTGTCGGCCTGAAGCGGAGCCTCGCTAGACCGCAAATCGGCTTAAGGAAAACCCCGAGAGGTCGATCGACGCCGGTTGGCCGGTCGCCAGGTCGGACGCGACCTGGCCGAGCAGGACAGTGAACTTGAATCCGTGTCCGGAGCAGGCACTGACCAACCAGATTCCCGGCGCGACCTCGTCGACGATGAACGCCTCATCCGGCGTAACCGTGTAAACGCACGCTTTGGTGTGAGTGATCTCATGGTCGATCCTGGGGAAACGAAAGGTCGTGTATTCGCGCAATCTCTGAAGTTCGGCGGCCGGAACCGCGTCTGCCGGGGCGTCCGGGTCGACCTCCGGTCCGAGTTGGTGCGCGGCAACCTTGACGCCGGGCACCCGTCCATCGTGCGGAATCCCATAGAAGCACTCCGGCGAGTCGATGTCCACCCAGGCCGGAAATGTGTTCGATACGGGGATGCCAAGCGGGAACGTGCTAGAACCCATATAGGCAAAGTACTGGCGAGTGACGCGCAGCGGCAGCGTTCGCGGAATCAGGCGAGTCAGCCACGGGCCGGCCGCTATTACGGCGCGGTCGAACAATTCCTCGCCCAGCGTCGTGTGCACGGCGACGCCGGCACCGCGCGGCTCGACCAGGCGTATGGCTGTCCCGGCCCGGATTGTCGCGCCGGCTTCATTCGCCAGTCGCAAATTGGCGGTGATACAGAGCGATGACCTCAGGAAGCCGGTATCCTGTTGGTAGAGGGCGACTTCTCCGTCATCGAGTCGGAAATCGGGAAACCGATCCATCGCCGTATCGGCGTCGAGACATTCAGATGGTAACCCCTGCGCTTCGAGGCATGCCCGCGTCTCTGCGATACGGGCGCTGCCGGCCAAGCCGAGAAAAATCCCGCCGGTCGTCACGAGCAGCTCCGCCTGCGCGCGCTCCTCGAGGTCACGCCACAGCGGATAAGCAAGGCCCACCATTTGAGTATAAATGGGGTCCTTGTAGAGGTATCGAATGATTCTCGACTCGCCGAAAGAACTCGCCCGGTCGTGCCCGAGGGCGTACTGCTCGAAGCCGACCGCGTCATGCCCGGCTTCCGCGAGAAAGCGCAACGCGGCGCTGCCGGCTCCGCCCAAACCGATTACAGCCACTTTCACAGTTGCGCTCCTTTCGGTCCTGTCCGGACAATTGTTCCCCAATCGGGGAATTACTCAACACGACTTGCAGGTGAATTCGACCCCTCCCCGGCCCTCCCCGCAAGCAGAGAGGGAGTTGCGGAATTCCCGTCCCAGCACAGTACGACGTAGGTCGTCTACCCTTCCTGGCGGATGAGCCGCGGCGAAATCGTACAAAGTGGCGTCGGGCGACACTGAGCGATCCGGGGTAGATTCCGGGTCAGCTATCCAGCCGGAAATGGTTCTCGCCAATCCGGACATCGTCGCCAACCTGAAGCATCGCCCTCTGAACGCGAACTCCGTTGAGGTAGACGCCGTTCGCGCTGTTCTCGTCGGTGAGCGTGATGCGGCCACGCTCGTCGCGAAGGAGCGTGGCGTGGTGGCGTGACACCGTGCGTTCGGCGAGGATGATTTCGTTGTCGTCACCCCGGCCAATGCGCGTGCGTTCCGCGACAAGAGCGAAAATCGTGCCGGCGACAATTCCCGCCGTGCCGACCAGACACGGTTTTGCGGTTCCGCCGGGCTCGCTGCTACCGGCGGCAGCATCGACATTGCTGAAGTCCGTCATTTCCGCCTCCATCGCCGTTGCCTTAATATAATAATTGTGCCCCGACGATATGATACCATGCTCCTGGTTGTAACAGTTGGTGTTCATCGCAGCGCACACCCCTCCCGTCCAGGAGGAGACGGCAGGTTACGGCCGCACTTTCAGCACGACCACGCATGCTCTTTCACCCGATACAGCCGAAACCATGAGAAAACGAAAGGACATCCAATCACTAAGAGACGGAAATCGAAGACTCCTTTTCCGTCCTTTCCGTCTTGTCCGTGGTTACAATTCCTGAATCCTACCCGCTGGCAAGTGGAAAGCTTACCCGTTTGCCGGTGCGGGCCGATTCGTAGACGCCGACGACAACCTCGAGGGCGTCGCGCCCGTCTTTCGGTAGGATCGCGGGCGATCGGCCGTCGCGAACGCTCGCGATAAAATCGCGTAACTGGCACGTATGGAGGTAAAACCCGATCCCGGTTGCGGCGCCGGCCCCGGACCCGGAGGCATCTTGCTCCGCAATCCCGTCGATGACCTCGCCGTCCTTGAACCGCGCCGACACGATCTCGTTGCCGGCGATCCGCACGGTACCCTCGGTTCCAACAATCTCAAGGGTCGTATCGTAACCCGGAAAGGCGCAGGTCGTTGCAGTCAGGGTGCCGATGGCCCCGCTCTCGAACTCGAAGGTCGCACTGACCACGTCCTCGACCTCGATCTTGTGGGCGAGGGTCGCCGCGTGGGCCATGACGCTCTTTGGGCGCCCGAGTGCCCAGCGAAGCTGATCGGCGTAGTGCACTCCCTGGTTCATGAGCGCGCCGCCACCGTCGAGCGCCCAGGTCCCCCGCCACTCGGCCGAGTCGTAATAGGCCTGGTTGCGGAACCACTTGATGGTCGCCTCGCCATAAAGAAGGCGGCCAAGTTTCCCACGGTCGAGCCACTCATGGAGTTGGATTATGCCGGCGCCGTACCGGTTTTGTGAAATGGGGGTGACTTGAAGGCCGGGATGCCGGGCTGCGGCGGCCACCAGCGCATCCGCCCGGGTCAGGTTGACATCGATCGGCTTCTCCACCACCACATGGCGCCCGCTCTCCAGGGCCGCGATCGCCTGGCCGGCGTGCAGACCCGACGGCGTACAGACCGTCACGACGTCGATATTGGCCGCCTTCAACATATCCTCATATCGCGTGTAGGCTTCGGCGCCGTATTTCAAGGACGTCGCCCTGGCTCGCTCGGGCATAATGTCGCACACCGCAACAAGCTCCGCGTCTTCACTCAAGTTTTGCAATACAACCGCGTGCCACTCGAAGATGACCCCGCAGCCGACGATCCCGAATCGAACTTTGCTCATGGATATTTACCGTTACACTACAGATTTTCGCGCCAGCGGGGGATTGCCGGTCCCGTGCCCCGGCCGGCTGGCCCGAACGACTTTTTCATACGAGCCGGTTCGGAGTTGATTGCTGATTATTGAGAATAATCCGGACCGGTAGAAGAGGCTCGTCCTATTATATCCATTGCGCGCCGCAATTGTCCATCCATGACCGGAAATGGGCGGGAAACGACCACTAGCCCGCATTCGTCACTGCTCTGATGATCTCGTCCACCGCGTCCACTGTCGACTGGAAACGTGTTAAACTTTACACCGACTGTTCGAGCGTAATCTTGAAGTCACTCAAAGCGGATAGACACGATAATGCACGATGACAGCGCAAGCATTCCCGCCCTCGCGCCCGACCGCACCGAGTTACCGCCTCATGAGGTTGACCGGCTCACGGCCAACATCAGCGATCCCGCGGCATCGACGAAAGAACGCGTCGTCGCCGGCCGCCGTCTTGCCGAGATCGGTGACCCTCGCCCCGGCGTCGGCCTGCGCCCCGACGGCCTTCCGGATATCGCCTGGCGCGACGTGCCGGGAGGCGAGTTCATCTACGGTGGCGACAATCCCTTCCCCCCATCCTTCGAAGACCGGCCGCGCCGAACCATCTGGGTGGACGCCTTTCGAATCGCGAAGGATCCGGTCACCTACCGCCAGTTCCAGGCATTCGTCGACGGCAAACGACCACCCGGCCGGCACCGTGACGACACGTAGGGGCGCGATTTCGGGCACGCACCCACCGGCCCACGCAACCCGGCAAGCCTCCGCGCGTGCCCGATTGCACGCCCGCGACCACTATTCACGCCCCGGCAACCCTGGGGATTGACCGCGTGCCCTTACTGATGACAGCTCTGGCGGATGCTTCCTCCGTACATGGATGCAATGGACGCAATGGTTGGAGGAAGGAGTTCCCGCGCTTAAGGAAGGAATCTCCCCGTAAGCCGTCGAACATGGCGGCGATGGCGATGTGCGGTAATATTCCGGGGAGACATGGAAGGCAGCATCGACAACCAGGGCGACGGAGCAGTGGTCGCGGGCGGCAGCCCCGATATCGACGGGCGTCCGTTCGCGTTCGACGTATTCCTCAGCCACAGCTCGAAGGACAAACCCGCTGTGCTCGCACTCGCCGAACGCCTCAAGGGCGACGGCCTTGCCGTATGGTTCGACCAGGACTGCATCGAGGTCGGCGAGCCGATTTCCGTTGCCGTCCAGAACGGCCTCCAGCGCTCACGCTGCCTTGTACTGGTTATGAGCCCGCACGCGTTCGGATCCGACTGGGTCACGCTCGAGACGCATACTATCCTTTTCCTTGACCCCTTGAACAAGGACCGGCGGCTAAAGCCGCTCCTGCTCGAAGAATGCGCTATCCCGGACATGCTCCAGCCGTTCCGGTATATCGATTACAAAACCCGGTCCGAGGAGTCGTACCAGCAGTTGCTCGATGCATGCCGGCCGCGGACGGGGGCGCCCGGGCCTGACGACGGCCATTCTGCACTGACCCGATACCGGCAAGCCCGAGTCGACGCCCTGTCCGGACCGCGATACGACCTCGACAAGCGGTTCGTGCGCCTCTCGCTGCTGATCGACCAGGGCGAGGAATCGCCGGTGCGGTTCACGGTCCGCCGCACGTTCGACGATCTCGGCGCGGTCCTTGCGGACACTGCGGACGCCCCGGCCCTGGTCGTGCTGGGGGCGCCGGGAGCCGGCAAGAGCACGCTGCTTCGACGGCTGGAACTGGACACCGCCCTGGCCGGATTGCGGGACGCAACCGCTTCTATCCCGTTTTTCGTCTCGCTGGCGGACTACAAGGCGGACCGCGACGGCGATCCACTCCCGACGCCGATGGCGTGGCTCGCGGGGCGGTGGCGCACCCTCAACCCGGGCCTGCCGCCACTCGATCGCCTGCTGAGGGACGGCAGCATGCTGCTGTTGCTCGACGCGCTCAACGAGATGCCCCACCACAGCACGGAGGAATACTGGGACCGGATCGGGCTCTGGCGCACCTTCCTTCTGGAGCATGTCCGCCCTACGGCGGGCAACCGGGCCGTGTTCTCCTGCCGCTCGCTCGACTACAGCGCGCCTCTCTCGACGGAGGCCGTCCGCGTTCCGCAGGTCCGGGTCGAGCCCATGGACGACGGGCGTGTCCGGGACTTTCTGCGTGCCTACCTGGGCAGCGACGCGGACGCCGATTCGACCTGGCAGCAGTTGACCGCCGATCGAAACGATCGAAGCCTGCTCGACTTGTTCCGCGTTGCCTTCTACCTGAAGATGCTGACCGATCTGGTGAAGGGCGGCGGTCAGGTTCCGGCCGGTCGCGCGCAGTTGTTCAGCGGTTTCGTGCGCCAACTGCTCCGCCGCGAGGCCCAAAAGCACCGTTTGCTCACGTCGACCGACCTGCTCACCGCGAACGATCGCCGGCGTCTCTTCAATAACGAGGCTGCCCGGACCAACCCGACCATGCTGCCTGACGGCGGGCCGCTCATCCCGGCGCTCTCGACGCTGGCGTACGCGATGCAGTACGTGCGCGATACCCGGGAGCAGAATCAGGTTCGTGTCGCCTACGAGCAAGTTTTCGACCTGCTTTCCGCCACCCCGCACGACCGTGTCGAGCAGATTATCGAGGTCGGCTGCGCATTGACGGTTCTCGACCACGACCTGGGCTTCGACCACGTAATGTATCATCATCAACTGCTGCAAGAGTTCTTCGCGGCTCGCCAGCTTGCCAGGCTGGCGGCCGATCCGGAGGGCGGAACCGGCTTGTTGAATGCCGGAGAGGGTCGGGTTGAGGTTCGGCGGAATTGGCGCGTGGAATGGCGCGCCGGCCTGGCCGCGCCGGTTCCGCGGTTGTCGGACTATGACCCCCTGCCTCCGCTGCCGGGCACGGGCTGGGAGGAGACCACGGTGATGGCCGCGGCCCTGGCGCAAGACCCGGACGCCTTCGTGCGGCTGGTCCTGGTCGAGAATCTCCCGCTCGCCGCCCGCTGCGCCGCCCAATCCGAGGCCCGCGTGTCCGAGCCGCTGAAATCCGATATCCGCGCCCGCCTGATCGAGCGCACGCACGACGGAAACGCCGACCTGCGCGCCCGGATCGAGGCCGGCCTG
>JBKQWH010000004.1:0-42118 GCA_052139635.1 Capsulimonadaceae bacterium
GTTGGCTAATGTTAGCTAGTGCCTGTGGTATACTGGACGCGGAGGATGACGCGCCGTGACATCGATAACAGCGACCTACGCCAAGAACAACATTGGCGATGTGTGGGAGATGGCCAAGCACGAACCGGTGGAAGTGCGAAGCAACGGAATACCAGTCGCTTTTATCGTCTCCCCGGAGCAGTTCCAGGCGTATCATCGGAAACATCACCGACTGGGACGTCCGCGGCGCCTGGGGCTCCTCGCCGAAGAATTCCAGGGCGTCGATTGGAAAGCGCTCCTCGACACGGATGTCAGCGACGCATTCTCCGAGTATCTGCCATAATGCGGTACCTTCTCGATACATGCACGTTTTGCTGGGCGGCGTCGCAAGAGGGCTTGTTGAGTGATCTCGCTCGTTTCACAATCAGCGACGACGAATCCACGCTCGGCGTGAGCATAGTCTCGTTCTGGGAAATGGCGATTAAGGCGAGCCTGGGAAAGTGGGAGTTACCCGCGCCCTTGTTGAAGCTGAAGGGGTTTGCCGGCGCGGAAGACATTCAGATTGTCCCCCTGACCGTGGAAATCACCGAAGTTGTGCGACATCTCCCGCACCACCATGGCGACCCTTTCGATCGAGTCATTCTCGGCACCGCCCTGAACGAGGGATGGACTATCATCTCGCCCGATGACAAGTTTGACGCGTACATGGGAACGACGCGGATCTGGTGACCCGGGCAGCGGGGTCAGTCCGTACCAGTTTGAGGTGGTATATCGTATTCCGATCTCGCAATCAGACCGTTCAAGCGGGCAGCCCGCGTTCGCGTACGACGCCGGGGCGCGCTCGCGTCGCCGCGATCGCAGCCGTGTTATGGGTATTCGCAGCCTTTGTCGGGACTTTGCGTGCTCTCGGCGCGCCACCGGTCGCGTCGGCGGCGCAACCCGTCCACGTCCCGATTCGCCAGGTCGTAGACTACGAGAACCTCCGTGTCGTCACTGCCCCCGCAGCCTTGAACCGGGTGCCGACGTGCCAGGTTCTTGTCGTAGGTGGCGGACTGGGCGGAGTTGCGGCCGCCGAGGTGCTCGCGGAACGGGGCGTATCGGTCATCCTGACCGAACCGACGTCCCACCTCGGCGGCCAGCTCACCGCGCAGGGCCTGTGCACACCCGATGAGAACAGATATATCGAGGATCGATCCGGCCCCAGCTCGCGGCACTATCGAGAGTTGCGCGACGATCTCCGGCGCGCCTATGGGCGGATGCACGGGATTGTGGAAGGCGAGAATTGGAATGTGGGCCGATGCTGGGTCAGCACGATCTCCGGAGAGCCCGCAGTCTGGGAGCAGGTCATCAAGGACCGTTTAGGGCCGCTGATGGGTGAGTGGGGCATCCGGGAGATCCTCATGCGGACGGCGCTGCTGGACGTGCAGCGCTACGCCGGCAACGGACATGTCAGCTACGCGGACTTCCTGGACCTCGACACCGGCCACGTCATCCGTATCGGCGCGCGATATGTGCTCGATGCCACGCCCACGGGCGACGTGCTTGCCCTCGCCGGGTCTCCCTGGACGATCGGCCAGGAGGCGCGAAGCACCTACAACGAGCCCGATGCCCCCGTGGAGGCCCACCCCGAATGGGTGCAGAGCTTCACGTACAGCTTCATCGTCCGGTGGACGCCGGACGGGCCGAAACCGATCATCCCCAAACCCTATGCGTATGAGTTCTTCAAGTCGCTGGGTTTGTACAGCCTCACCTACCATTATGCCGGTCCACTGGACAGGGTCATGTTCAGAATGATGGTGACCGGACCGGAGACGCCCGGGCCCTTCTGGACATATCGCCGGCTTGTGGCAGCGTCGAGTTTCACGGATAACCGTGCGTATGACCACGATATCGCCCTCATTAACTGGAGAGGGAGCGACTACCCGTTTGACAACTTTGTGGGCAAGACTCCGCAAGAGCAAGTGCGGATCTTGACGCGGGGGAAGGCGTTCGCACAGGGATTCCTGTACTGGCTGCAAACGGAATGCCCGCGCGATGACGGGAAGGGGGTCGGTTACCCGGAGATCCAGCCCGCCGCGGACGAACTCGGCACAGACGGATTTGCGCCGTTTCCGTATGTCCGTGAATCCCGTCGACTTATCGCCGTGTCCCCACTGACCGAACGTGACATGGTCCCTGACCCGGACCATCCGGACCGCACGACGGGGACCGATTTCTTCGACTCGGTCGGTTTGGCCCTGTACCCCACCGACATCCATCAGGGCAGCGGCGACACGCCGCACGCCGCCGCGGTGCTGCCCTACGAACTGCCGCTGGGCGCCTTCATCGCGGTCTCCGGCCCCCCGAACGTTCTCCCCGCGTCGCTCGACCTCGGCGCCAGCCGTCTCGCGGCCGCGTCGGCCCGTGTGCACCCGACGGAATGGCTCATCGGCGAGGTCGCCGGCGACCTCGCCGCCTTCTGCCTCAAGCACGACGTCCTGCCCGCCGAGGTACGCGACAAGCCTGAGCTTCTGTCCGACTTCCAGGACGAACTGAGAACCAGCGGCATCGATATCCGCTGGAGCGAAGTCGAAGGCTTTGCGGACAGGCGCGAGTGATGGAACCGGCCGGACGTTGACACCGCACGCCCATAAAGGTACTATGATCCTGTAATTGCCTTCGCGGAACATCATATCGAGGCGTTCCGCACCTTGGAAGCAGGTCCATGTCTTACGCCGACTTTACGCTTAGCCGGTTAGTCAAGCAATTCTCGTTGAGTATTGAAGAGAACACGGACCTTTATTCCGGCGTCAAGCCGGCAACCGTTCGTGCCGTGTTCGAATCGGATCTCGCGGAAACCATTCCGCTTGCGCTCCACGTTTCTACGGAGAAGGCTCGTTCCGAGTTCATCATCGCACCCATCCTTACCGAGTTCTGGCGACTCGCCAACCACAGTGTTGGCCTTCATAGCGGCGTCGACTTCACGGTCGATCCCGAAGGCGGTCTCGCCGGCGTGTGCGACTACATCATCACACGTTCTCCCGAACAGCTCTTCGTCACGACTCCCATCATTTTGCTTGTCGAAGCGAAGAACGAGGATATGAAGCGCGGATACGCCCAATGTATCGCCGAAATGCTGGCTGCCCAGCGGTTCAATGAACGAGATGTCGTGCCGAACGACACGGTTTACGGGGCGGTTACTGTTGGCAACGTGTGGAGGTTTCTCGAGTTGGAAGGCTCGACCGTCCGAATCGACGCGGTCGACTACTATGTCGAGAACCTCGCCATGATCCTCGGCATCCTTCTGCACATGGCCGCCATCTGATTTGTCAAGGGAATACGGGCAGCCCCTTTCCTCTGCGCAGGCGAACAGAGCAAGCTATTCGACGTATTTCGAACGTAACCCCGCCGACGTCGGGCGCGGGAGTTAATTTGGTTAAACTGGCTAAACGCGGTCAATATCGAGGGCGTCGTCCTCAACTGACGCCGAACGTAACCCCCGGATGCCGGGCGCGCGGGTTAATTTGGTTAAATTGGCTAGCGAGGCTTCGCCTCAAACCGACAAGATGTATGGACACATGGACGCGATGGACGCGATGGACAACTACAAGGAGGAAGACAGGCACGGAGGCCTGTCCCACGATATGAACTGGCGGAGCGGCGCAAGACTTGACTCACGGACAACAAGTTCGGAGACTCAATGAATCTAGACGCGGTCAATATCGAGGGCGTCCTCCTCAACTGATGCAGACGGTAACCTCGCAGATGCCCAGTGCAAGCAGGCCTTCTTATGGGGCTCACAGATACCCACGATACGGACTTTCTTAAGTTTGCATGGAGTCGTGGCTCAGCCGCGAATGGGGGTGCGGCTCAGGAGGCGTCGTTGCCGGACCCTGGCTCATATTGTTCGAGGCCAACGCGAGGCTGTTTGGCGATCTCGTGATGGTATTATATCACGGATTCGGTGCTGAGTCTAGTAGACAAGCGATTTAACGTGCAAGTGTTCGTAATGTCTCGTGCGGTTATCTTTACAAATAAGTCAAGGTCTGCTTCGCGCCAGGACGGGATGAAGGTCGACATGCTCATCCAGGGCTATGAGCATGGCACCCGGACAAAGGCCACTCGACGGTTTGGGGCGAAGCTTCGCTCGTCGTACGGTGCGGCAAAGGCGCGGGTATAATGGCTCATCCGGTTCCGAGATGCTCGGAAACGACAACCAGCGACGCGTATAGGAGGCACGTATGTCCATCCGCCCTGTCCGAAGACTGATCAAGTCCAAGCCGACCCTCGAGGGAGCCGGGGTGCATTTGCGGCGCGCGTTCGGGTTCGGCAACACGTCGGACTTCGATCCGTTCCTGTTGCTCGATGATTTCCGCAATGATGTCCCCGACGATTATCTGGCCGGATTCCCATGGCACCCGCATCGGGGGATCGAGACGATCACGTATGTGCTTGCCGGAACGGTCGAGCATGGGGACAGTATGGGGAACCACGGGGCGATCGGCGCCGGGGATATTCAGTGGATGACGGCGGGGCGCGGCATCATCCACCAGGAAATGCCCAGAGGCGACGCGGTCGGGCGGATGCACGGGTTCCAGCTCTGGGCCAACCTGCCGTCGTCGCTCAAGATGAGCACCCCGCACTATCAAGAGGTCAAGTCCGTCGAGATTCCCGAGATCACGGATGACGACGGTACGCACGTCCGCATCGTCTGCGGCAGCTTCTGGGGCGCAACCGGCCCGGTCGACGGAATCGCGGCGGAGCCGGTCTACCTCGACGTCTCCATACCGGCGGGTACGAGGAAGACGATTCCGATCGATACGCGGCGCAACGCCTTCGCCTACGTCTTCTCCGGATCGGCCCGGTTTTGCGACGCATCCGAACCGCTGGCGGTCCCGACCGAAGGGGTGGGCTGGATGGACACGAATGCTCCGGCGGAAGTCGACAACCGTTCGCTCGTCCTGTTCGACAGCGGCGACGAGGTGACACTGCACGCCGGTGAGGATGGCGTGCGATTCCTCCTCGTCTCCGGTAAGCCGCTCCAGGAGCCGGTCGCCTGGTACGGCCCCATCGTCATGAACACGCAGTCGGAGATCCGGCAGGCCTACCGTGAGCTTCAGCAGGGCACATTCTTGACCGGACACGCGACGGGATAGGTGATCGGAACGCCTGCCCTTCGTATCTTAGAGTAGTCCGGGGATAAAGCGGTACTTGACTCGCTTGCAGTATTCGCGATACTCCCGATAACGGAGGAGGTAGCGTTCCTCGGTGATGGCGCGGAGGGCGTAGATGGCGACCCAGGCGATCATCGGGCCGATCACCTGGAACTGGCCGGTCAGCATCGGAACGGCCACATTGGCGGCGCCGAACGACAGATGGGCCGTCTGCCAGTGGATGGCCATGCCCGGAAGGGTGAAGAGGCACCAGGCGAGCGTTTTGCTGGTGTACATCGGGTGGCGCACGACGCTGTACGGGCCGCGGTCGACCAGTCCGCGGTAGGTGAGATTGCCGGCCTTGAGCAGGCAGGTCAGATCGGCGACCACATAGAGGGTAAACAGGGCGATACCCGCGACCGCGTAAAAGATGGCCTCCGGACGGCTGGCGACGTCGGGGAAGAGCGGGGGCGTCCACGGGAAAAACTGCCCCGCGAGCACTACCATGGGTGGGTAGCAAATCAGCGTCACAAACCAGCCGGACGCATACGGATCGACGGTGCGAATTCGACCGAAGGGCGTCTCAATCGCGCACGCCGTGCAAAACCAGGCGACATCGAGCACCATGATCGCCATGTAGTAGATCATGAACGCCTCGCCGATGCCCGCGGCGTTTGGAGTGAACCGGCGATACCTGTCAATTCGGTTCAGCAGGTCCTGAAGATTGCCGTAGAAGATCCCGATCAAGAACGGGACGAAGATTAGTTTGACGAGAAAATACCGCGCAGTGACCCGTTCGTATTCTCTCAGGAACGTCTTTGGCTCGCTGAGGTTGCGTCCCAGCAGGAACGGCAGGCAGGCCCGCATGAATCGCGCGAGGGTATGCCAGAGGACATATGGCCGGTACCGCTTGAGCCCGACGTGCTCGACGCTCGGGTCGAGCAGCTTGATTGCCTGCACCAGTGACGCGATAACCGCCAGGTGGATCATGCACTCGATGGGTGTCCGCCCGACCACAATGGCGAACACGGCAAGGACGATGGTCCATCCCATGGGGATATGGGCGCCCCAGGTCAGCGGGTCGCGGTCCACGAAGGAGCGGAAGTAGGAATTCCCGGCAATGATCCAGACTCCGACGCCGTAGGTCAGCACGGCCGCTCCGAGCATCCGTAGTCTATCTGTCCGGCTGATTGTGCGAGGGATTGCCGGTAAGGCTTGGGTATTCATGTGGCTATTCAGCGCCGGGCCAGCCCGGAAACACCCTTTACTATACCCCCGGATGAGGAGATAGGAGATAGGAAGCAGTAGGAAGCGGAGGTGGACGGGATGAACGAACGTGGGACGGACGGGCACCGCCCACGTCCGCTCAGAGCAGCCGACGCATCCGGGCTAGCGAGGCTTCGCCTCAGGCCGACGAGTTATATGGACGTATGGACGCGATGGACGCGATGGACAAGGAGGAAGACAGGCACGGAGGCCTGTCCCACGATAAGAATTATCGGAATGTCGCAAAACTTGACCCACGGACAACTAGATGCCGTCGTACTTCGAGTATCCCTGCTGGTTCCAGTAGTCCGGCGGCTCGGCGGCGGTGTAGCGGATGGCGGTGACGGCCTTGATGTTCTTGAGACCGAGCTTCATGGGGACAATCAGGCGGAGCGGGGCGCCGTGGTCGACATCGAGCGGGGCGCCGTTCTGGTGGGTCGCAAGCAGCGACTGCGGATGCCGGGCGGTGTCGAGGTCGATCGAGACGTAGTAGGGATCGGAGTTGCCGTCGGAATCGAGGTTGACGGACGATTCCAGCCTGGCCCAGCGCATCCCCGGAGCGGGCGGATAGGCGGCGAGCAGGTCGCCAAAGCGCAGGCCGCCCCACCAGGCGATGGCGCTCCAGCCCTCGACACAGACGAGGCGTGTGATCTGGTCGTGGCGGGTAAACCGGCGGAGCAAATCGTGGATGGTCAGGTTGCGGACGCCGCCGGAGGCAAGCCCGGTCAACTCGAGGGTCCAATCCGGTATATAATCGGGATCGGGCGTCTGGCCGTCGTAGTTGTTGCGCAGGTTGGGCGTAATATCGGCCTTGCGGTACGTGGGCACCATGCGGTCCGGCGAGTAGAGCGCCTCCGCGACATCGTCGTCGAAGTCGAGCACGCGTCCCAGGAAGGTGGTGCGGCGAGACGCGAGGCCCGTACGCGCCTCGAGGGAGTCCCATCGACTCAGGGACCGCGCGGAGACAAGACGCCCCTTCGTATCCTCCGGCAGCATCCACCAGAAACCGGCGGCGGCCGCAGCAACTCCGGCGCCATAGATCAAGAAGTCGCGGCGAGTCTGCATGCGCAGGGTCTGCTCGGGGACCAAAACCGGCGTTTCCGGCGGCTCGACGAGGAGGGAAACCCGGGAGGCCGCGTGCGGCAGCGATTCTCCTTGCGAAGGCCGGGGAGATTCGGTCGGCTCCTGCTTGGAGTGAGGAGTGTCCCCCCGTTTCGAAGACACACCAGGCTCTGCATCGATATCCGGAAAGCCGGCGTCGGGCGCGACGCCTTCCACGCGGTCATCCTTCAGGAGCGGGAAGTCGGTTTGTTGGTTTGCGTTCTTCTCGGCATCGTCCGGCAGGTGGGCCATTTTGCTCACTCCCCAATCTCACAATGCCAGTATAACACGCGGGGCAGGTCAGAAGTTCGATTCCGGACACGGTTCGGCTGCGATTCCCCTCAACTTGCCCCGCCACCGCAGCCACAGGTCTCGAAATATGCCAAAGCGCCTGTTCACGATACTTGCGCTTGACAAATGGGTGGATTCTGCTATAATGGTCGCGGTTCGGAGTGTGCATAAACGTTAATGCAAGAGAAGTCGGCACTTCTGGCGTGCTGATCGACGTATTTTATCCAATAGGGAGATTCGCTATACAGAACAACGCCAGTTCGAGATCCGCCCGGCTTGACCGGAGGGAAGGTTAGGTATCCATCATGACATCCAACAACTGGAATCGCGTTCGATCCAGTCTCGGTGCGCTGTTCCTGGCGTGTGCGGGAACACTGTGCATCGCCACATCTCGTCCGGCACAGGCAACGCCGCCGGGAGGCTACACGCTGGCGTGGAGCGACGAGTTTAGCGGAGCCGTCGGCTCCTCGCCCAATCCCGCAAACTGGACATTCGACACAGGCGGCGGCGGATGGGGCAACGGCGAACTGGAAACATATGTGACGGACACCGCGCACTGCAGCATCATCAGCGATCCGAACGCCACCGACGGTCTGGCCCTGCAAATTGTGGCCACCGATGATAACGGTGGCGTTGGGACCGCCGGCAGCTACAGTTCCGCTCGCATCAACTCCGCCAGTAAAGTCACCGCGGGATACGGCTACATTGAAATTCGCGCCAAGGCCCCCTACGGCGACGGGATCTGGCCCGCAGTCTGGATGCTGGGGTCCGACTATCCGGACGACGGCTGGCCGAACTGCGGCGAACAGGACATCTTCGAGATGTTCTGCCAGAACGACGGCATTAACATGACGAGCTGGCACATGAACTACCTGGGCAACGAGATCGACTGGACAGGCAGCTATACTCTCTCCAACGGCGCGTTGTTCGATCAGGCCTACCACCTGTTTGGAATGCTCACGACGCAGCAGGGCGTTACCGCGTATGTGGACGGCAACGAGTTCGAGAGCCACGGGAACGCGGCCAGCCCGGGCTTTATCTTCAATCACCCCTTCTACTTCCTGGCCAACCTCGCGGTAGGCGGCGGCCCGCCCGGAAATCCCGACGCAACCACTGTCTTCCCGCAGTACCTGGACATCGACTACATCCGGTACTATACCGCGCCGGTCGGCTCGCAGCAATACGGCACCGTGTCGCCGGGTTACGGCACCGTGGTGGATCCCTGCAACGACTTTTCCATCGTCTACAATACGAGCGGCAACTGGATCATCGACAACAGCAATCCGTCCTACTTCAACGGTGATAGCGGCCGTCTCTCCCGCATTTACAATGCCACCGAGTGGGTCAACTACAAGTACAGCAACATCTCGTCCGCCAGCGTCTCGATCGGCACGAATACTTCCGACAACACGTCGGTAACGCTCTGGTACTCGACCAACAACGGCACGAGCTATACGCAGGCAGCCACGACCGACAGCGCGATTACGCCGACTACCGCGGGATGGGGAATGTACACCGTAGCGACGTCGGGCTCGCTGCCTTCGGGCGTGACCGACCTCGAGATACAGGAAGCGCCCACCGTCAACGCCTGGGACCACCAGATCGCGCAGGTCACAATTACTTCGAGCTCGACTCCGGCCAGTCCCCCACCCCCGTCCGGGCTGGCGGCCACGGCAACGTCGAGCCAGGTCGCGCTGACCTGGACCTCGACCAGCGACGCAACGTCCTACAACATCTATCGAAGCACGGTTGCCTACGCCGAATTCGGCGCCGCGCCCTATGCGACCAATGTCAGCACGAACAGCTTCACCGACACCGGCCTGACCGCCGGGATGACCTACAACTACTGCGTTGCCGCGGTTGATAGCGCCGGAACATCGCCGCAGTCGGCTCAGGCCTCCGCCACGACCACAGGTGGGTCCGTTCCGGGCGCACCGACCGGCCTGACTGCCACGGCGGGGTCCACGCAGATTGCCCTTTCCTGGGCTGCCGGCAGCGGTGCGACGAGCTATAACGTCTACCGCGGCACCGCTTCCGGCGGCGAGAGCACAACCGCCGTTGCAACCGCCGTTACGGCCACCACATACACCGACACCGGCCTGACAAACGGCACGGCATATTACTACGAGGTCGCGAGTCTCAATGCGACGGGCACGAGCGGCATGTCGAACGAGGCCTCCGCGACGCCCGAGGCCGGCCCACCGACCGCCCCATCCGGCCTGACCGCCACCGCGGGCAACGCGCAGGTTGCCCTGTCCTGGGGGGCCGGAAGCGGCGCGACCAGCTACAACGTCTACCGCGGAACGGCGGCGGGCGGCGAATCGACCACGGCCATCGCGACCGGCGTCACCACGACGAACTACACCAACGCCGGGCTCACAAACGGCACGGCATATTATTACAAGGTCGCCGCAATCAATAGCGCGGGCACGTCGGCCCAGTCGAACGAAGCCAGCGCCACTCCGGTCGCCAGCGTACCGCCGGCTCCGACCGGATTGACCGCCGCGGGGACCAACCTGGAAGTGGGGCTATCCTGGTCCGCCAGCAGCAGCGCGACAAGCTACAACGTTTATCGCGGCACCACTTCGGGCGGAGAAAGCGCCACTCCGCTCACGACCGGCCTGACTGCGACGGCCTACACCGACACAGGCGTTGTCAACGGCACAACCTACTATTACACGGTAACCGCCGTCGACAGTACGGGCACGTCGGCCCAGTCCAACGAAGCGAGCGCCACACCGGCCGCCGGCACAAGCGGCCCCGTATCGATCAACTGCGGCGGGGCAGCCTCCGGCTCGTTCGTCGCCGACATCGACTTCGCCGGCGGCAGCACGGCGTCCACGTCCTCTACCATTGGCACAACCATGGTATCCTCGCCGATTCCGGCGCAGGCCGTCCTGAACACGCAGCGGGTCGGGGCGACGATCACCTACACCCTGGGCGGCTTCCAGCCGAACAGCGGCGCGAATCCGACCCTCTACTTTGCCGACTTCACGTCCACGGCATCCGGGCAGCGCGAGTTCAACGTCACGATCAACGGGACAGAGGTCCTTGCGAACTTCGACATCTACGCAAACACGCACGGGCAGTATCAGGCGATCCAGCAGAACTTCGCCACCACTACCAACAGCAGCGGCCAGGTCGTGATCTCGCTGACGTCGGGCGCGGCCGGACAGCCGGTCATCAACGGGATCATCGTGACCGGCACGGCCGGGTCCGGCACCCCCGGCGCCCCGACGGGTCTGACCGCGACGCCCGGAAATGGTCAGGTGGCCCTGGCCTGGACGGCCGGGAGCGGCGCGACCAGCTATAACATCTACCGCGGCACGGCATCCGGCGCCGAATCGGCCACAGCTATTGCGACCGGAATCACCGCGACAGGCTACACCGACACGACCGTGACCAACGGGACCGCATACTACTACGAGGCCGCCTCGGTCAACGGCTCAGGGATATCCGGCATGTCGAACCAGGCGTCCGGTACGCCGCAAGTCGGCGCGCCCGCCGCACCCACCGGCCTGACCGCCACTGGTGGGACCACGCAGATGGCCCTTGCCTGGACAGCGAGCAGCGGCGCGACCAGCTACAACGTATACCGCGGCACGGCGTCCGGCGGTGAATCGACCACGGCCATTGCGACAGGAGTCACCACGACGAGCTACACCAACACCGGGCTGACGGCCGGCACGACCTACTATTACAAGGTGGCCGCGGTCAACGCGGGAGGCACATCGGCTCAATCGAGCGAGGCCTCGGCGATCACAGTCGCCGGCGTTCCGTCGGGCCTGACGGCCACGGCCGGGGTCAACCAGGCGGCCCTGACGTGGACAGCCGTTGCCGGCGCCGCATCGTACGATGTCTACCGCGGCACGGCGTCCGGCGGCGAGAGCGCGACGCCGATTGCAACCGGCGTCACGACGGCATCCTACACCAACACCGGGCTGACCGCGGGAACGGCTTACTACTATAAGGTGACGTCCGTCGATGCCGCGGGGACCTCGGCCCAATCGGCGGAAGCGTCGACGACACCCACCGGCACGGCGCCGTCCGCCCCAACGGGCCTGACCGCGACAGGCGGAACCACTCAGGTGGCCCTTGCCTGGACAGCGAGCAGCGGCGCGACCAGCTACAACGTATACCGCGGCACCGCGTCCGGCGGTGAATCGACCACGGCCATTGCGACCGGCGTCACCGCGACCAGCTACACGAACACCGGGCTGGCCGCCGGCACCACCTATTATTACAAGGTGGCGGCCCTGAACGCTTTCGGCACATCCAGTCAGTCGAGCGAGTCCTCGGCGATCACCGCCGCCGGCGTTCCGTCGGGCCTGACGGCCACTGCCGGTGTTAACCAGGTAGTCCTGACCTGGACAGCCGTTACCGGCGCGGCATCGTACGATGTCTACCGCGGCACGGCCTCCGGCGGCGAGAGCGCGACTCCGATCGCGACCGGCGTTACGACGGCATCCTATACGAACACCGGCCTGACCGCGGGAACGGCGTACTACTTTAAAGTGACGTCCGTCGATGCCGGCGGGACCTCCGCGCAGTCGCCGGAAGTGTCGGCCACGCCAACGGGTACGGCTCCGGCCGCCCCGACCGGCCTGACCGCGACCGCCGGGAACGCGCAGGTCGCTCTGTCCTGGACCGCCAGCAGCGGCGCGACGAGCTACAACGTCTACCGCGGCACATCCTCCGGCGGCGAATCGGGCACGGCCATCGCCACCGGCATCACCACGGCGAGCTATACTAACACCGGATTGACCAACGGCACAACCTACTACTACAAAGTCGCCGCGCTCAACAGCTACGGCACATCCAGTATGTCGAGCGAGGCGAGCGCGACACCGTCGGCCGGCGGCACGAGCGGTTCTGCGTCGATCAACTGCGGCGGCAGCGCCGCAAGCCCGTTCGTTGCCGACGCCGACTATTCCGGTGGAACAACCGGGTCGACATCGACCACGATCGCGACACCCTACGTGTCGAACCCGATCCCGCCACAGGCCGTGCTGCAAAGCTGGCGCTCCGGGGCGACATTCACTTACACTATGGCGGGATTCACCGCCAACAGCGGCCATACAGTCGCCCTGTACTTCATGGAGCCGACGGCGACCGGAACCGGACAGAGGGCGTTCGACGTGGCCATCAACGGCACGTCGGAGTTGACCAACTTCGACCTGTATGCGGCTACGGGGGGCCAGTTCCGGGCCATCCAGGAGAACTTCACCGCCACTGCCACCAGCAGCGGCCAGATCGTGATCTCGTTCACGAGCGGCACGGCCGGTGTCCCGATTGTCGAGGGCATCACCGTCAACTAACAGTAAGCCGGCCCCTCTCCAAACACGGAGTGGGGCCGGCAGGACTCGAACCTGCGACCATCAGCTCAGGACGCCGCTGCTCTCTTTCCACTGAGCTACGACAGCACGTCGATCGTATTGGCGCTCTCGACAGGATTCGAAGCTGTGGTCTCGGCCTTCGCAGAGCCGCGTTCTTGTTCCGCTGAACTACGAGAGCGTATCGTTGTTAATGGACGGAGCCGAAGGGAGTCGAACCCTCTCCCACTGGTCGACAACCAGGCATGCTCACCGTTACACCACGGCTCCAAAATGGCTCCCCCACCCGGATTCGAACCAGGACGAACTGATTAACAATCAGCCATGCTGCCGTTACATCACAGAGGAACGGTTTTCCACTGGTTGCGGTGGCGGGAATCGAACCCGCGAATGACAGGGTATGAGCCTGCTGCCTGATCCACCGGCTTCACCGCGTTAAATCTAACTCACATGCCTCCGGCGAGATTCGAACTCGCATCTACGCGGGCTTAAGCCGCGTGCCTCTTCCAGTTTGGGCTACGGAGGCAATGCTCCCGCGAGGAATCGAACCTCGAAGGATACGCACTGCCGTTATGCGACAGGAGGAAGCGATGGCTTTCGATGCCGCCGAAGGGATTCGAACCCCCAACCTCTGCGTTCTAAGCGCAGCGCCTCTACCAGATTGGGCTACGGCGGCACAGTAAAAGCGATCGGCGGGAATCGAACCCGCTCCGCCTGGTTGGAAGCCAGGCTGGCTGCCATTACACCACAATCGCAGACTGTCCAATAGGCCGTGAAGGAGTCGAACCTTCATCCATCTCGATGTTAGCGAGAGGCTCAGCCATTGAGCTAACGGCCTGTTACCTCGGACTGAGGCTGTGCGGACGCAGCCTCAGTCCTTGTATGGGTCCATCTCGTTCTCGCCGGCCATGGCAACGCCGAGGGGCGTCAGCGTGTGTAGAACCCGGATCGACGCCTTGTGGTGCTCGAGCACTTCCGGGAGCCGCTTGTAGCAGTGTGGAGACTCGTCGGTCCCCGCGCCGCGGAGCTCGACTCCCTGCTGCCTGACCCACTCGTGCATCATCTCCTTCGAGACACGTCCCGGCGAAATCACCTCACCCGTCTTCCGGTTGGTCTTTCCGCGCGCGGCCGTCCGGCTCATCACACGGCCGGCCCCGTGCACCGTCGAGTAGAGCGACTGCGAAGCTTCCTCCGACTCCACTCCCTCCAGGATCACGGACTTGTCTCCCATCGACCCGCCCACGAAGCCCTTCTGGCCCGGGAAGGCCGGGGTTGCGCCCTTGCGGACAACCCAGAGCTCGCGTCCGTCGTGCGTTTCCTTCCATGCGAAGTTGTGGTGGTTGTGCACCTCTTCCACAATCGTGGCGCCGAGGATGCGCGCCACCTCGGCGCAAACCCAGTCGCGGCCCGCGTAGGCGTATCGGCCCGCCAGCTCCATGCAGGCCAGGTAGTCGCCTCCCAGCGACGACCGCACGTCGAGCACCAGCGGGTCGACATCCATGCCGTCCTTCGCCCCGCCTGCTTCCAGGAAGAACGTGGCGGTCTTGTGGCCCAGTCCCCGCGACCCGAAGTGGACGCCGACCCAGGCGCGGGCCTGCTCATCCTCGAACAGGTCCACGTAGTGGTTGCCGGACCCGATTGTTCCAAGCTGGTTGCGGGCCATCTGCTTCAGGGCGCTCATCGGCTTCAGCTTCCACGCCGGATCGTCGAACAGGTCGTGGTCGACCCGGGTGTCGTTGACACGGCCGATCCCGAAGGAAAGGCCCGACCAGACGGCATCCATGATCTTCCGGATCCTGCCGCGCAGCTCCGTTCCCGCGACATCCAGCCGCACAGCCTTGTTGCCGCAGGCGATGTCGAACCCGACCCCGGACGGGCTGATCTTGTCGACATAGGCGACAACGCCGCCGATCGGCACCGCGTAGCCCTTGTGATGGTCGGCCATCAGGGCCACGTGCACAGCATCCTTGCTGCAGTTTGCAATTTGTAAGAAAGCGCCCTCGTCCACCGGGTCTCCCCAGACCGGCACTCCCGCGATCATTTCCATCGACGCCGCCCTCCTTTCGTAAGTATATTGGTGCGAGATGGGAGAATTGAACTCCCACCGCCGGCATGGCAAGCCGGCATCCTTCCGTTAAACGAATCTCGCATTGGTCCGTCCGTGCCCTGTTGGACAATTTCCCAGTTCTCAGCCAGGCGTCTCAAGTACAGGGATGAAGGCTCAGCCTCGGACGGCGCCATATTGGTGGAGCGACGGGGATTTGAACCCGCGATCGCCTCTTTGCAAGAGAGGAGTCCTTCCATTGAACGATCGCCCCATGTTTATCTTTTACCGATCCATCACGAACGCTAAGAACGCGTCGGATTTCCTGGCATTCCGTGGTTTCCGTGGTTTAATCCTCCCCTCTTTCCGAAACCTACGTCAAGCTGATGGCAGGATTTGAACCCGCATCTGACAATTTACAAAAATGCTGCTCTCCCATGTTGAGCTACATCAGCGAGATGGTGGAGGTTGCTGGAATCGAACCAGCCACACCACGGGCTTCAACCGTGTGCTCTACCACTGAGCTACACCTCCAAAATCAAAAAGCCGGCTTGCGGATCTCTCCGCGCCGGCTGTGGATCTGGAAGGATTCTGGGAGCACTCAGTCTCCCCATCCTCCTTCAACCACAGCCGGCGCCCCCCCCCCGCAAGTGTGCCACGTCCGGCGGCAAGCGACAAACTACCGGACAGGCTCGCAATGGCGAGCGTCCACAGGTCTCGATCGTTTCGCCCAACAAGGTCACTATTTCTCATGTTCATCCGCATCGTATTTACAGTATACCCGATTTCTAAGCGAATAAACACTAGATTACTATCGCTTTCAATAATTCTTGGGTTGACCGGCGGGATTCGAACCCGCGTTCTTCAGTTTCACAGACTGACGACTTAACCGCTCGTCTACGGCCAACATAATCCGATTTCAATCGGAAACGTGCGAGATTCGATAGCCAGGTATAACCCGGCCATATTGCATAAACCGCATGCATTTGCCGATTACATTTCCGTGCCTTCCGTTGTTAAATCTCCTCTCCTAACAGACGAGCCAGGATTCGAACCTGGAGCCGCCTCGTTCAGAGCGAGGTGCGCTACCGATTGCGCCACTCGTCTACAATAGCGGGAGTGCCAGGACTTGAACCCGGACAAACGACTTTGGAGGCACGCTGTGCTGCCAATTACACCACACTCCCCTTGTTCCTCTCGACAACTGACGAGCCAGGGCTCGAACCTGGAACCGCCTCGTTCAAAGCGAGGTGCGCTGCCAATTACGCCACTCGTCATTACCTCACTTTACATCGGAGTGCCAGGATTCGAACCTGGTCTTGCGCGCAGCGCATTAGGCCCGTCCGGCAAGGACCCTGCTTCCAGGGCAGGGATTATTGCCATTTCACTACACCCCGTGGAGCGCCGGGAGGGATTCGAACCCTCGAATAACGGTTTTGCAGGCCGCCGTGTTAAGCCGCTTCACCACCGCCGCGTATTCTGTCGATAGCCCTGGCGGGACTCGAACCCGCTTTGTGTCCTTGAAAGAGACACATCCTACCCATAAACGACAGGGCCATGCTGCTGATCGCGCGTCCTCACCGGCAAAGTAGTGGGGCCGGTGGGACTCGAACCCACGATCATCGGTTTAAAAGACCGCCGCCTTAGCCGCTTAGCTACGACCCCCCTTCACTGTTTGTCGTTTTCCGGCTTTGCGTTTCACTCCTGCCTCCCTTATCGAATTGCGGGCTCAAAAAAGAAAAATCGGTCTCGGGCTTTCTGCCCGGACCGATTGCATCGTAACTGGATTGCTCTGTCGGATTAGTTAACGGCTAACCCTCCTTCGCATCTCGATACAATCGGCATCCAACCATGACCCAACTGTTCGGGTTGGCGCAGCATGTCGAAGCCTTGGAGATCCATGGCTTTGACACACACGACGAAACACGGCCAATTGGCGGATAATGCCCTGACTGTGTTGCCGGCCCAAATTCGATTATTGTTTCGCGAGTTCATAGTTGATGTCACCATAATACACCCACTGAATCCTCTTTGTCAAGGGGTTTTTGAAAAAAGTTTCTCCTGTGTTTTGCGCGCCCGTCGATGCGGCCATTCACGCGGCATCGGGCATTAACAGCAGACATTAGATCCAGATGCGAATCTACGCATCGACGTGCCCATCGCACCCATCGGACGACCGTTACGAAACGATTGTTCCTGCCGATCAGGCCGGTCAGATATCGACCTATTTGTTAACCCGAATGACCCTGGCAAGTAGCGAGTACGCCGACATTAAGGCCGATTACGAACGCATCCGCCTCGCAGGCTTTCCAAGGGCATCTCAGATGACATATAAGGGACGCCTGTCCCACGATAGGAGTGCGCATGTCGGAACCGGGGCGGGAGGCCAGGGCCAGAGCAGACAGGCAGGGACGCCTGTCCCACGATAGGACATGAATAAGCCGGGCTCGGTAAGATTCCTGACGAACAGCTTCGGTTATTCCGTGCTCACGCCGCGCCCTGGCACTGTGGGCAGAAGTAAGTGGTGCGGCCATCGACGCCCTGACGGCGCATGCGGATGGCTAACCCGCAGACGAGGCACGCGCTGCCGGTGCGGCCATAGACCCACAGCCGAGGGCCGCTCAGGGAGAAGTTGGTTCGCCGCAGCCCACGATCCTGGTTGGCCCGCAAGAGCGCGTGGCCTTCGGTGATCAATGCGCGCAGGGCATCGTCGGCAAGGCTTGCGACGGGGGTGAAGGGGGACATCCGCCGGAGGAACAGAACCTCCGACTTGTAGACGTTTCCAATCCCAGAAAGGACCCGCTGGTCCATGATCGCGACTCCGATCGGCAGTTCGGCTCGGGTGCGCAGTCGAAGATAGGCGGCGTTATGGTCGAAGTCGCCGGTCATGGCATCGGGACCGAGGTCCGCAAGCTGTGGGTGTCGAACCGTTTCACGCGCGGTCAAGAGTTCGACAACCGGCGCGCTGAAGCAGACGGCCACGAAGGAAGCTACCCGTACCCCCTCCCTAAAGGGAAGGGAACCGGAATCCGGAACGCATGCCCCGGCCCCCTCAGCAAGCGGACAGGGCGATTCAGACTCGGTGCAGAGCGCAATCCTCGCATAGGAGCGGGGCTTTTGCCAGGGTTCGCCCGGTCGATAGATGTGCCAGGAGCCGGTCATCCGCAAATGGGTGTGGACAACGAGGTCGAGCGGACGCAGGTCGAGCGGCAGGTTTGGCGGGCAGGCAATGGTGTCGTGGCTGCAGGGATCGTCCAGCCGTCGCAGCACCATGAGCAGGTGCTTCCCATGGGCCTGAACCGACTGTACAACTCGACCGGCGACCGGGGTACGGGCGTCGACGGCAGCCACATGGTCGAGGGAAGTCGTCATCCGGAGCAGCGTGCGGCCGGCCAGCGCTTTTCGCAGGGTGGCCGCCGCACGAAACAGGGTGTCGCCTTCAGGCATCGCCGCGTTCCTATCTCCGGTGGGAGGACATCGTTGATGGAAACTATTTCGGGGGTGTCGACAGGTCGGCTATGTCGATCCGTCCGTCACGGTGGCGAACCTCCACACGCGGGGTGCGCATGGTCCTTCGGGCCACTTCAATCCAGTCATTCTGCAGGTAAGGGATCATCCCGGAGTCCAGAACCAGCAGGTCGGCCCCGACGAGGCCGTATCGGAGCGCCGAAGGATGTCCTTCGAAAATGGTCACGGCATGGCCGGCATATCCGAGGTCCATCAGGTAGCCGAGAAAGGGAATAGCGCGCTCCGCCCCGCGGATCTCCCGCACGGCGAGCAGTTCGTTGTTAGCGATCGCCATGACGATGCCTGGCGGTTCGACCGGAAAGCGAGAACGAATATCCATCACGACAGACGCAGGTCGGGCGCCCGGCGGCGGGCAGGACAGTTGCATGACCAGTCGGCCGGGCGTAACAAGCGCGATGTACCGCTCATGCGGGTCCGCTCCGGGCGGCCGCTTACGGCCAAGACCGATATTGCGTGCGTCCAGGAATACCGACTCATAATGGTCGTTGGTATCCACCGACGGCATGTGGGGCGCAAAAAGTGCGTCATCACGCCGGAATAGCCGATCCCAAATCATGATCGCTCCGAGGGCCCGGTTGCCGCTTGCGGCATGTGTCACACCTGACGATAACTGCCGCAACTGCACACGTAACCAGATGAGTACAGTGAGTATACCTGAATGCGCGAGATTGTGCCAAGCACGCCCTGGTCGATCTGTAACCGTTGATTTGACGCCGTATGCCCGGAATCGAGATGCCGTCGCGGGCGTCCAGGTGGGGTATAATGAGCGTCAAACCACCAGTTTACTCGACAACCAACGTTCTTCCAGAGGAGTTTGTTTCATGATCGTAACGACTAAGACGCTGTTCGAGCATGCATACGGGAAGTATGCACTCGGGGCGTACAACATCAATAATGCGGAGCAGACCATGGGCCTGTTCCAGGGCAACATCGAATCGCAGGCGCCGTTCATCATCCAGATATCGAAGGGCGCACGCTCCTACACGGACAAGCGAATGCTGGAAGCGATGATTCGCGCCGCGAACGAGATCTTCCCGGAGGCTCTTTTCGCGGTTCACCTCGACCACGGCGATGAGAAGAGCTGCTACGACTGTATCGACAGTGGCTTCTACTCCTCCGTGATGATCGACGCGTCGCACGATCCGTTCGATCAGAACGTCGCCATTACCAGGCGTGTCGTCGAGCGGGCCCACGCCAAGGGCCTGAGCGTCGAGGCGGAACTCGGCATGCTCGGTGGGGTCGAGGAAGATATCAAGGTCGACGAGAAGAACGCCTGCCTGACAGACCCGGATGAGGCACAGGAGTTCGTCAAGCAGACCGGATGCGACAGCCTGGCCTGCGCCATCGGCACATCGCATGGCGCGTACAAGTTCTCCGGCGGCCAGGGCATCCACTTCAACGTCGTCGCAGCGATCCAGGCGAAGCTTCCCGGCTTCCCGCTCGTGATGCACGGCTCAAGCTCGGTCCCGCAGGACGAAGTTGCGCGGATCAACGCCGCCGGCGGCAAGTTGAAGGAAGGCGCAAAGGGCGTCGACATCGCGCAGTACCTTCCCGCCGCCAAGCTGGGCGTGTGCAAGGTGAACATCGATACCGACGGCCGTCTGGTTTGGACCCGCGTCCACCGCGAGTTCTTCCGCGACAAGCCGGAGGACTTCGACCTGCGCAGCCCCGGCAAGGTGTTCATTCCGGAGTACGCGAAGTTCATTGTCAGCCGCTCGACGGTGCTCGGCTCCGCCGGTCAGCTCGAATCGGCTCGCGCCTACGCGCAGAGCAAGGGCGACAAGGCGTAATCGAGCCAACATCGTAATCCAGTTCGGGCGGTGGCGATGGCCGCCAGACGCAGATGCGCCCCTCTCCTTACCAGCCTGGTATGGACAGGGGCGTTTCACTTTTCGGCGAACGCGATCACGCCGACATCGCCATCTGGGTGTTCAGGGCTCGACGGGCGCGGACGAAGACGGCCACACACTCCGGGTCCCACTGGGTGCCCGAACCTTCCTCGAGGACCCGCAGCGCTTCCTCCGGGGGCATCCCCTTACGGTACGGACGATCAGTCGTCATCGCGCTGTACGCATCGGCAACGGCCATGATCCGAGCGAGCAGCGGGATCTGCGGTCCGACCAGGCCAAAGGGATAGCCGCCGCCGTCCCAGCGCTCGTGGTGGTGCCGGACAGCGTCGAGAGCATCCTCGAAGCCCGGGACTGCGCCAACAATGATCGCACCCATCATTGGGTGCTGCTTCACCGTCAGCATATCCGAGTCGCTCAGTTTGCCCGGCTTACGCAGGATCGAGTCCGGCACGCCGATTTTGCCGACATCGTGCAGCAGTCCTGCTACTTCCGCCGCGCGCTGCTCCTTATCCGTCAGCCTCATCCGCCGGGCGATGTCGAGGGAATAGGACATTACGTCCTCGGAGTGCCGGCGCGTGTACCTGTCCTTCGTATCCACGGCCTTCACGAGGGCGTCGAGCATGGAGAAGCCCTGAATCGACTCGAGGAGACGAGATCGGAGGCGATCCGCATATCCGTCGTCGAGGCACCCGCTCTTCGCCTGCCGCAAGCTCGCGTCGGCCGCCTCGATCAGCGCGAATCGGGTGACACCGTCCTCGGGCAGCGTCGCAACGCCCACCGCCATACTGAACGGGATCACCGCGTTGTAACCTGGCGGCCGGTAGCCGATATCGTCCAGACACCGGTTTATCCTGTCCGCCGCGGCCAGCGCCGCATCGCGCGACAGACCGGGCATAATCAGCGCAAACTCATCGCCGCCGTACCGGGCCAGCACATCTTCCACGCGGCAACTGTGCGCGAGAGCCATTGCAACCTGGCGGAGCACGTCGTCCCCCACGGAATGCCCGTACACGTCGTTGAAAAACTTGAAATTGTCCAGATCGATCAGCACAACCGCGAGCCGCTCGTCGATCGCCGTCGCACGCTCGATCTCGGAGTGCAGCCGCTTGTGGAAGGCGCGGTGGTTGAACAGCATGGTCAACGGATCGCGGTCGGCGCGCTCCATCGCCTCGGCGAGTTTGCGCTGCTGGTCCGCCTCAGTCGCTTTGCGGCCGCTGATATCGGCGACCATCCCCTCATAATAGAGCACGCGCCCGGCCGAATCGCGCACGCCGCGCGCGCTCTCCGAGATCCAGATGATCGAGCCGTCCTTCCGGTAAACCTGGGCCTCGAACTCGGAGATTGCCTCCCGCTCGTGCATGAGGCGGATGAACTCCGCCCGCCGGACGGGATCGACGTAGAGCTGGTGGCGGATATTGGTCAGGCTTCGAATCAGCTCATCGGGCGAATCGTATCCGTACATGCGGGCCAGCGCGGCATTCGCCCGAATGTACTTCCCATCCGGTGTGGACTGGAAGATCCCCTCGAACGCGTTCTCGAAGATGCTTCGGTAATTGTGCTCGGCCTGTGCCAGGGCCTCGAGCGCCTGGGTTTTCGCCGTAATATCATCGACAATCAGCATGATGCCGTCGATGTGGCCATCCGCATCACGCAGTGGAGCCGCGGAGAGGGAGATGTCGATCTGCCGGCCGTCCTTGCAGAGCCACCGCGTCTCTGTACCGGTGAACGAATCCCCGGTCAAAATACGGCGTCGCATCGAGGCGAACTCCACCTCGGCCACACCGTCGAGTGTCGGAAGCGCCTGTCCGCGAACCTGAGCCGCATGCCAACCGAATATTCGCTCGGCACTCTTGTTCCAGCGTGCGACATGCCCGGCGGCGTCGAGGCCGATGATGCCCACCGGCGCGGAATCGACCAGGGCGCGCAGCTCCTGATTGGACTGCCGTAACTGTTCCTCGAATCGCGAGCGCTCCGTCGTATCGCGCAGGATCCCGAGGTAACCCACCCGCTCGCCCTTCTCGCTGTGCACGATGCTGATCGCCGATTCGACCACGATGCTCGCGCCGGACCGGCGCAGCTTCACCCGATTGCGCCCACGCCAGACACCCGCGGTCGCCAGTGACCGCCTGTACTGGCGGGCGTCCTCACGCTTGACCCAGGAATAGTCGAGGATGGTGGAAAGAGGACGTCCGATGGCCTCCGCGACGGAGACTCCACAGAGGCGGGCGGCGGGCTCGTTGAAATAGACAATGCGGAAGCTGCGGTCGAGCGAGACGACGGGTTCCTCGATATGGTCGAGCACCCGCGCGAGAAACCGCATATGCTCGACGACCCGCCGCCGCTCGACCGTCGAGTAGTCGAGGTGTCGACGCTGGGACAGATAGCAGCCGACCATGGCGGCGGCTTCGCGAGCAGAATCGGGGACATACGGACAGCACGGAGACTCGCAGACAACGTCACTTTGGGAACCATGGACCAGGAACAACATGCCGCGCGAAGTCTCGTCGGGCATCGCGATCGGCACGCCGGTGAGGCTGACGCCGGCGGGATAAACCTCATGCAGCGGCCCGGAAACCGGATCGCCCGCGAGCGCGTGATTGTCCAGCACAAAAGGCTCCCCGTGGAGCAGCCTCGGCACGAGCCCGGCAGACAGCGCACCACATGCCCGGACCCCAGATTCGTCGCATCCGGTCAGCCGCATCTCGCCCGCCTGTTGGACTGCGACCATCACGATTGGAACATCGAGGCCACGAGCAACCAGGCGGAGCATCCGCTCTAATTCGGGTTCACGATAAGTGATCACGCTACTCCCTTAATCCGGAGACGCCCAACATGAAGGCGCACCGACGTCACAGCCGAAATCGGCCGCGTCGACCACTCCGGTTAACGTCTTCTCGTACACGCCCGAGAACACGAAACCCGCGAGAGCCGCCACGCCGATCCCCAATCCCGGTAGGAAAAACCAAGGTTCGTCGAATGAAGTTCCCCGCCGGTACTTTTCATAATATCACAACTCTTCTATTTGGTCCAGTGGAAATTTTCGGCTACAGGCTACCACTCAAAAAAATGGAAAGCGCGTTCCGGTATTTACCGGTTTACGTGGGTCTGCGGCCTTGCCGCGGACGATCCACGGCCAGTCGGGCTCATTCCCAGGCATCTTGCCACGTCGAAAGCGGGGGATCGACGTAACCTTCGGTCAAATGCGTCTGGTGCAAGACCAATCGATCCCGTCAGACCGGCACGCTGGCGTGGCAGCGGCGTGCGGAAGCCCGGCGGCAGTGCATTTTCGGGTTCTCGTCGACAGTTCGGTGGCGTGCCGGTTGGGTACAATGATGCCGGCCTCGGCCGATCACAAGAAAGGGAGAAACGCATGAGCGAAGTTCGAGTACTGGTCGGCACGCGCAAGGGCGCCTTCGTTTTGACGTCGGACGCCAAGCGGGAGTCGTGGGATGTCGGCGGCCCGTTCTTCGCGGGCTGGGAGATCTATCACGTGAAGGGCTCGGCGGTCGACCCGAACCGCCTGTACGCGTCGCAATCGAGCGGCTGGTTTGGGCAGTTGATCCAGCGCTCCGACGACGGCGGCAAGACGTGGACCCCGGTGGGCAACGAGTTCGCGTACGACGGCGTCCCGGGCACGCACATGTGGTACGACGGCACTCAGCACCCGTGGGAATTCAAGAGGGTCTGGCACCTGGAGCCGTCGCTCACCGATCCGGACACGGTCTACGCCGGAGTCGAGGACGCGGCGCTTTTCCGCTCAACCGACGCGGGGATCTCCTGGCAGGAGCTCGGCGGCCTGCGCGATTCAAAGGGCGATAAGTGGTCGCCGGGGGCCGGCGGCATGGCGGTCCACACGATCCTGATCGATCCGACCGACCACGACCGCATGTATGTCGCCATCTCGGCCGCGGGCGTGTTCCGAACCGACGATGCCGGCGCGAAGTGGCAGCCGATGAACCAGGGACTGCGCTCTGAGTTCATGCCCGATCCTGCCGCCGAGGTGGGCCACTGTGTCCACCGGATCGCCATGCATCCGGCGCGGCCGAATGTGCTGTTCATGCAGAAGCACTGGGACGTGATGCGCAGCGACGACTCCGCCGAGTCCTGGCAGGAGGTGAGCGGGAACCTGCCGACCGACTTCGGCTTCCCGATCGACGTCCATGCGCACGAGCCGGACACGGTCTATGTCGTCCCGATCAAGAGCGACTCGGAGCACTTCCCGCCCGACGGCAAACTGCGTGTCTACCGGAGCAAGACCGGCGGGAACGACTGGGAGCCTTTGACCAACGGCCTGCCGCAGCGGGACTGCTACGTAAACGTCCTGCGCGACGCCATGGCGGTCGACACGCTCGATTCGTGCGGCGTGTACTTTGGGACCACCGGCGGGCAGGTCTACGCGTCGTCCGATTCCGGCGATTCGTGGGCTCCGATCGTGCGCGACCTGCCGGCGGTCCTCTCGGTCGAGGTCCAGACACTGCCATGATCCGCGTGGGGCTCCCGTACCATCTGCGCAACCTCGCGCAAGTCGAGGATGAGGTTGAGGTTGAGGTCGAAGGACCGGTCACGGCACGATCGGTTCTCGACGCCCTCGAGGCGCGCTATCCGGTCCTGCGCGGCACCATCCGCGAGCACGGAACCCTGCGCCGCCGCGCCTTCCTGCGTTACTTCGCCTGCGGCGAGGACCTCAGCCACGAGTCTCCCGACACGCCGCTGCCGGAGGCTATTGCAACCGGACGCGAGCCCTTCCTGATCGTCGGCGCGATCGCGGGCGGATAGCAAAGTGCGGTGAGCCATGTGCCGAAATATCCGGAATCTCCACAACTTCGATCCTCCTGCCACCGACGAGGAGGTCGCCGCCGCCGCGCTGCAGTACGTCCGCAAGATCAGCGGCGTCCAGAAGCCCTCGCGCGCCAACCAGGCCGCCTTTGCGTCGGCCGTCGCCGACATCGCCCTCGTCTCGTCCCGCCTGCTGGCCTCGATGGTGTCGACTGCGCCTCCGAAGGACCGCGCCGAAGAAGCCGCCCGCGCGAAAGCGCGGGCCGCGGAGCGGTACGGTGGCAAGGTCTGAGCCGACCCGATCAAATGTGTCAAATGTGGCACGGATCGAGTATCGCGGCGCCATTTTGAAAAAAAATGAATTCGCGCGTTTTTGTCAAGACGGGGAGGTTAATTGGGGTTAATTGGAAATGGGCTCATATTTCTGCGCCCACTTGATTGCGTTGATCATGCGATTATTCAAGATGGTCGTCCGGAGCCGGTGAAACCGCACCATGGCGTGCCGGCATGTGCGTCGTGCCGGGGCGCCGTTCCGCGTTTGAATACGCGCGTCTGAGGCTCGGCCGGTTCGTTGATTGTTCGTATATGCGGTTGTCAATGTACAGTTGGCACGGCCGGCAGCCGGACGGGCGTGTACGATGCTTGCGCCCGTGATCGTCATTATACCCGATTATGGGAACATACGTTCACGATCACACCCGCGCCCCCTGTGGATACTCATCGTGAGAATCGTCGCGGGCGGCGACGAAATCGACCCACCAATGAGTTCGTCCCGCGGGACGGGGCGGATGTGCCCACATTGTAGCCCGAAAGACGCCGAAGCGGGGACACAATCGTTCGTGCGCGCGTCAAAGTGTTTGCATTCGGATCGACGCGGGTATGGAACGTGGGCACAGAGTGGAGCCGATCCTATCTCCACGACGCACCCGATATCAACAGGAGAAAAATGCAATGCCAACACTCACTGCAACGTCGACCGCGACCCGATCGGTGGTCGCTGTTTACCACACGCATGCGGAGGCGGAGGATTCCGTGCGCCTTCTGACGCGCGCCGGCGTCCCAGCACGACGAATATCTATCGTCGGTAAAGACTGGCAGGCTCGGGAGGACGTCCAGGGTTACTACCAGCCTGCCGACGCCATTAAGGAAGGCGCAGGAACCGGCGCGTGGGTCGGAGGGCTATTCGGGATGCTCATGGGCTTCGGTCTTTTCATCCTCCCGGTCGGCGGCGCCTTAATCGTTCTTGGCCCCCTCGCCGGACTGATTGCCGGGGCCGTCGGCGGTGGCGGCGTTGGTGCGCTGGTTGGGGCACTCGTATCCCTTGGAATTCCAAAAGAGCAAGCGCTCAAGTATCAGGTTCGCCTGGAAGCGGGGGAATTTCTGGTGATTGTTCACGGCACGGTGGACGAAATCGAAAAGGCGCACCAGGTGCTCTACAACTCGAGCCATATCGATCTGGAGGTCCATGAGCCCGTTTCGGCCTGACGAATTGGACATGCGCCCCAACCTGTGAACTGCTTTATCCCGCGTAACGCAATCGCCCGACGCCTCGAGAGACGGGCGTCGGGCGATGCGGGTTCTAACGATGCTTTTTGGGTGTTCGGGAACGCTCGCTAAACCGCAGCGCGGCGTCCGAACGCTCGAAAGACCAGCAGCAAGACAACAGCGCCAACGAATGCCACCAGGGTGCTGCCGACCCATCCGCTATAGGAATGACCGATCAGCGCGGTGAACAGCCACCCGCCAATGAGCGCCCCGATCAGGCCCGTAATGAGATCGCCGATCGTCCCGCCGGGTCCTTCTCCACGAACGACAGACTTTGCCAGCGCTCCCGCGATAATCCCAACGATTATCCAGAACAAAATGTGCATATCGACCCCCTTAACGTGATGTGTTGCGCTCTCATTCGGTTGATCCCAAATGCGCGTCCCACTCGCGTCTTACCCCTTTTGCCACGGTCTCCACACCTCAACATGGATACGGTGGGGGCGTCCGCAAATCCGCTACCGGCGCGGCTCGGCTTCGGACTCATCCTCATCGCCGTAGTCATCCTCATGCTCGTACATCGGCAACAGCGGTGCCACGTACGGCCACGCCGCGGCCGACACGTCGGCTTTGTCGAGGAATCGGTGGGTGATTCCGCGTGCCACTTCAAAGTGCGGGTCACGACCGTCGTAGAGACTCAACAACTTACGGGCCGGGCCGTTGTGGAAATTGTGAATACGCTCCTGAAGGTCCCAGCAGTCGATAGCGCCTGACTTCCAGGCGTCGAAGTGGCGAGAAAGCTTCTTCAGGTGAGCCGACAACTCCACTTCATATGCCTTGCCCGCCAACTCGCGCAGCTCTCTCTTGACTGCCTTCGGTATTTCTAATTGCATATTAGCGCCCTTGGTATGGATCGGAGAGGATTTCTCGCCCTGGCGATATAATGGTACCGGAATTCTAGACAGTTTTTCGGGTCAGTTTAAGGTGCGCTAAAATGAGCTATGAGGAAGCATTATTCATCGGCGTTCAAGGCCCAGGTGGTCCAGGAGGTACTCCGTGAGGAGAAAACACTCACGCAGGTAGCCTCACAGTTCGAGGTTCATCCGAACCTCTTGCGTCAATGGAAGACCACGGTGGTTTCCGGACTTCCGACGCTTTTCGAGCGAGACTCGCGCGCTTGCGAGGAACGCGACGCTCACGAGCAGAAGGTACAAGAACTCTACGCTACGATCGGCCGCTTGACCACTCAGGTCGAGTGGTTGAAAAAAAAATCTGGCCTGGACCCTGACTAAACAGCAGAGGGTGAGCCTTGTGGACCGGAATGGGAAGCCGTTGCCGATCTGTACGCAGGTTGAGTTGCTTGGCGTTAGCCGATCCGGTATCTATTACCGTCCGGCTCCGATCTCGGCCGAGGAATTATGCATCAAGCACCGGATCGATGAGATCTACACAGCTCACCCGTACTACGGCGCGCGCCGGATCGCCGTGGTGCTGTGCCAGGAGGGTTGGCAGATCGGAAGAAAGCGGGTTGCGACCTATATGGAAGAGATGGGCCTTACGGCCGTCTACCCGGGGCCGAATCTAAGCAAGCGGGCGCTAGCCCATAAAATCTATCCGTATCTGCTGCGAGGTGTGACCGCGGCGCACCCGAACCATGTGTGGGGCGTCGACATTACCTATATCCGGCTTCTTCGCGGATGGATGTACTTGATGGCTGTGTTGGATTGGTATTCACGCTATGTGATTGCCTGGGAGCTGAGTGACTCTCTTGAGCAGCCCCTTGTGACGTCCGCTATAACACGGGCGTTGGAGATCGCGACACCGGTGATCTGCAACAGCGACCAGGGAAGCCATTTCACAAGCGACGATTACATCAAACCGCTCAAGGATGACCGCGGGGTCCAGATCAGCATGGATGGTAAGCGCCGGGCCATCGACAACATCTACACTGAGCGTCTGTGGCGCACGATTAAATACGAGGAAGTATATCTCAACGAGTACGAGAGCCCGCGCGCAGCTCGTGAGGGCATTGGCAAGTTTTTGGACTTCTACAACAACGAGCGTCCCCACCAGTCGTTGGGATATCGGACGCCGACACAGGTTTACACGGCGGCGTAGCCTCGCCGTTCCGCCGTAACAAGATTATCGCGCGCCGGCGGTCTTCGTCAAGCCACGCTCCTGCGTCGCTCTTCGGGCTTGACTACCGACCGCCGCCGCGCAGATGTCCCATTATCGGCGGAACGGCGAGATGCGGCAGAGAGCTTCAAACGTAACGCGTTACGTTTCACGGCGAACTGGATCGACTAGGAGGCACCTATGCCACAGCCGAAAAGGTATGGTTCAAACGCGCAGCGGCAGTCGGCCTACCGCCTTCGCAAGCGAAAGCAAAGCCCGCTCCCCGGTGCGTTCGTCGCGCGCCCGACGATATCGAGCATGCCGGCCTCCGCACGCTGGCGCCAAATGACCGCGCAAGCCCTGGCACTACTGCAAACCATCGAACAGGAAATGCAGCAGTACTACGACCAGCGGTCGGAGCGGTGGCAGGAAGGAGACAAAGGAGCAGAGTTCCAGGAACGCCTGGACGCAGTCACTCAGGCTTGCGAGGCAGTAGACGAACTGCTCGGGTAGCATCGAACCGTAACGCGTTACGGTTCACGAGGTCAGTCAATGTCGGTTTACACCACGTAATGGAGGTTACAAACCGCACTTTAAGTCGAGGCCGGATTCTGTCTTGACAAAGGGTACCACTTTAACCGTTGGAGTTCCAGTTCCCGTCTCTGGTCGGGCGTACAGAGACTCAGGTACTCCTGGTAACCTTCCTCAAACCAAGCTCTGCGCCGCTCAGAGAATCTCGTCTCATCCTTATCGACCGGTGGATGAAACGGCAGCCACGTGCAAACGGCGTCGAGGTAGGACTCGATCGGTTCTTCGTCCTCAGGTAGATTTGACGTCGCGTTCATGCACCGATCCCTTCGGCTTCGTCCCTGGTCAGGTTCATGCAGCGATTTGCCGATCCGCCCGGAGGTGAATCGCGGTGACAAGAGTCCAGAATGATATCTGGAACCCAACGACGCCGGCGAGCACGTCGGTCATCTCCCAGATATTGTGTCCTGTGATGGCAGCTATGCCCCGTGGGACGAGATAGGAACAGAACCCCAGGGCACAGACCCCACATCGGGACCGCGGCATCGACCGCCAGCCGAGCGGCCCGATGTTGACGCATACCGCGCCATACGCCAGTCCGAGCATCGCAAACTCCGCGAGGCTGAGAGACGTCGGGTACGCCGGCCAAAACCACAGCGACAGCATAACAGGCAGGAGCCAGAGAAGCCGCAGAAGCTGGAACACGTGACGGCGCTTCCCAATTCGTGCACGACTCTCGATCTTCCGCATCGAGTTTCGACTTATCTCCCGAGCCATCGACTGCCCGAGCAATTCGGCGTCGCCAAACTTCGCCACCGCGGCGGCCGCCGCAGTCGCCCGCGGTTCACCAAGAATCATGCGGTCTTCGATCATGGACTCCAGGTGCAGTTGGAGTTCTCCGCGAACTCTTAACTGGTTCTCCAGATTCTCTCGAAAGATTTGCCGTCCCATTTCCACTTCATGTTCAACAAGCCCACGCATTTCCGGCTCGAGAGCCTGAACGCTTGCGGAGGCCCGTTCGCATTCCTGGCGCAGACGTTCTACCTTACGATCGTCGAATTGAAATACCGGCAACTGGCGGCAGACCGCGTCGAGATAAACCTTGATCGGGTCGTCGACGCCAGCCGGGCTTGCGAACGCTCGCGACGAATTGACGACTATTCGCTCCAACTCGTCCCAATAATGATCGTCAGGCTGGTTTGACATCGGGGGTCCCTCCTAGCACCGAGCTGACAGCGGTTGAGAATGTCTGCCAGAGGGACTTGTGGCGATCCAGCTCGCCGCGGCCTTTGTCGGTGAGCTTATAGACCTTTCGGGAGGGCCCCGGGGCCTCGTTTTGCCACTCACTCGTAACAAAGCCGTCGGTTTCAAGTCCCTTGAGCGTCGGATAGAGGGTCCCCTCCCCCATGGAAAGCGCGTCCGCGCTCCGGCGCTCGATCTCGCGGGCGATACTGTATCCGTGGCGTGGGCCGTCGCTGAGCACGGCCAGAATCAACGCCGGCGTGCTCCCCTTTTTCAGTTCCCGCTCTGCATCCATATTGCTTGTCCTCGATTTTAATTCGACAGCGACATTATACATCGTTATCCAATGCATGTCAAGACAATGCATTCATAGGATTAATTCGACCATGGCATTGAAGACCGCAGCCGCAGCCGGCACCGAGTGCTCATCTCCAACTAACTTTATGTCGAGACGTGGTAACCGTTTGTCGCGGCAATATTACAATCGTAGCAATGATGACTAGTATATCAATTCTGGCGCGCTTCGGCATAGACGGCGATGCTGTCCTTTCAAGTTTCCGTGCTTTCAGTGCTTTCCGTGGTTAAATCCTTCCCTATCCTAATTCCTGCTTCTGCAGCCTCAGACGCAGCCGCGTGTGGCGGCGGATATCGCTCTTCTTCTTGACGGCCATTGCGATGGCCCGGGTCGAGCCGACGATGGCGGCCATCTTCTTGGCGCGGGTCAGGGCGGTGTAGAGCAAGTTGCGCTGGAGGAGCATGTAGTGCTGAGTGTGCACGGCCAGGACGACGGCGGGATACTCGCTGCCCTGCGATTTATGGATCGACGACGCGTAGGCGAGCGAAAGCTGGTCGAGGTCCGCGTACGGGTAGTAGACCTTCGAGCCGGCGAAGTCGACGCACATCTCGCTCTCCTCGTCGGAGACGCCAATGACCCGGCCGATATCGCCGTTGTAGACGGCTTTGTCATAGTCGTTGACGAGTTGCATCACCCGATCCCCAACCCGGAAGACCTTGCCGGGCCGCTCGACTTCCCCCACCCCGTCACGGGCGGGGTTCAAGGCTGCCTGCAGGCGCTGGTTCAGGACAACCGCGCCGCAGGTCCCGCGCTGCATCGGGCAGAGCACCTGGATCTCGTCGGCCCGGAAGCCGCGCTTCGGCAGGCTTCGGCCGACAATCGCAACCACCTTGTCCACCAGTTCCTCCGGCTCGTCGGCGCGGACGAAGACGCAGTCGAATCCCTCGGAGGCGCTCGGAAGGCGCGGCATCTCCCCCTGGTTGATCCGGTGCGCATTCGTAATGATGAGGCTTGCGGCGGCCTGCCGGAACACCTGAGTAAGCCGGGTGACCGGCACGACGGCGCTCTCGATGATGTCGCTGAGGACATTCCCCGGCCCCACCGACGGCAACTGATCGACGTCGCCGACAAACACCACCTGGGCGTGGGCGGGAACGGCCCGCATCAGCGCAAAGGCGAGGTTTGTGTCCAGCATCGAGACCTCGTCGACAACCAGGACATCACATTCCAGCGGGAGGTCCGCGCATCGCTTGAATCCTCCCATTTCCGGGCTGAACTCGAGCAGCCGGTGGATGGTTTTGGCGTCGCGACCCACCACCTCTGCCAGCCGCTTGGCGGCGCGCCCGGTCGGCGAGGCCAGCATGACGATGCGGCCGGCCCGCTCGAAGGCGGACACGACGGCCTGTGTCGTGGTGGTCTTGCCGGTACCCGGCCCGCCTGTGATGATCGAGAACCGGGCGCTCAAGGCCACACGCACAGCCTGCCCCTGCTCCGGCGAGAGCTCTACCTTAAGAGTGCGCAGGACATCATCGAGCACCGCCTCCGGGTCATTGCCGGTAAAGAGTGCCTCCCGGCCCGATGTTCCGCGTCCAATTCCAGGAGCCGTGCCTGTTGGTCCGGACGGGCATGTCGATGACGCACCCGGCTCGTTCGGCGCTCCGGCCAGGGTCAGGATTCGGTCGGCCAGGCCGCGCTCGGCGTGAAACAGGGGGGGGGTGTAGATGCCTGCCTCGACGATGCCGTCGATCACGGCCTCCTCGCGGATCAGGAGGCCGGCCGCGCAGAGCCGCTCGATAGCATCGTCGACGCGGTCGACCTCGAGAATCTTTGCGGCCTCGGCGGCAAGCTCAGTCTGCGTGAGGTAGACGTTGCCTCCTGCGTTGACGGCCTGCGCCAGCACCCAGGCCACGCCGGCCTCGATGCGCCTGGGATCGGCGGCCGCCACGCCCATCCGCTGCGCCATCCGGTCGGCCACCTTGAAGCCGATGCCCCAAACATCCTGGGCCAACTGGTACGGGTTGCGCTCGAAGACCTCGATAGCGCGGCCCCCGTAGGTGCGGAATATCTTGGTCGCGTAGGCGGGGGAGACGCCGTGCCCCTGCAGGAAAAGCATGATGTTGCGAACTTCCCGCTGCTCGATCCACGCCTCGCGGATCTGCAGCGCCCGCTTCTCGCCGATGCCGCCGACGCCGCGCAGCTTCTCCGGATGGTCCTCGATGACGTCGAGCGCGTCGAGGCCGAATGCGTCGACGATCCGGCTGGCCATAACCGGACCGATTCCCTTGATCATCCCGCTGCCCAGATACGTCTTGATGGCATGCACCGTGGCCGGGCGAACGACCTCATAGCCGGAGACCTGCATCTGCCGTCCCCACTGGGGATGCGTGCTCCACGTTCCTCGGCAGAGGAGACTCTCGCCGACAACGAGGTTGGGAAATGTGCCGAGGATAGTGACCGGCGTCCGCGCCTTCTCCGGCATCAGCTTCGCGATCGCGTATCCGTTCTCGGCGTTCTGAAACGTAATGCGGTCGACTGTCCCGCGGACAGTTTCCTCGGTCTCGGGCGCCGCCGCGCCGCCGTCCTTCGCCGGCATGTTAGGGGCCATGGAAAGAGTATACCTGCTCGTGGGTGAGGGCGACGATCTCACACGCTTCGGCGGGCGCGGCTCAGCGCGAATAACGGAGGCTCGTAGTATACTCTATCAAATGGGACTGACAAAGCCCGAAGCAACATCAGCAAGCATGCCGTGTCATTTGAGGATTCGGTTACAGGCTTCGGTGACCCGTTGTCGGTGACGATACCTGCTGTAAACGCAGCGCTAAGGGGTCTGGTGGACCTTGCAAGGCATGCGGCGCCGGATGTGGATGCTTCGCGAATAGAATCCGGACGAGACGCCATGTGATTCCACGACACGTGCCCATTGCGCCGTCAGAAGGCCGAGACCCGGACTAATCTTGCGGTACAATGGAGACATACGATTTGACATGACAGTCCAGCCGTGCACGGAGGTTCCATGCCGAAGAGAACGCAAGACAGTCCTAAGCGAAAGCTCACTTTACGGTTGCCTGAAGACATATGGGAGACGACTCGGGAGGCGGTCGAGTTGGGACTTGCCCCATCCGTTACCTCGTTTTTCGAGGACTCCATCCGGGCGCGATCCCGCGAAGTCCGGCACGCGCGTCTCCGACAACAAGCCGCGGAGGCAATGGCCGATCCGGACTTCGTCGCCGACATGCGGGCCACAATGGACGCGTTTGAGCCGGCTCTGTTGGATCGATGGCCGGTCTATGACGACACTCCACGCCGCTCACCCAGGGACGAGGCCGCCGGAAAATGACCACGTACCAATGGTCGGTGCGCAACTCGGATCTCGATCCGACATTCGGCCACGAGCAGTCCGGACAGCGCCCAATACTCGTCGTGTCCGCTGAACCGCTAAACGAGTTATACGGCGTTGTCATGGTCGCTCCACTGACAAGCCGTAAGAACAACCGTTTGGCACGAGTCGGCGAGGTCCTGCTTCCGGCAGGTTCCGGCGGTTTGCGCTCGGATTCATTTGTGCTCTGCTACCAGATACGCGCCCTTGACAAGTCCCGTTTAGGCCCTGCTTACGGATCCATCACCGATGCGACACAACGGGATCTCATCCGCGAGACGATTGCATCGTGCCTGGATTTGGACTAATGTACGCGCCTTCATCCAGCGCGTTCGCTCATAAACTCGGGCGGCGCACTCGGCGCGAGGGGAGGTACACTTCCAGACATGGCGCCTGCTGACAAAGATACTTTCCTTCGCGAATGGGTTGAGCGATCCATGGCAGTAGACGTGAAGCTTCCTGACGGCGGCGCACTCTATCCGTCTCTCATCGGCTGCGTACGATTCCAGTTGCTCGGATTAACCCGCAATGTCGACGAAATCGTGTTGGAAGTCGGTTGGGCGGACGGAGAGCCGTCCCGCGAGATCGCGGGCGGTGACCGAAGTCACTGGAAGCCGAAGTGTGTCTTCGAGTTTCGGTTTCTCGGCGCAAGCGACATCCATCTCGACAGCGTGATCTCCAAGAATGAGCACTCCGTGAGAGAAGTACGCGAGTTGATCATCCCGTACTCCGGCAAACTGATCATTACCGACTATTACTATCGACAGCACTGCAATTACGATCGATTTGTGGACATTCTCGTTCGGGATGCAGCCGACCGGGTGACATCGACCTATCGATCGGGGGGCGTTCGATTGACCGAGAGTTTCGTTTTGCAGCGAATCGAACCGCAACCGGATCAAATCGCGTTATTTGTAAACGAATGGACTGCGCGGTCGGAGCGAGTGGCCGTCGAGCTCCAGGGGGGACTTCTTTACGGGGCGGCAGCCAGGGACGACCGGCAGTTCCAGCTTCTCGGGTTGTCGCAAACGGTCGACGAAATCGTTGTTGAAGTTGGCATTTCGAAGGAGCCAGCGAATTCCGAAACTCCGTGGAAGCCCCTGGCAGCGTTCGAACTGCGATTTGTCGGCACAGGCCAGGTTGACATTGATCGCGTCGTCAATGACGGAGGGACCGTCGCGCGGGAAGCTCTGTCATTGACAATGTCGCACTTTGCAGAGTTGATTGTGATCGACAGGTTGGCTAAACGCATAAAGACATACAGTTTTGCGGCAGCGCGATTCACTGAGAGCCTGGTGTCGCCGTAGCTCGTCGACCGGCTCGTTTCGCCGCCATGTAAGACCTGGGAGACCTCGATGGAAGTCACGTATACGCCAAGGTTTTTGGACTGCTGGCGATGCCAGATAAAGGCTCTGACAATGTATCCCGTGTTATGGACGGTGATAATCGGCGTACACTTGCTGTTTGCGTTCATAAACTCCGGTGAGGACGGCGCGTTCGATCTGAATGAGTTTTACAACCGAGCATTCTGGCCGATTGTCAGGTTCGTGATCCTGTATGTGCCGGTAATGAGTTTCTTTGTGCTGACACAATGTCGAATCTGCACGATGGCGCTCCGGTACGACGGAATATACTATATCACTCACCAGCGAACGGCGGTGCTGCCGTGGCGTAACATTACCGCCATCCGAACAATCGGGGGCGACTTGTTCTTTTCGGGCGACCTGACTCTGGCGATGCAGGGCAAGACCGGACTCTTCGTGCCGCGAACCGCCTTCCCGTCTTCCGTTGAGGCGCAGGCGTTCGCGGATGCCGGTGCGCGCATTCGGGCCGGCGATTTCTCGATGTTGCAAACGCAACAGCCCGACGATGTCTGGCCCCCGCCGCCGGCGGTCCCGGATTGATCGTTCCGGTAACCGCTCTCTCGAAAGCAGGCCGTTCGGAACCCACCCCTAACCCCTCCCTGAAGGGAAGGGAACCGGAAGGTCCACGATTCTCATTCCTCTCGGAGACAGTGGCTCCTTAGCAAAATGGCTGTCCGGCGGCGATTAGGATGGTATGTGTACAGGTCGTGTGAGGATAGACGGCTCGCTCGGCGAGGGCGGCGGACAGGTGATACGAACCAGCCTGTCGCTGTCGGTGCTGACCGGCGAGCCGGTGGAGATTGTTCATGTTCGCGCCCGGCGGGCGAGGCCCGGCTTGCAGCCGCAGCACTTGATGGCGGTCCAGGCCGCGGCGCGCATCTGCGACGCCGAGGTCGACGGAGCCTCGGTGGGGGCACGAGAGTTCACATTTACGCCGGGCTCCCCGCCGCAGCCGGGCGTATACCGGTTCGACATTGGGACTGCGGGAGCGACCGCCCTGGTGATGCAGACCGTCCTGGTGCCGCTGGCATTGTGCGACTCGGATTCACGCGTGACGGTTCTCGGAGGAACGCACGTGCCGCATGCCCCGACGGCGCAGTACCTCGAGCATGTTTACGGCCGGGTCCTGGAGCAGCACGGGCTGAACTCGACGGTATCGTCGACCGCGGCCGGCTTCTTCCCGCGCGGCGGGGGGACACTGGATGCTCATATTCTCCCCGGATGGCCCACCGGGGTCGACTTGACCGCGCGCGGTCGCCTGCAAAGGCTCACGGCCCATATCGTGACTTCCGGACTTCCGTCGAATGTCGCCGGGCGGGGGGCCGCAGCCTGCGTCAAGGCGCTCAGCGGCTTCCGTAAGCCCGTCGTGGTCGAGACCGACCTTCCGTCGCGCGGACAGGGCGCGGCCGTGGTGATTGTCGCCGAGTGCGACGAGGTCGCCACCGGCTTCTCGGCCATCGGCGAGCGGGGCAAGCCGATGGAGACGGTCGCGCGGGAAGCATGTGACGAGTTCGCCGCCTGGTACCGCACCGGAACCGCCTGCGACCCCCACCTCGCCGATCAACTCGCCCTTCCGATGAGCCTGGTCGCTGGTACCAGCCGCTGGACGACGTCGACCGTGACGGAGCACTTGCGGACCGTGCTCGAGATCGTCCTCCAGTTCCTCCCCGTCGAGGCCGCCCTCGACGAGCGCCCGGACGGCGCCGGCCTTGTCACTCTGCGCGGCGTGCCGCCGTCAGACTTGCGGCGTCGACAGTAACGAGGGTATACTTTGAAGCAGAAAGTGTTCAGTCCCGCGCATCGAACGGAGCTTCCCGGGACCGCTCATCTTGGACAAGTTCTTCCTACTGCTCCATCCACGGAGCGAGGTAGGGCAGGTGGAACCTGATGCAGATTACTTACGACAGCAGCAGCGCGGCCGATCAGTTCCGTTGTAACCTCTATTGTATGACAGCCAAACCGGCCAGGGTGCTCTTTTGTTCATTTCCGGGGTTCATCATGGGTGGCGGCCTGAGCTCCATTCTGCGCGATGGTAAGAATTGGATCTATTACGCGATCCTCGGAGCTGTGATTTTCTGGGGCTGGTTCGTCTTCGTGGTCTTCATGGCGGCGGCGCGGCGGGCAGCCTGCGGGCCGCGTATCTGCACGACGACACTGACACCTCAGGGGGTGGTAGACCTTGTCCCGGAGCGAACGATCTTCCTTCCGTGGGGAGACATGACTGGGATTCGCTGCCACCGCGGGGATGTATATTTCCTGATGAAGAGTACAGGCGGCAGTTTCATCCCGCATACGGCCTTTCCGAACGAGGCCGCCGCGAGAGGGTATTGCGACGCCGCGCGCGCCGCGCAGAAGGGCGACTATAGGGGCCTCGGCGGCCCGCCGATGCTGGCTCCCGGGCTTCAAGACCGAGTGAGCGCGGGAGCGACGGTATGGCCCCCGGCACCGTCGTCCCCCTACGGCCCGGGGGGACCCTATCCCCCATCCCCGAGCGGGTATCCCGGACAGCAGTTCGGAGCCCAATCTCCGTTCCCTCCGCCAAACTATCCGGGTGCGCCGGGACCGTATGGTCCGTATCCCGGCCAGCAGCCCAACGGCGCCCCACCCCCGCAAGGTAATCTGGCGTGGCCGGTGCAACAGTCGGATGAGCCTGATCCGTATCGATCGCCCGGGCCGCCGAACGGTTAAGCGCCTAACGCCGCACGGCATAGTGGCTGGGGACGTCGCCAGAACCGGCTCTAGCCGCGCAAATATGGTAGACAGACATCACCGACAAGAGTTGTTGCAAATGTGGCGCGAATTGGGTATCGCCGCAGCATTTTGAAAAACTTGAAAACGCGCGTTATTCAAACCTATGACGAGTGCCGGTGCGGCTCGGACCTCAAAGCCCTTTTCGGACATATCGGTAATCATCTTTGCTCTCCGACGTGCATGGCGCTTGCCGAATCAGCAAACAAGCTGTCCTGAATCACCGAGGCTGAGCTGTATCGAACCGGCTTTCCCTGCTTCTGCAACACTCCCAGTTCTACTAGATGCAGCAGCCAATCCTTAACTTGTCCTTTCGAAACGTTGAGATACTCCGCAGCCTCGGATACCGTCAACGGCGTCCCGACACGTACCAGCAATTCTTGGACTTTGGCAAACAAATCCTCTGCAGCGCTTGGCGTGCGGATTTCATGGAGTTCGCGTGGCTCCGTCTTGGCCGCGCCGGCGCCAGAATTGGCGTTATATGGCGACTCAGCAGTCTCACGAACCAGAAGAGGCAGAGCATCTTGGCCGTATCGCAGTGGGATTGAGCATGGGTCCTGGCGGACAATGCTCGCAAACGTGTCCGGGTCTGTTGGATTCGGCCACGGCGATGCGCCCTTTCGTCGAAGCGCCTCCAGTCCCGCCGACGCCTTGCCTACGGAGCGCACGTAGATGGGGACGAAGTTGAGCTTGTCCAACTGTTCCACCGCGCCTGCCCAGGTCCCGCCCTTGTTGTAATCGGAGTTGACGACCAGGGCGGAGTGCGCCAAAGCATAAATCAACTTGTTACGCTGCATCGCGTGGCCGACATTGAATCCGGCGCTCGGATCGTAAGGCGAAATAAGGACGAGATTCCGGCTCAGAAGCATATCGCGGTTCGCCCTGTTTAACGCTGCTCGCTCAAGTGTCTCCGATAATACTCCAATGACATTGCCACGGGAGTCCAGGGCGCCTTGCATCGCTGCCTGATCGACACCACGTGCGCCGCCGGAGATAATCGTACAGTTGGCCTTCGCGGCAAGCTGTCCGGCTTTGCTTGCATACTCGATAAGTGTGTCATCGACGTCTCTCGAGCCTACGACGGCCAATCCCCCCGTCTCCAGAATCTCCGTGTCTCCGCAACCATATAGAATTGGCGGCGCATCCGCCTTCAGCCGAGCCTTGATGCGTTCGGGATACTGCGGATCAGGACGGCCGACCACCCAGATGGCCCGTGTCTCCCACCGCTCAAGAGCCTGACTCAAGAGGAAGCCCCGGGATAGCAACCGTTTGACGGTCGACGGTTCGACGATGGCACTGCACTCCTCAATGATCGAGTCGGCTTCGGGAGTCAGAAGGTCCGCAAGCTGCTTCCCCATATCGTGCACGCGGCGGACCAGTCGCTTGAAATCGCCCGGTGATAATAAGTCTGGAATCGGCTGAGAGCGCCCCACGATCAGGGGAGCGGTAAGGAGCAATATCGCCTGTGTGTTTAGTGAGATTGGCATGTCGTCTCTAATCTCCGCTGGATGCAACCGACAAGGCTAATGGGTAAACCTCGCCCGACCCGTGTAATCGGAGCAGCCAGGCTGCTATTGTCAGCGTCCACCGCGAATGGACTACATCGTCAAGGATTATCGTAGGGCCTGTTGGCAGCCGTTGCGTTGCCAATGATAGGGAACCGTCCACATTGCGTGCCTGCTGCGCGCTGTTTGCCATCGTTTTTTGCTCCGGCTGGTTGCCGGACTTTACAAGCACATTGTGAAACGGCAATTTCAATTCCGCCGCCAGACGTCGTGCGAAATCAGGGAGTAAGCTCGGATGCCTAAGCGAAGGAACGCAAGTTACCCATGTCGGCGCGGGATCCGGGTTCCACTGCCGAATTAGCGCGATACAGGCGTGAACCAGGTCATCGGAAAAGCGCTTATCGGTATACTTGCCATCGCACACCTCACAACCCCATCCGGCGTCTTTCCAGACGCAAAGCGACTTTCCCGGCTGCGCCCGAAGCTCAGCAGGGATATCTCCACGAAGTCCGTAGTTTGGAAGCCCTCCAGGCGGCCACCTCCGTCGCGGTTCAATTGGCAGGTTGGTGCGGCGAAGAAATGCTATGGCCTCACGAACCAGCACCGGATCAGCGGTTGTCGGCAATGCGGGAAGGACTGGTGCGCCAACCACGACCGGGGCGCCGTCCAGTGCGCGGATCAGGTACTCCATGTGCCCGGCTGTCAGGTTCACATACTGTTGCATTTGGCGCTGTTCGTCTCGACGGAGGTCTGTCAACCGTTTGGCGCGGTCCCAGAACGCTTCGCTGAGGTTTGATGCTGTTAACTGCCATTTGCGCCCTTGCTTCGCAATCGGCGCCGGAGACTCCAATGAGAGCAGATCGATCGTCTTTTCAATCCGGCCCTGACTCATATTCACCTTTACCTGCAATTCAGGTACGGAAAGTCCACGTGGATCGGTTTCCAGTGCCGCCAACACTTCCTTAACTTCATCTCTACTTGGAAAAGCACTCTCGATAAAGAAATCCGTGATGTCTTGCTCTTCCTCTCCACTCAGAATCACACCGTATGCTGCTGCGATATCCCTACCGGCCCGCCCCACTTGCTGATAATAGGCGACTACAGAGCCCGGCGTCTGATAATGCATGACGAAGGCAAGATCCGGCTTGTCGAACCCCATCCCAAGTGCCGTTGTGGCGACCAGCGCCTTGATTTCATTATGGAGAAGTGCTTGCTCAAGGGCCGGGCGAGATTCGCCCGCATCGCCCGTATAAGCGGCGACGTGCAGGCCACGGGAGGAAAGCCAATCGGCAACCTGCGAGGCATCGCGTTTTGTAAGAGTATAGATAATTCCGCTGCCGGAAACGGCGGCAACGTGTTCTGCCAACCAGGCAAGTCGCTCAGCCTGGCTTGCGAGGCGGATAGTCTGAAGGCTAAGCGATGGTCGACTTAAGTCACCGCGCGCAATTTCTAGGTTCGGGCCGAGCACCGCGCGCAGGTCTTCAATTACGCGATCGTTCGCCGTCGCCGTGGTTGCCAGCAAACGAAGGTTTGGCGGTAACGTATGGGCGATTCTCTCGAGGCGACGGTAATGGGGCCGAAAATCGTGTCCCCAATCCGAGATGCAGTGGGCCTCATCAATCACAAGCACGGAGATTGTGGCGGCGGTCGGGGCCAGCACTCGAGCAACAAACTGTTCGCTTGCCAGCCGTTCGGGAGAGATCAAGAGGATATCGACCTCATCTCGCTTGATTGCCGACTCCACCGCGTCCCACTGGTCCGTATTGTCGGAATTGATTGTGGCGGCACGCACTCCCATCCGCCCGGTAGCTTCGATCTGATTTCGCATTAAGGCGAGCAACGGCGAGATGAGCAGTGCAGGGCCGCCGCCGGCTTCGCGAAGAAGCTTCGTGGCAATGAAGTACACAGAGCTCTTGCCCCAGCCGGTCTTCTGCACAACCAGGAGGCGGCCACGCCCCTCAACGATATGCCGAATTGCCTCTTCCTGTCCATCGCGGAATCGAGCGCTCGGCTTACCCGAGCCAATGCGCAGCAGCTCAAGTGCACGTTGCGCGTTATACTTCATTGTTTCTCCGTTTCGTCGAGATCAGGTTCGTCCTGTTCAAGCGCGGTGTTGGTTCCAAATCGGCTCCCTGTATGGATTCGCTAGCCCGATAGGAG
>JBKQWH010000005.1:0-18363 GCA_052139635.1 Capsulimonadaceae bacterium
AGCTGCGCGGCTTCTTCCCCGACAACCGGGTCGAGTACTTCGTCTCCTACTACGACTACTACCAGCCGGAGGCCTATATCCCCGCCACCGACACGTTCATCGAGAAGGACAGCGCCATCAACGACGAGATCGACCGGCTGCGGCACTCGGCAACGCAGGCGGTCCTCGAACGGCGCGACGTGATCGTCGTCGCCTCCGTGTCCTGCATCTACGGCCTGGGCGCGCCGGAGGAGTACGCGCGAATCATCCTGACCTTCCGCCGCGGCGAAGAGCACGACCGCAACGACGTTCTGCGCCGCCTGATCGACATGCAGTTCACCCGGAACGACCTGGCCCTCACCCGCTCGACATTCCGCGTGCGGGGAGACACGCTCGAGCTGCAGCCGGCCGACGAGGAGATCGTCATTCGCGTCTCCTTCTTCGGCGACGAGGTCGAGAAGATCACCGTGGTCGACCCGCTCACCGGCGAGGTCACGCAGCAGCGCGACGAGGTCACCATCTTCCCGGCCTCCCACTTCGTCACGAGCCCCGAGCGGCTCGAATGGGCTGTTGCCGGCATCGAGCAGGAGATGCACGACCGGATCGCCCTCTTCAAGCAGCAGGGAAAGCTGATTGAGGCGCAGCGCATCGAGATGCGGACACGCTTCGACCTCGAGATGATCCGCGAGGTCGGCTATTGCAACGGCATCGAGAACTACTCGCGCTGGTTTGACGGTCGGGAGGCCGGCACGGCGCCGAACACATTGCTCGACTACTTCCCGAAGGACTGGCTGCTGGTCATCGACGAATCGCACCAGACCCTCCCGCAGCTCCATGCGATGTACAACGGCGACAAGGCGCGCAAGGACGTTTTGATCGAGTACGGCTTCCGGCTCCCGTCCGCGGGCGACAACCGGCCGCTTAAGTTCGAGGAGTTCGAGGAGCGCGTCGGCCAGGTTATCTTCGTCTCGGCCACCCCCGGGCCGTACGAGAAGGCGCATGCGGCGCAAACGGTCCGCCAGATCATCCGGCCGACCGGCCTGGTCGATCCGGACATCCTCATTCGCCCGACCGGCGGACAGGTGGACGACCTGATCGGCGAGATCCGTACGAGAGTCGAGACCGGCGGCCGTGTCCTGGTCACCACCCTCACCAAGAAGATGGCCGAGGACCTGACGCACTATCTTCTTGACCTGAATATCAAGGTGCAGTACCTGCACAGCGATATTAAAACAATGCAGCGGACGGAGATCCTGCGCGACCTGCGCCTGGGCGTCTACGACGTCGTCGTCGGCATCAACCTGTTGCGCGAGGGCCTCGACCTCCCTGAAGTTTCCCTGGTCGCCATCCTCGACGCCGACAAGGAGGGCTTCCTGCGCTCCGAGACGTCGCTGATCCAGACGGTCGGCCGCGCCGCCCGCAACGTCGGCGGCCAGGTCATCATGTACGCCGACACCGTCACCGGCTCGATGCAGCGCGCGATCGACGAGACCGACCGCCGTCGTGAGGTCCAGACCGCCTACAACGTCGAGCACGGCATCACGCCCCAGACCGTCGACAAGGCGATCCGCGAGGTGATCGAGTCCAAGAAGGTCTCCGAGCAGCGGGCCCACTACAACGTCAGCCGCTCCAAAGACCCCGCCGCCATGCCCCTCGACCAGCTCATGCTCGCCCTCGCCGACATCGAGAAAGAGATGAAGCAAGCCGCCAAAGCCCTCGAATTCGAACGCGCCGCCCAACTCCGCGACGAGCTGAAAGACCTCAAGAAGTTCCTGCCGGCGCGGAAGTAGAGGATGGAGGACGCGCTTATGATCGAAGTGCTCGAGTTTCCTTCAGTACGATTCTTGTGTCGCTTTAGGCAACCTTGTGGAACGCGATTCCACGCTGATATAAGGTTTGATCGTGACGCGCTATCATTGCATCGATCCGGAATGGGTGGCCCGTGTGATTGACGGAGTCTTCCGGTCACACTCCGAAAGGGGTTCGTATCCGGCTCAAAGAGCGCCTCAGCGAACGTGCGGCCTCGCCTTAAGCGCTTACGCCGCCGAAGGAATGATCCAGGAATTGTCTGATTCCATATTCATATTCGAAATGAACCCGCGCGTGAGGGTATACTGAGCCCATGGCGAGGATACTGATTCACACGCTCGGCTCGTCGGGCGACTTCAATCCCTTTATTGCCATCGCCTTCGAGCTCAAAAGGCGTGGTCATGCGCCCTGTTTTGCCGTTCAGCCGGCACACGCCCGCAGTTTAGGCGCGCTGGGCCTCGAGGCGATTGGGGTGGGACCGGATGTCGATCCGCATTCACCGGAGTATCGGCGACTGCTTCAGCCGGCGTTGACCGACCCGATCGACGTGCTCTTCCGGGAGATGCTGATCCCGAACATCATCCCGGCCACCGAGATCCTCACACCGCTGGTCCGCGAGGCGGACCTCTTCCTCAGCCACACCATCCAGCTTGCCGCGCCCGCGATCGCCTATCGGACGGGTGTGCCGTGGATCAGCGCCACTCCGGCCACCAATTGTTATCCCTCGCTGCAAATGCCGGCGCCGAGCATCGCATGGAGAAAGCCGCCAGCCTTCTTCAACCGCGTCTCGTGGGGTGTCGCCGGGGCGCTCTTCCGCGCCATCGACGAGCAGGCGAACGAGGAATACCGGAAGCTGGGTGTGCCGCCGAGGCGCCACGTTGTCGTCAGCGGCGGATATTCCCGCCGGCTCACCATCTGTCTCTGGTCGCCGGCCTTCTTCCATCGACCGTCGGACTGGCCTTCGTGGCTGCAGGTGGGCGGTTATGCTCGCTGGGACGCCCCGGCCACGGATTCCGCGTGGACCCGCAATTTGCCGCCCACGGGAAGCAGCGACTCGCCGCTCGTGCTCTTTACGCTCGGCTCGAATGTCGTGAACGACCCGCGCGGCTACTACGAAACCGCCGTGGAGGCGATCCGGCCCACGCGCTGGCGCGCCATTCTGCTCGGGGCGCCGGCCGATTTTCCCGTCCCCTCCGGCATGGCGCACCGCGTGTTCTGCGTGCCCTACGCGCCGTACGAGGCGATCTTCCCGCTCGCGTCGGCCATCGTGCATCAGGGAGGAATTGGAACGACGCAGGCGGCCTGCTATTACGGCATTCCTTCCCTGGTCGTGCCACGCGGCTTCGACCAGTTCGAGAACGCCGCGCACATCCGCCGCAACGGCCTGGGGCTGCGCCTGATGTCCCGCAACCTCACCCCGTTCCGCCTGCGCCGCCGACTGAACAAGCTGCTGTCGAGCGACGAGATCAGGGCCCGCGTGTGCACGGTCGGCTCGCGGATGCGGGCCGAGCCCGGCGTCGCCCGCTCGGTCGACCTGATCGAGGCCGTGCTGGCTTCCGAGGCCAATCTTCGCACGCTGAAGCTCATCCGGTCGCGGGGAGAGTTGCTGCCCCGTCCGTAAGCCCCATTCGAAGCCGCGGTCGGCGCGCTGACAAGATGCGGCCGGCTCCGATTTACGGCAATTTCGCATTTTTCCGCTCCCATACCGTGTCGACAAAGGATTTCTCCTTGACTCCGGCCATCCCTGACGCTATAATAATTCGATTAACCGCGTCACGCGGCTGCAGGCAGGGTGGAACAGGATTCACCCGGCGCGTATCGCTCCTAACTCGAACGACACCACCTCGCCCGGCGCGACCATTGATAAGTTTCTTCGCGGAGGAAGAGTTTGAAACAGCAGAAGGTTTGGCTTCCGGTGTTGATCGGCGTGTTGATACTCGCGTCGCTTTTCGTCAACTTTTACCGGACGTACGATGCGCATGCGCACAAGAGCGTTTTCAAGTACCCGATCAAGTTCGGTCTTGACATCAACGGAGGCGTCCGCGCCATCCTGCAGGCTGATGTCAAGGCTCTTCCTCCCGGCACTCCGTATGACGCGACCCTTGTCCAGAGGATTCTGACGGACCGCATCAACGGGTCCGGTGTCGCCGAAGCGACAATTCAGCCCAAGAGCAACAACCAGTTCGTGATCGAGTTGCCCGATGTCCACGACAAGGGCGCCATCCTCGAGCGGCTGGGGACCACGGCCTCGATGGACTTCTATTATTTTAAGGACGTGTCTTGCACGAAGGACCAGAACCGCCCGATCTCGGCAAGTGCGCCGAAGGATCCCGTCACCGGCGACGAGCGGTATAGCTTCTACAACAAGGACACGCACCAGACGTTTCGGGATGGCGCACAGATTCGTGCCGACCTGACCAAATTGATGGAATCGGGGACAGCCGTCCGACCCGGAGCCACGCCCTACACCATTACCGGGCCGCTCGCCGACAATCTCACGGATGTTACGGTAAACTTCACCGCGGACCAAAAGACGACAGCGGACAAACTGGTTCAGGAGATGGGGGAATGGCAGTCCTTCCTGGCCGACTCGCCGAAGATCCTCACCGGCGCGGACATCCTACCCAAGTCGCAGGCGCAGATGGGCGGAACGGGTGGACTCGAACCGGTCGTCACGCAGGAGTTCGACTCGAAGGGCGCCGACGAGATGGGTGCGTTCACCGGACAGCACGTCGGTGAAATCATGGGCATCGTTCTGGACGACCGTGTCCTTTCGGCTCCGGTCATCCAGTCGCAGATCATGGATCAGGGAGAGATCAGCGGCGGCTTCGCAAGTCTTACCGAGGCACAGGACCTTGCGAACCTGCTCAACGCCGGCGCGCTGCCGGTTCCCATGACGCAGGTGTACACCGAATCGGTCGAGGCGACACTCGGGCACGCTGCCGTGCAGAAGTCGATTCTCGCCGGCGTCGTCGGCCTCCTCCTGGTCCTCGCCTTCATGATCTACTGGTACCGGCTGCCCGGTGTCCTCGCCGACGTGGCGCTGCTGATCTACGCCCTGTTCGCCATGGCGATCTACCGCGGAGGGCTCGCCTGGCTCAGTGTGCCGGCGATAACCCTGACGCTGCCCGGAATCGCAGGCTTCATCCTGTCCATCGGTATGGCGGTCGATGCCAACATCCTCATCTTCGAACGATTGAAGGAGGAGTTGCGGGACGGCAAGACGTTGAAGGGTGCGATTGACGCCGGGTTCCGGCGCGCGTTCCCGGCCATTCGTGACTCCAATATCTGTACGCTGATTACCTGTACGGTCCTGTATTCCATGGGCGCATCCAGCGTCAAGGGCTTCGCGCTAACGCTCGGAATCGGCGTTGTCGTGTCCTTGTTCTCGGCCATCACGGTCACTCGCACGCTTCTGTATGCGCTGGTCGACGCCGGCGTGGCAAACGATCCGGCCCTCTTCGGCTACAAACCCGGCCCATCGACCGACATGGGGCATAACTGGAATATCATCGGCAACCGAAACAAGTTCTACCTGCTGAGCGTGCTGATTATCGTTCCCGGCCTGATCTTCCTCGGTATCGGCGGCTTGAAGCAGGGCATCGACTTCACCGGTGGCTCGCAAATGCACGTTACCTTCCCGACACGCCAGACGGCAGATAAGCTAACACAGGCGCTGAAGGCTGGCGGCGTGAGTGATCCGATGGTGCAGATTGCCAGCGGCGGGTATGCGGCCATCCTCAATACCCAGGAAACCACAAACGCCACCGATCCATCCACACACCAGAACGTCGTGTATATGAAGATGGCCAATGCGCTGGCAACTCTTGGCCAGTACCGCGAGGATTCCTTCGACAAGGTCTCCGGTACTGTATCGAAGGAACTAACCGACGGCGCTAAGCAGGCGGTCTTGACCGCCTCCATCCTCATTATCGTTTACCTGGCGTTCGCGTTTATGCTTGGTGGCTTCGTGGCCGGACTTCGTCTGGGAACGTCGGCGATCGTCGCCATGCTCCACGACATCCTGGTCCTGATCGGCCTGTTCTCCTTCCTCGGGTTTGTTCGCAACGAAAAGATCGACAGCCTCTTCGTAACCGCCGTGTTGACAGTCGTCGGTTTCTCCATTCACAACACGGTCGTCATCTTCGACCGGGTCCGTGAGAACCTGCGCCACCAGGCGAGAGGGGAAACCTTCGAGCATCTGGTCAACCATTCGGTTCAGCAGACGTTGAACCGGTCCGTGCGAACCTCGGGCACGGTTGCGATTACCCTGCTGGCTCTGTTGCTGTTCGGCGGCGATACCACGCAGTCGCTGAACCTGGCGCTCTTCATCGGCGTCCTGAGCGGCACGTACTCGTCCATCTTCAACGCCCCGGCCGTGCTGGTCGACTGGGAAAACTGGCTTGCCAAGCGGCGTGCCGAAACCGGCCACAAGCCTCTGGTTGCTGCGGTAGCCGGTGGTGGGGCTGCCGCTTCGGGCGGTGGAAGCCGTCAAGTTGCGGCGCGCCCGTCGGCTCCGTCCAACGGCTATGCGGCCCCGGTCGAGAACGAGATTGGCATCTCGAAGATCAAGGGCAAGAAGAAGAAGCCTGCCCGCCGCTTCTGACGCTCGTCTTATATGCAGCTTTTGACAGGCCTCTTTCCGTTAGAAAGGGGCCTGTGTGCGTTTGGACCGCGTCTCCCGGCACTTGCGGTCGGGTACAATTCCAGGGAGATACTATCCCGCATAATTCGCGAACGAGAGGAAAGCGACGGTGCATTGGAACGCTCACCTTCTGGACGCCGGCGCGGTGCTTGCACTGGCGACGCCACTCCTCGCCCTCTGCGGTTACCTTGGTTACCCGGAGTTGCTGCTCAGGCGCGGCCATGTCGCGAGCGGGCTGGCAATCCTACACCGACGCCACAAATACGGCCGCATCGTGTGGTATTTGCGGTGGGGACTGCCGCTTCCGGAGGGGATGTTCGACTGGCTGCTGCGGCCTCGCAACCACCGGCCGCGCAAGCTTGTCCTCGAGGCGCTCGATCAAATGATGCAGCTCGAGCGCAGCGTGCGCGATGTGCACTCCGGCGTGCCCGCCGACCTGCGGCGCGAGGTGGAAACCGGGTTGACCCTGACCTTTGACACCCTCTGGCGTCATTGTGAATGCCTGGCTGTCGTGGGTCGACAGCGCATTAGCCGGCATGCCGTCGAGGACGAGATCGAGATCGTCAACGTCGAGTTGCGCCGAATTGCCTCGGGAGCCGCAAAGGCGCGTGAGGAGCTCGCCCGGCTGACCTTGACACGTGGCCGTCAGGAGAGTCGCGTCGGTGACGCAGAGGAGCGGTTTGCCGCGTTTTGTGCGGAGGCTCGCGCGCTTCCCGGCCGCCGCGCCGCCGCAATGGAAGAACTCGGGCTGCAGGGGTAGCGATTCATTTACGCGCAGAATCTGCTGGAAACACAGAAGGATAGGACTCTGGAGTCTATTCCGTGGTGAAAATTCCTTTTTTCGTCGTCTTCACTGAGTTCCGGCATTGCCGGGTTAGGATAGATTTCACCACGGGAAACGCGGAAAGCACGCGATTGAGTGGCGCGCGGATGCCATGGTGGTTCGCCCCGCCGGAATCGAAGAGTGGCGCATGAATGAGACAATGCCGGCCCGTCCCGCGCACGCGCATGTCGAGGCGGTTTGGACGGCGCCACCGCGCGACCGGCCGGCGGAGGACAGCCTGATCGAGGCGCTCCCGGCCGACCGGTTGACCGCGCGTATGCTCGTCAACCGCGGGCTCAGCGACCCGGACGCGGCACGGGCTTTTCTGAACCCCGAAATTGAGCGGCTGCATGACCCCATGCTTCTCCCGGATATGGATCGGGCTGCGCGGCGCATCGCCGCGGCGGTGAGCACCGGGGAAACGATCTTCATCCACGGCGACTACGATGTCGACGGCGTTACCAGCACCGCCCTCTACGTCCGCTCGCTCGGCAATCTGGGGGCGAAGGTCGTCTACCGCGTGCCGCATAGAAAGCTCCACGGTTATGACCTGAAGGCCGAAGCCGTCGAGTGGGCCCACCAGCAGGGCGCTACTCTCGTGATTACAACGGACTGCGGAACCCAGGCGCGTGAGGCCGTGAAACACGCGAACGCGCTCGGCATGACCGTGATCGTGACCGATCACCATGAGCCAGGTCTCGAGCTGCCGCCCGCGTACGCCGTGGTGAACCCGCATCGCACCGACTCGAGCTATCCATTTCCAAATCTGGCCGGGGTTGGTGTCGCGTTCAAGACCATGCAGGCGGTCACCCGGCTGCTGCGCCCGGAATCGGAGTCGAAGTTCATTCCCCGCTTCCTCGACCTGGTGGCGTGCGGGACAATCGCCGACGTCATGCCGCTGCTGGGGGAGAACCGGATCTTTGCGGCGCACGGCCTGCGCGCCCTGCCGAAAACGCGAAAGGTCGGGCTCCGAGCGCTGCTCTCTTCCATCCAGTACGACCCGGCACGCCCGCTGACGTCGGAGGCCATCAGCTTTCGCCTCGCGCCGCGCATCAACGCGATCGGCCGCCTCGACGACGCCGCGCTGGCCCTCGAACTCATGTTGACAGACGATCAGGCGCGGGCGGTCGAGCTGGCTCGGTTATTGCACGACAGTAACCTGGCGCGCCAGGACGAGCAGGCGCGCATCGTACGCGAGGCGATCGAGCGGTTGGCCGCTGAGGATCTCACCCGTGTCAACGTGATTGTGATCGCGTGTGCCGGCTGGAACACCGGCGTCGTCGGGATCGTCGCCGGAAAGCTGGCCGAACAGTTCTACCGTCCGGCGATCGTGATCGGTATTGACGAGGACGGCCTGCGCGGCAAGGGATCGGCGCGGTCCATCCCCGGATTCGACCTGCATGCGAGCATCCAGCACTGCCGCCACCTTCTCGATACCTGCGGTGGTCATGAGATGGCAGCCGGCCTTTCCCTGGTGATGCCGCAGCTTGAGCCGTTTCGCGCCGCCATCAACGAGTATGCCGGGACCGTGCTCGTTCCGGAAGACCGGATTCCTAAGATACTCTTCGACGGCGTCGTCGATCCGTCGCACTTTGAGCTTCGCGCGCTCGATTCGCTCGCGCAGTTCGAGCCCTTCGGGGCCGGTAATCCCGAGCCGCGGTTCGCCGCAACGTGCCTCGAGGTCTGCAGCATCGGCACAGTCGGGAAGGACCATTCGCACCTCAAGATGCGGTTGCGCGGGAAATCCCGCCTGGCGATGGAATCGATCGCCTTCGGCCGCGCCGAGCGGTCGGCCGGGCTGCGCGCGGGCGATCGGGTCAGCGTGCTTTACACGCCGCAGTTGCACGAATACGCCGGGCGCCGCAGCGTTCAGCTAAACATCAAGGACATGCGCGTCGCCTGACGTAGTCGTGGTGACTCGCGCGCCTTTTGTACGCGAGTTAACTTGTGAGATCCTTCCGTGGAATTGTCCGGAAAATTCTTGACGGGATAGCAGGATAAGCCGGATCGTTCCCGGAATCCTTACTGGAAACGAATCACCGATGAAAATGATCCGCTAGCCCAACACATGCAGCATGCATTGCTCAGTCTCTTGACCGCCCCGGAAGGCGGCGGCGCACTGTCGCTCACAGTGACGAATCAGGCGGACGGAGAGATTCTCGACGGCACGCTCACCGATGGGGCAGGCAACGAGTATCCCATTGAGGACGGAATTCCCCGCCTGATGCCGGCGGAGCTTCTCGCCGCTCAGCGCTCCGAGATGGCGGCCCGCGACGCACAGGTCCGGGATTACGACCGGATGGCCTTCCTCGCTGCCTTCGGCTGCGTCGAGGTTCCGATGACCTTGCGAGCGCTCGGACTCGGCCGAGAAGACCGGCTCATCGAAGGTGGATGCGGAACCGGCCGCATGACACAGGCGTTCGCGCATGAGGCGCGAGATGTTGTGGCAGTCGACTTCTCGTTTGAGTCGTTGCGCTCCAACCGCCGGAAGCTCCTGAAAGCCGGAGTCAAGAATGTCCATCTGCTGCAGGCGGACCTCTGCCATCTGCCGCTCCAGACGGCCGCCTTCCATCGGGTGGCCTCGTGTCAGGTCATTGAGCATATTCCCACCGACCCGGCGCGCCGCCAGGCCGTCTCGGAGCTTGCGCGCGTGGCGCGTCCGGGATCCACGCTCGTTGTCTCTGCCTACCAGCACTCGCCAATCACGCAAGTCTTCGGCGAAAAACAGGGCGAGCATGCAGGCGGAATTCCCTTCTACCGGTTCGCCCGTCAGGAGCTCGAGGACCTCCTGAGCAGCGGACTTGACGTCAAGAGCATCTCCGGGTCACTGGTTTACCTCTGGCTTGCAAAGTGCAAGAAGGGATAGGCGATTCCCGTGTTGACGGCTATGTGATAGAAACCCTTCCGATCGTCGCAATCCGCGACGATTGCTTCGGTGACAAAAGAGCAGGCTTGCTTCGGGCTCTTCAGCCCCGAAGGGGGTTTTGTCGAATAGCCGGACCCTTTAGGGTCTGGTACACCAAGTCGGGCGAACCGACTATGTAACCGTCCGCACCATTTACAGGAGGGGGTGAGCGTTTCCCGACTCGGTTTCGATGACCGTCGCATTAGGCTCGGATGATGAAATCTAGCGCAGCTTCGCCTCAAACCGCCGAGTGGTCTTTGTCCGGGTGCCATGCTCATAGCCCTGGATGAGCATGTCGACCTTCGTCCGGTCCGGTCCTGGCGCGAAGCAGAACTTGACCCATTTGGTAAGATATTCGCTTATGAAGCGAAGCTAGGAACGATTATATGTATAAAACTGATATTTCGATGACTAACCAGTTTAGGCAGATTATGGTAAGAGGGTTTCGCCGTCTCCTGGATGTGGACGTCGAGTTATACCCGATAACGGTCGTGGTTGGCGCCAACGGCGCCGGTAAATCCTCCTTGCTCGATGCTGTTTCTCTGCTTTCGCGATCCGCTCAGGGAGCGTTGAACTCGACAATCGGCGACTATTTCGGCCTCCCCGCCAGCCTGACCTTCGATCGCGCGGCCGACCTGTCGCTCGGGATTTCCATGGGTGTCAGCGACCATCAGCCATTGAATTACACCCTGCGCGTTCGCCCGCAGGGTGGGGCGTACGTGATCACCGACGAAAGCCTTTCTCAGCAGCGCTTCGCAGACCGGCCGCCGTTCCGCCACATCGATTCGCATGGCCCGGATGTGAAGTTCTTCGAGGTTGATCAGAACAAGCTTGTGAGGCCGACGTGGGAATACAACTCGCTCGAGAGCTCCCTGTCCCAGGTCACGAAGATGTTTGAGGAACCGGAGCTGTTTCGCAGCCGGCTGGCCTCAAGCGTGTATTATCGAGGATTGAACGTACAGCCCGGCGCGCCGGTGCGGATGGCACAGCCGATGCGGCCGGCGACATTGCCCGGCGCAAACGGGGAAGATCTGGTCTCCTGCTTGTTTTACCTCCGGGAGACGGAGCGACGTCGCTTTGAGGCGATCGAGGAAGCGCTCAAGGAAGCGTTTCCGCGGTTCCAGCGCCTCGAATTCCCACCGGTTGCTGCGGGCACGCTGGGATTGGCCTGGCGCGAGACCAGCTTTACACAGCCCGTCTACACGCACCAGCTCTCCGAGGGCATCTTGCGATTCTTGTGGTTGGCGACCTTGCTGCAGAGTTCCGGCCTTCCGGCGCTCACCCTGCTCGACGAGCCCGAAACCAGCCTGCACCCGGAGCTCTTGAGCCTCCTGGCCGAGCTGATGCACGAAGCCTCCACGCGAACACAGCTCGTTGTCGCGACCCACTCCGACCGCCTTATCCGGTTCCTGAAGCTTCCCAACATGCTGGTCATGGACGAATTGGACGATGGAACTTCGCAAGTCCAATCGACCGGCGGCGCCGATCTTGAGGAATGGCTCGACGACTACTGCATGGATGACCTGTGGGATACCGGCCCGGTGGAGACCGCCGATAAATAGTGGGTAAAGTTCGTTGCTTGTTGCCTGTGTCAGACAACCGTGCGTTAAGTCTGCGCCTGCGATTACCGTCACGTTGAGTGATCTCTGTCCCCTCCCGTTTCGGGCGGGGACAGAGCGTACGCGAGCCGGGTGGTTCTACTCGACGGTGAGCACGATCTTGCCGATATGCTCGCCGGACTCCAGCAGGGCGTGGGCGGCGGCGGCTTCGGCGAGCGGGAACGTCCGATATATGATCGGGCGGATGACCCCGATCTCCATGATCGGCCACACGTAATCCTCCAACTCCCGCGCGATCGCCCCCTTTTCCTCGACCGAGCGCGGCCGCAGGCTCGAGCCGGTCAGCGTGAGGCGCTTGCGAATGATGGGGCGCAGGTCGATTTCCGCCTGGCTTCCGAGCTGGTGGGCGATACACACCAGGCGGCCGTCGACAGCCAGGATGTCGAGGTTCCGCGCAACATATTCACCGCCGATGATATCGAGGATGACGTCGACCCCGTGGTTGTTCGTGTGCTTCTTGACCTCGGCCACGAAGTCCTGCGTCCGGTAGTTGATGGCGAGCTCGGCGCCCAGACGCACGCAGGCGGCGCATTTTTCGTCGGAGCCGGATGTTGTGATCACCCGCGCGCCGAGGTCGCGGGCTAGCTCGATGGCCGTCGTCCCGATCCCGCTCGTGCCACCGTGCACAAGCAGCGTTTCGCCCGGTGCCAGTCTTCCGCGCTCAAAAACATTGGTCCACACGGTGAAAAAACACTCGGGCAGGGCTGCGGCCTCCACCATCGAAAACCCGGCCGGCACGGGCAGGCATTGCGCGGCGGGCGCCACGCAATACTGTGCGTAGCCGCCCCCCGCGACCAGCGCGCAGACCGACGTGCCGGGCAACCACCTTGTGACGCCTTCGCTTGCCGCGACGACCGTCCCCGCGATATCGAGGCCGAGAATGGCCGACGCGCCCGGGGGCGGCGGATAGTACCCCTGCCGCTGTAAGATATCGGGCCGGTTCACACCGGCCGCGGCAACCCGTACCAGCACCTCGCCCTCGCCGGGCGCCGGCACCGGACCTTCACCGACCGACAGGCACTCCGGCCCGCCGGCACCGCTAACAACAATGTGGCTCATCGTGGCCGGCAGGGAAATCTGAGGTTTGTTTTTCATCATGGTGCAATACGGCAAAGTCGAACCGTTTTCCTCTCGAAATTGGCGTGCCGGGATATATTACCAGACGGAGGGCCGGAAGAAGATGTTCCTCGATTCATGATCGATGTCCGGGTCATGACGGCCAGTGCTTGCCGAATGGATAACGGACCGTTGCACTTTTTGCTCGATGCTCATATGGCCACTTTATACCAGGCCGCCTCCCTCGTGGTAGAATGGCAGGGTTAGCTTCTGACGAGTCATCCGGTTCTTCGGTGCGGGACGGATGGTTGGCCGCAGGCCGCTCAGCCGCGGCGTTTATCGCCGCGAGCCGCGCCTGGTTCCGGCTACGCCGGGTTAGGGAGGATCGATATGCACGTACGCTTTCCCGTGATTCTGCATGGCGGGGACTATAACCCGGAGCAGTGGCCGGAGGAAGTTTGGGGCGAGGACGTGGCGCTGATGCGGCAGGCGCATGTCAACGTCGCGACGCTGCCGGTCTTTGGCTGGGTGAGCCTCGAGCCGGAAGAGGGGCGGTTGACCTTCGACTGGCTCGACCGCGTCATCGACAGGCTCTGGGCGGCCGGAGTACACCTTTGCCTGGCCACCGGGACGGCGTCGACGCCGGCCTGGCTCGATCAGGCCTATCCCGACGTCCTCCGGGTTAACAGTGACGGCCGCAAACTTCGGCATGGCGGCCGCCACAGCTTTTGCCCGAACTCGGCCAACTTCCGTCGGCTGTCCACGCGGCTTGCCACCGAGATGGCCTCCCGCTATGCGCGGCATCCGGGCCTCGTGGTCTGGCATATCGGCAACGAGTATGGCGGAACGTGCTATTGCGACACCTGCGGCGCCGCCTTCCACGACTGGCTGAAACGCCGCTACGGCAGCCTCGATACGCTCAATGATCGGTGGTACACCCGATTCTGGGGGCACACGTACTCCGACTGGAGCCAGATCGAGCCTCCTCTGCGCACGGGGGAGCGCAGCATACAGGCGCTTTTGCTCGATTACGATCGGTTCCAATCCGACAGCCTGCTCGCATGCTTCATGGCGGAGCGCGATGCCGTCCGGCCCTTCCGGCCGGAGATCCCCATCACCACGAACTTTATGGGGGCGTTCAAGCCGCTCGACTACCACCGGTGGGCGCGCGAACTGGATATTGTCTCGTGGGACTCGTACCCGCCGCGCGGGGCGTCGCCGGCCGAGATCGCCTTCGGTCACGCCCTCATGCGCGGCTTGAAGGAAGGCCAGCCATGGATTCTGATGGAGCAGACGCCGTCGCAGCAGAACTGGCAGCCGTACAACGCGCTGAAGCGGCCCGGCATAATGCGGCTCTGGTCGTACCAGGCCCTGGCGCACGGCGCGGATTCGGTGATGTACTTCCAGTGGCGGCGTGGGCGGGGCGGCTGCGAGAAATTCCACGGGGCCGTGGTCGAGCATGCCGGACGAACCGATGTGCGCGTGTTTCAGGAAGTCGCCGCCCTTGGCGCGGAGCTGGAGTCCCTCGGCGCGCGCACTCTCGGCGCACGCTTCCGAGCCCGTGTGGCCATTCTGTTCGACTGGGAGACGTGGTGGGCTGTCGAGTACTCGTCGGGCCCGAGCGTCGACCTGACCTATGTCCGCTGGATTATGGACTACTTTGCGGCCCTGCACCGGGCCGGTATTCCGGCCGATATCGTCTCCCCGGAAGCCGACCTGTCCGCATATACTCTGGTGATAGCGCCTCTGCTATACATGGTAAAGGGCGATTTGGTCGGCCGGCTGGAGCAGCATGTGGCGGATGGCGCCACGTTCCTGGCTACCTGCTTTAGTGGAATTGTGGACGCAAACGACCGGGTGTTTGACGGCGGTTACCCGGGGCCGCTTCGGGCACTGCTTGGCCTGTGGGTCGAAGAGACCGACGTGTTGACGCCGCTGGACGTGAACCGGATTGTGTTTGACACAAGTTTCGGTCGGTTGGCGGGCGCGTATCCGGCTCGCCTGCTGTGCGACCGTGTCCGCACCACGGGAGCGTCGACACTGGCCGTGTTTGGGGATGATTTCTATGCCGGCGAGCCGGCCCTCACCGTCCACGCCGTCGGGAGAGGCCAGGCTTACTATGTCGCCACCGGTCTGGACGGCGATGTCCTGACCGACCTCCTGGCCGAGATCTGCGTCCGATCCGGCATCTCCGCGCCGCTTGGTCCGCAACCCGCCGGAATCGAGGTGACCGAGCGGCAGGGCGAGGATGGCCCTCTGTTCTTTGTCCTGAACCACGCCGTCGAGCCCCGAACCCTCACGATACCGAGCGGCAGTTACCGCGATCTCATTATGGGGACGCCGGTCACGAATGGCGCCACTCTCCCACGGTATGCTGTCATGATCCTGAGCCCCGCATAGTAGGACCGACTTCGGTAACGTGCAGGCATTAGCCGTGCGACGTTTCGACGCGGATACAGCGGCGGAGCGATTGTCACGGCGCGGCAGCGTCGCGACCGCCTTGCGGAGGTATAATGAGGACGCAATGCCCTCGTACAACGCGAATGCGGTCGTGATCCGGCGCCTCAATTTTAGCGAGACCGATAAAATCCTGACCCTGTTTTCGCGGGAGCACGGCAAGTTTTCCGCGATCGCAAAAGGGGCGCGCAAAGCGGTTTCTCGTCTCTCCGGGGCGACTGAAGTCCTCACGTGCACGCGCTTTTGCCTGGCCAGCGGGAAGTCGATGGACATCGTGACCCAGGCGGAGGTTCACGAGTCGTTTCCTGTATTGCGGCAAGACCTTGTGCGGCTTGCCCACGGCTTGTATCTCGCCGACCTGGTCGACCATTGCATTGAGGACCACCATCCGAATCCTGCCCTGTTCGACCTGCTGCTCTCCGGCCTCACGCTCGTGCAGGAGGCCGCAAACGCGGAGATAGGGACGCGCTGGTTCGAGCTGAAGCTACTGACCGACCTGGGCTATCGGCCGGATCTCGAGCACTGCGCAATTTGCCGCTGCCGGCTGGTTCCCGAGCCCGATGCTCTGTACGCACTTTCGGCAACCCTCGGCGGTGCGCTGTGTCCCATCCACGGCCGGGCGGGCGCATATGCCGACCACAGCGCGCTCAACGCGCCGGCCATGCGGCTACTACAAGACTTGACGGGAATCGACCCGGACTGCGGCCATCTGGTCGCCCGAGTGCCAGTCCCTGATACGGGCAGTCTGGAAATGGCCAACCTGGCCCTTCGACGCACGGTTCGTTACCGGCTGGAACACGACCTCAAGAGCCTGACCTTCCTCGACAGTCTGCGGCAGCCGGATAGTAAATAGAGAAGAGAGAATAGTGGTTAGTAATCGATGGGGCTGGGCTATTTAACCGGGTGCATGCACACGCCAGTCCATCGCGTCCATATTTCTTAATGAGGAGATTACATGACAAAGGAACGTGCGGGAGAGATTTTACAAGGATTTGGCGGGAAGCGCATCCTGGTGATTGGCGATGTCATGCTCGACGAGTATATCTGGGGTAGCGTCAACCGCATCTCGCCGGAGGCGCCGGTCATGGTGGTCGATGCCGGTCGCTACACCCATGTGCCCGGCGGAGCAGCCAACGTGGTGAACAACGTCTGCGCCCTTGGCGGCGCGGCGGCGGTCGCCGGTGTGATCGGTGACGACGAGGCTGGACGGGCGCTCAGCGCCGCCCTCGAAGGCGAAGGCGCGGATGTGTCCGGGCTCGTGGTTGTCAATGACCGTCCCACCACGCGCAAGACCCGCGTGATCGCCCACTCCCAGCAGGTCGTCCGGATCGACCACGAACGGCGCAGCCGGCTCGACGAAGCTGCTGCCGGCCGCCTGCACGCCGAGGTCGAGCGCCTCGCCGCCGGCGCCGATGCGATCCTGCTCTCCGACTACCAGAAGGGAGTGCTCGGGCCGGAGATTCTACACGCCTGCGTGCGGTTCACCGCGAAGAAGCCGGTCACCGGCAATCTGAAGCCGGCCGCGCTCGGACCGCATACGTCCCTCACCATCCTGACTCTCAACCTCCCGGAGGCCCGCCAGGCCACCCGCGTCGCGGCCCTGGACACCGAGGAGGAGATCCGGGCCGCCGGGCGCGCGCTGCTGGCGGACACAGGGTCGTCCCACGTTCTCGTCACCCGCGGGGCGGACGGCCTCTCGCTCTTTAGCGCCGACCACCCCGACGCCCCGGTCCATGTCCCCGCCCGCCCGGTAGCGGTGTACGATGTTGCGGGCGCCGGCGACACCGTCATCAGCGCACTCACGCTCGCCCTCGCCGCCGGCGCAACCCCCGTCGAGGCCGTCACAATCGCCAACTACGCCGCCGCGGAAGCCGTCAAGAAAGTCGGCGTCGCGACTGTCAGCCGTGAGGAGATACTTTCGAGCATTCCGTAGACAGGTCATGATTAGAAAGAACAGACAACAAGAAGCGTAGAGACGAGACAGCGGGCACGGAGCGCTGACCACCGCCACCAGCCAGGCAATCGCCGTGCCCGGCGCCTCGTCCGCGACCACGTCGCGCGCATGAATCACAGAAAGCACGGAATTTCCGTGCTTTCCGTGGTTAAGTCTTTCTTTCTTCACTCAGGCTTTGCCGGATTATTCATAGCAGGTTGTAGGAGTCAGGAGATGTCGGTTCCGTCCTGACTGGTCAGGGTGCCGGCCAGGTCGTAGCCGAAGCTGTGCGATTCCGACGCCGTGCCAGTGCGGGCCTCGGTGGTCAGGCGGAGGAGGGCGTCGTAGTCGTCGGCAACCTTCCTGTTCCTCATCATCCTAATCATTTCGTCATTTCATAATTTGCATCATGGTTCAAGACAATTGTCGTAGTCTAGTGCGTAGCTGGCGAGGGGAGTGTCCCCTGGCTGTGCTCGATATTGGTGACGAAGCCGCTGCCGTTGTCGATGCACCAGCGGGGTTACCGTAGGCGCTGACCCATGTCTATGTAACGGCTTACTATTAGTAGTAGTCTACGGACAATTACAGTGCCATTTCTTTGACATTCTGTTAACTAAACACTTCGTTCAGCAGGTTTTCAGTTATTCTATTGAGCGCATTCTCGTTGCCGTTCAAGGCAGACAAGAAAAACCAATGATGAGCAAGACGCGCGTCCCGCGGAACACCGTCTCCGTCCAGATAACAACACGCAACGTTGAATTGCGCGCTCGATTCGCCTTCGTTTGCAGCTGTTCTGTACCAATAAAACGCTTTATCGAGATCCAGGGAACATCCTAAACCTTCATGGTAGTAATACCCAAGTTGGTTTGCAGCTGAAGCATCTCCGGCGTATGCTGCGGATTCCATGATCCGAAATGATTCCTTATACTTCCCAAGATTCCCATACAATATCCCAAGGTTATATTTAGCGTCGATATGACCGTGTTTAGCCGCTATTCTGTACCATTTTATAGCAGCGTTAATCTTACTAATAGACTGATAATACAGTCCCAGATTGTACATTGCACCTGAGTTACTAAGTCTCGCAGATTTCTTATACAACGATATCGCCTCGTTTATTCTATCCGGATAATTATC
>JBKQWH010000006.1:0-3259 GCA_052139635.1 Capsulimonadaceae bacterium
GCGGTCGGACCGACGGTGCTATCGGGCAAGTTCAGCCAGGCGATCTATTATGCGAAGAATATTCAAGCGGCCGCCGCAAACACCAACACCGTGACGGTGCAATTCAATGTGGCGGCCGCATATCCGGACATCCGCATCCTCGAATTCAGCGGGATTGGTGCGGCTAATCCAGTGGATGTGACAGCGGCCGCCACGGGTACGACTGCCACCAGCAGCAGCGGCGCCGCGACGACGACGAACGGCAACGACATCATCTTTGGGGCCAATACGGTGGCAACGTCCACCAGCGGTCCGGGGCCTGGATTTACAAGCCTGATTATCACATCGCCAGACGGCAATATTGCCGAGGACGCGGCAGTCTTCGCGGTAGGCAGTTACAGTGCGACCGCGCCCCTGACCAGTGCTGGACCCTGGGTGATGCAGATGGTGGCGTTTCGTGGCGCAGGGGGCGCTCCTCCTCCCCCTCCTCCTGGTCCTGCCTTGGTCACAACATACCACTACGATACTTTGCGGACTGGCTGGAATAATCAGGAAACGATGCTCACCGCGTCAAGTTTTCCGAGCACGTTCGGCATACTCAAGACGGTACAGTTGGACGATCAGGTCGATGTGCAACCGCTCGTCGTTCCGGGCTCACAAATCGCCAACGGCGGCCTTACCACCGATGACGTTGCTTACGTCGCGACAGAAAACAACACGGTCTATGCGATCGACGCATCAACTGGCGCCATTCTTTTGAGCAGAAACCTAGGGTCCCCTGTTCCGAACCCGCTCGGCAACAACAATAATGGGCCGAATGTTGGAATTAACGGCACGCCCGTCATCGATCTAAGCTCGCAAACGTTATTTGTCATCGCCTATGTAAACACTTCTCCCACCCCGACTTATTATCTCCATGCCGTCGATCTGAGCACCTTGGCGGATAAGATTAATCCGACGACCGGCGTCCCAGTCACCGCAACTCATTACAAGGCCGACGGGTCCACTTATATGTTCAACGCCGCGGTTCAGCGCCAACGGCCGGCCTTGCTCCTACAAAACGGTAACGTGTATGCTGCATTCGGCAGCTTCGGTGACTTCAGCGCCGACCAATCGCGAGGCTGGCTTCTGGGATGGAACGCCACCACTCTCCAGCCGCTTTCGGGAAGCCAGCCGAGCGGCGCGGCGAACCAGCTCAATGACACGCAAACAACCGACCCTGGCGTCAACCCGCCGTTTTTCCTGAGCTCGATCTGGATGTCGGGCTATGGCATTGCGGGCGACGGAACTGATCTTTACTTCGCGACCGGAAACTCCGACTGCAATTTTTACGTTTCGGGCGACCCATGCCCCTCGAAATCGACCTGGGACGGTGCGACCAATGTTCAGGAAAGCGTAGTGAGGCTCTCGGGAGCTTTGACCGGTATTCTTGGCATTTTTACGCCGTCTGCGTCACCGTACACGTACATCCTGGATCAGGGGGATGCGGACCTCGGATCCGGAGGCGTGCTCCTGTTCCCAACGGCAACATATCCATATCTCGCTGCAGCGGCAGGTAAAGACGGCAGATTGTTCTTGCTCGATCCCCACAACTTGGGCGCGCCTACCAACACACAACCACCTGCCGCCACACAACCATTCACGAGCACACCACCGCCCGTCGGCGGCACACAACAAAGCGACTCTTGCTGGTGCGGGCCGTCATTTTTCGTTGGCGAGGACGGGATTAGCCGGATCGTGACTAGCCAGGGAAACACTCTTCGCACCTGGAAAGTACAATTACCGTTAGCTCCAGAAGCAGCAGCAACCATTGCTGCCTCCGAGCAAGATGGAGGATTCTTCACGTCAATATCGTCGCAGTCGTCCGACGGCACTCGATATGGGAAAGCAAATCCCGGGAGCGCCGGTGGGGCGCCCGACCGGCGCTAGCAAAAACCCAACCGCTGTTACCCTTTATGCCTTTGACGCTAGACCGTCAGGGTCGCCCTCGACATTCAAGCAACTCTTTTCTGCCACCGCGGGATCTTGGCCAAACACCGGGGGCGACGCGAATCTCGTTCCGGTGGTCTTTGACGGAAAAGTCTATGTCGCTTCGGCTTACCTGGACGCATCGGGAAACACGCGCGGACAGCTCAATATCTTCGGCATTGCCGGCACCGGCACGCCGCTCGCAAGTGCAGTTGCAGCGCCGGCAAGCCCTTATTTGGTCTCCGGAACACTAACAGCGGTGAGCGGATCAACGCTGACCTTGCGAACGCGCACAGGCCAACAGACAACAATTGATGTCTCTCAAGCGAAGCAGAATCGACGGGTTGGAGCCCCTCTGAAAGTGGGGACGCCATTCACCGCGTTTGGGTCAATGATCGAGGGAAACGGCGCGCTGCTTGCGACATCGGTTGTTCGCGCGAAGCGCTCTTCAGGCGATTTATGGCCGCCAGATCATTGACGATGGCGACCGGGCGCGGCTTGCCCGCGTAATCCTTGCCGCCGGCGACAGTCCAGATGTTGCCAGGACCCCAGCATTACGGGAGAAAGCAGCCGTGCCGGTTTTCATTTTCATACTTGATTGTCCTGTGTGCAAGGCGAAAGTCGGCGTAGAAGAAAAGGGTAAAGTCGAGAAAACAGGGTGGATCGCCGAGGACGCTGAGCCATACGGATTTCGGCTTCTGATCGGCACATGCCCCAGCTGCAACACCGCTCTCGCGGGGACTGCTACTCAGACTCGCTTTGAGGGGTTCGATAGTGAGGACGACGTTTGGTCCGACGTGGAAAGGGTGTACCCGTCTCCGCCGAGGACCTTTTCGAGCTATCGCATCCCTAGTTTAGACTAGACTAACATGACTCAACGGGATAAGCCTCACAGTGTGCGCCCGCAACTGGACTGCATCTTTTTGAAATATGGCAAGGGGGGAAATCATGAAATTGTGGGCTTCGGTATCTCCCCCTATCGGGAAGCCTTCTTTACTGGTTGAGAGTTGTAATGGGAGCTATTTAAGACGTGCTCTGCTTATCGCGTTAGCAATTGTTTTCTCCTATGCTTTGGCAGCACAGGCCCAAGCTGCGATCACATTCATCCGCCGAAGTCGACGGTGCCGGTGACCTTTACGAGTGCCCAGACGGCTGGGAATCTCAATGTTGTGGTCGTGGGATGGAACGACACCACGGCGACGGTGAGTTCGGTGACCGACTCAAGAGGGAATGTGTACACCCTGGCGGTCGGACCGACGGTGCTATCGGGCCAGTTCAGCCAGGCGATCTACTATGCGAAGAATATTCAAGC
>JBKQWH010000007.1:0-4621 GCA_052139635.1 Capsulimonadaceae bacterium
TTATGAATCCGCCGGGGATCTTGCCCACGGCATACTTGCGCTCCTCGTAATCACAGGTCAGCGGGAAAAAATCGATGCCCGTCTTGGGCTCCTTCGACATGGTGGCGGTTGCCAGGATGATGGTGTCGCCGTTTTGCAGCCAGACTGAACCGCCGGCTTGCTTCGCTACCTTGCCCGTACTGATACGCAATGTAGCGCCGCACCACTCGGTCTCAACAAAATGTTCCATAGGGTTGTCTTAATCTCTCCTCGATACGCCTTGCCGGGCGGCGCTGAAGCGCCGAAGATCCCGGATAATGAACCTGGCAGTGGGGCATGTGAACCCTGCTGCCGCACAACAATGCGAAATGCCTCCCGCGCCAGTCGCAAGGAGGCATTTCAAAAACGTTCGACCGTGTCGCTGTACCCAACTCGCACCCGACCCATCCACGATGGAAGATAGCACCGCGTCGCATAGCTGTGATCACTGCGGATGGGGCGGGCCAAGGGCAAGCTCCGGCCAAAATCTTAGAACCGGCTTCTCAAGCCGAGTCTGCCTACAAGCGCGCGATACCGCCCGATGTCCATGGACGCCAGGTACTTCAGCAATCGTCGCTGTTGTCCATTCTGCAGGTAGAGCCCGCGGCGCGAGTGGTTGTCGTGCTTGTGAATCTTGAGGTGCTCGGTCAGCGTCTTGATGGACGCGTTGAGCAGGGCGATCTGGACCTCCGGCGAGCCGGTGTCGCCATCATGGGTTGAATAATCGCCGATAATCTTGTCTTTCTGTTCTTTGAGCAGAGCCATTCTACAGTGCCTAAGGCCTCCTGAACTTCTAATCCCTTTAAATGTCCCGGACAGTATACTCTGCCCGGTCAGAAATGTCAAGGTCATCTACCGATAATAAGCTCATCCGGACGATATCAATCGGTCGTATTCGGAGAAGCGGGAGCAGGATTTCACCACGGAAAGCACCGAAAGCACGGAAATCTCGCAATCCGTTGCTGTTGGGTGGGAGCCTATCCCAGGGCCTGCGGGTGCGTCATGTGCAGGATAATCTGGAAGCACTCATAAAGCACGACGAACACATAGATCAGGCATCCGCCTGTGATAACCTGACGCGAGCGGCGGACGTTCTTGACCGCGATCCCCTCGCAGGCAAGAACGACAACGGCAACCAGAAAAAACTTGTACCATACAAATGCGCGAAGGCTCCCGTACTCGATGAACCACTCTGCCACTCCGTTCAGCTCCACGCCGTTATGCCTAAAGATATAGCCGGTGAGAAACAGATCAAACACGTTGAGCAGCATGAAAGCCAGGTATTCCTGCGCAAGTATGACATCCCGCTTCATGAACATTTCCACATATCCTACCACAAACGTCGATCAGCCGTGTGCATGAGCGGTCAGCATCTCGCGTGCGTGGCGCAAAACCGCTTCGCTCGCGGCGGCTCCGCCCAGCATTCTGACAATTTCCGCGACTCTCTCATCGGGATGGAGACGGCTGACCGAGACACAGGTTCGTTCGCCGGATACCGATTTCTCGATCAAGAAATGATCACCGGCCCGCGCGGCGACCTGTGGCAGGTGCGTGATGCACAGGATTTGCGCGCTAGAGCCCAGTGCGGCCAGCTTATCGCCGAGCACATTTGCGGTGCGGCCGCCTACACCGGCGTCGATTTCGTCAAAAATCATCGTCGGCACGCCCGAGCTATCCGCTGCCACCGACTTGATCGCCAGCATGACCCGCGAGGTCTCGCCGCCCGACGCGATACGCGCCAGGGATCGGAGGGGCTCGCCGGGATTGGCGGAGATCAAGAACTCGATGCGCTCGGCGCCGCGAGCGTTGACAGGCTGTCCGATGAGCGAAGCCTCGAACCGGACCGCTCCCATCCCGAGGTCCCGGAGCTGCTCACAAATCCGGGCGGCAAACCGTGCGGCCGCCTCCCGGCGAAGGCAGGTGAGCCGCTCGGCAGCGGCAACGACCGCCCGTTCGGCCGCACCAAGGGCAACCGCCAATTCGGCCTCGCGCGCCTCGGAGTGCTCGAGGCGCTCCAGGCGCTCCTCGACATCTCGCGCAAACAGGAGGACGTCCTCAACGGTTTCGCCGTACTTCCGCCGGAGTCCCTTGAGCAAATCCAGGCGGTTTGAAATCTCCTCAAGCCGTTCCGGATTGATCTCGATACTGTCCTGATACCGACGTATCTCCCGCGACGCGTCCTCTGCGAACGACGCCGATTCGCGAAGCGCCTCGGCGGCCGGACCGAGGGCCGGGTCAAGCACTGCTCCCTGCTCAACCGCGGCGCAGGCCGCCTGGAGGAGGTCCACAGCGCCGCGGCTCTCGCCGGAGACCAGATGATAGGCTTCGTCAGCAACACTTTTGAGGCGTGCGGCGTTGGCGAGCCGCACACTGTCCAGGTGGAGGACCTCTTCCTCGCCCGGCTGCGGATCGGCCGCGCGGATCTCGTCAAGCTGATAGCGGTACAGATCGACGGTCCGAACCCGCTCCCGCGCCGCGGCGCGCAGCTCTTCGAGCTCCCGGCGTATTTGCGAGGCGTGGCTCACGGCGCCGGCGACATCGGCCCGCGCGTCCATGGCGTCCCGGCCCACCCAGGCGTCGAGGATATCGACGTGACGGTCCGGCACGAGGAGGGCCTGGTGTTCGTGCTGTCCGTGAACATCGACCAGCATGTCGCCGATTTCCTTTAAGATCGACGCCGGCACCAGGCGGCCGTTAACACGGGACTGGGACTTGCCGGACGAGACGGACAGCTCTCGGGTCATAAGAAGCGTCCCGTCGTCCTCGTCGAGCCCGTGTTCCCGCAGTTTTTCGCGAACCGCGGTGTGTGATTCGTCGACATCGAAAATCGCGTCGACACTGGCGCGGTCCGTTCCCGCGCGCACGACTTCGGAGGCGGTCACCCGCTCGCCGAGGACGTATCCGAGCGCGTCGATGATGATCGACTTTCCGGCGCCGGTCTCCCCGGTCAGAATATTGAGCCCGGCGCCGAAGGCCATCCGCAAGTCGTCGACCAGGGCGAAGTTTCTAATGTGCAGGTCGCGCAGCATCAGTAGATCAGGCGCTCTCCCCAGCGCAACTTCGTTTGAAGTTTATCGTAAAAGTTTGCGCCTCCGACACTGATGATGCGGGCTGGAGAGTGCGAGCGCCGGACACTAATCTCGTCGCCGGGCCTGAGGGCAAATCCGAGCTGTCCATCGACCGTGACGCGCACGACATCCTCGGGGTCGCGGTCGACAACCACTGTTATTGTACTGTCCGCCGGGATGATCAGGGCCCGCGACGTCAGAGTGTGTGCACAGATCGGCGTAATAAGCAGCACTTGCAGGCTCGGGTTCACGAGTGGGCCTCCCGCCGACAGGGAGTAGGCCGTCGACCCGGTTGGAGTGGCGATGATGATCCCGTCGGCGGCGTACGTTGTCACGTACTTATCGTCGACCAGCAGCCGAAGATGCAGGACCCTCGACAGAGGACCGTTCGCGATCACGATGTCATTGAGCGCGATGACCTCGGCCTGTTCGTCGAGTTCGCCTTTGCGCGCGGCGATGCCTGTCAGCATCATGCGCTCCTCAATCCGGTACTGACCGTCGAGCAGGGCGAGGAGGGCAACGTCGAGGCCGTCCGGCGCCACTTCGGTCAGGAAGCCGAACCGGCCAAGGTGGACGGGCAGCATGGGAGTGCGCCTCGGTGCGCATTCGCGTGATGTCGCGAGGATGGTGCCGTCGCCGCCGAGGACGAGAACGGCGTCGGCCGCCGTAACCTCGCCGTCCGGCAGTCCGCGCTCCGGCACGCCCAGGGCGGCGGCCAGGTGGAATTGCATGAGCACGTCGACCCCGCGGGCTCGCAGCATCGAATCCGCCTGCCGCGCCACATCCACCGCCGCCTGCTTCCCGGCGTTCGCCATTATCCCGATCTTATGAATGGACATGTTTTGCCTGCTCAAAAACTAGGACGTTTCACATCTAATCGACGTCGACCCACGAATGAATTCGTGGGCTTCCCCCGCTAGCAGGGAACGAGAGATCGGATGCCGTTAGCGCTTGGCGCCTGCCTGCATCAATACCGCTCTGACCGCATCGTGAGCGTTCCGGGTGGCGATATTCAGGGCGGTCCGACCGTCTCTCCCCTTGGCATTCACGTCGGCGCCCTTTGCGATCAGAGCCTGAACCTCTCGAACGTGGCCGTTCTGGGCGGCCTGGATCAGCGCGGTGATTCCGTTGGTCGCCGCGCAATTGACGTCGGCCCCCGCGGAGAGCAGCGCCTGCACCACCCTGAGGTGGCCGTTCTGGGAGGCGAAAATCAAAGCGGTTGCGCCGCTTTTCGCCCTGGCATTGACATCGGCTCCGCCGGCGAGCAGCGTCTGCATCACCTTGAGGTGGCCGTTCTGGGCGGCCTGAATGAGGGCGGTCGCTCCGTCGCTCGCCCTGGCGTCGACTTCCGCGCCATTATTGAGCAGCGCCTGCACCTCACGCGCATCACCGCGGATCGCGGCCTGGAAGAAGTCCTCCGGGAGATTAGGCGGGCTCAGCGTTGCCGTGCCGCCAAACAGTCGTTTCAAAAGGCTCAAAGTTGTCCTACCATATGTGATTAGAAGATTCATCGACCCACGAATGAATTCGTGGGC
>JBKQWH010000008.1:0-12021 GCA_052139635.1 Capsulimonadaceae bacterium
GCGTAATGTCCGCCCCCGTCACTTCGCTCCGGCGCGGACTCCTAGCGGAGGGCGTAATGTCCGCCCCCGTCGCTTCGCTCCGGCGCGGACTCCTAGCGGAGGGCGTAATGTCCGCCCCCGTCGCTTCGCTCCGGCGCGGACTCCACAATCCTGGTCGATGACAGCACAGGACGCCCGGCCACGAACAATGCCAGCTAGCCGCGCTTTTATGCAGCAGCAGGGTGCGCAAGCCCGACAGCACTTGATTTCGACCTTGGAAGTGACATCCCACCGCCGGGTCAGCGCATGGTAAAGCCCGCCGTGGCGACAGGCGGGCTTTACGCTCGAGGGGATTACTTAGATTTCTCGTCGATGTAGTCCACGGCTTCCTGAACCGTAGTTATCTTTTCCGCGTCCTCATCGGGGATCTCTACGTCAAACTCCTCCTCAAGCCCCATCACGAGCTCGACGACGTCCAGCGAGTCCGCGCCAAGGTCATCCACAAACGAGGCCTGCGGCGTAACCTCATCCTCAGCCACATCAAGCTGCTCCACAACTACCTTCTTCACGCGATCAAAAGTTGACATGCCCTCACCTCCTTAGTGCAATAAGATCTTCAGCCGGATTATCCTGAGCCGTGGCAACCGCCGGGTCCCAGAGACTCTCCAGGCAATTCAATTGCGGTTTTCCATTCCCCGACGCCGGCGCGTGCCGATCGACCGAACAACGGTCCGCGAATGTTCTACAATGTCCGTCCGCCATCCACCGTTAGCGTCTGCCCCGTGATATAGTCCGAAACAGGCGAGCATAAAAACGCGACAACGTTGCCAATATCCTCCGGCAGCCCTATGCGGCCGGCCGGTATATCCTTGACTATTCTCTCACGCTGCTCCGCCGTAAGGGCGTCGGTCATCGCCGTCCGGATGAATCCGGGGGCAACAGCGTTCACCTGTATGTTACGGCTGGCCACTTCTTTGGCAATGGTACGAGTGAATCCGATGATGCCGGCTTTCGAGGCTGAGTAGTTCGCCTGTCCGGGATTCGCGATCAACCCAATGACAGACGTGATGTTCACGATCTTGCCGCAGCGCTGTTTGATCATCGGCTTCAAGGCGGCGCGAGTCACGAGGAATGTCCCTTTAAGGTTAATGTCGAGGACCGTATCCCAGTCGGCTTCGGACATCCTCAGGACCAGCGCATCCCTGGTGGCACCGGCATTGTTCACTACTATATCCAAACCACTCCATGATGTCAAGACCTGGGAAACTAATTTTTCGACCTGCTCCGCGCTGGACACGTCGCACTGGACGGCCAATGCATCGCGGCCGAGTGCTCGAATCTCGTCCGCCACCGATTCCGCCGCGGCCGGCGACGAATGTCCGGTTACCGCTACGTGAGCGCCCAGGCGAGCCAGTTCCAGGGCAATCGCCCGGCCGATTCCGCCGCCGCCCTTGCTCATTCCCGTAACCAGCGCTCGCTTACCTTCCAGAACCAGAGTCAATCTTCTCTTCCTTCACTTCAATAAGATAAATGGACGTGACGGGCACGTCGCCGGTAGCACAGCCTCGCAAAAACCTAGCGGCACGCCGTCAAACACGCCTGAACGCCATCAGGAGTTCCGACAGACAGGACTGTAGCGTTGGGCGCCGCTCGCCGCATCATTCCTGCCAGGACATTTCCAGGCCCGACCTCGACATAAATGTCTATGTTAGCCGCGGCAAGCCGCTCGACAGTCTCCTGCCACCGGACCGGATGATCCACCTGAGCCGCCAGTCCCTCCCGGATGGCCGCCGGATCGGTCACATAGTCGGCGGTCAAGTTATTGATCACAGGTATCGACGGACCTCGGATCTCCGCTGCGGCCAACACGCCGCGGAGCGCGTTCGCCGCGCCTGCCATCAGGCGTGAGTGAAACGCGCCGGACACGGAGAGCGGAATAACCCGTTTTGCCCCCCGCTGGCGCGCCAAGGCCGATGCTGCCTCAACGGCAGCCACCTGGCCGGAGATGACCACCTGACCGGCCGCATTGAAGTTGGCGGCATCGACGACACCTCCAGACTCACTTACCTCGGAACAAATGCGGGAGACGGCTTCGGCATCCAATCCGAGCAGGGCAGCCATCGTACCTGGAATAGCGACGGCCGCAGCCTGCATCTCCTGCGCCCGCCGGACGACAAGTCTCAAGCCGGTCTCGAAGTCGAATGCGCCAGCCGCAAGCAATGTCGCATATTCGCCTACCGAATGGCCAGCAACCACGCTGACGCTCGCGGTCCCCGGCTCGACCACACCGGCATCGGCCAGCGCAGCCAGGGCAGCGGCCGAGCATGTGTACAAGGCAGGCTGCGCATTCACCGTTTGGCGGAGGTCCTCCTCAGGCCCATCGAAGCTGATGCGCGACAAACTCGTTCTTTTTTGCGGCGCAAGTTCTGCCAGGATCGCATCGGCGCGGTCAAATATGTTGCGCGCCGCCGGTCCTTGCTCATAAAGCGCCTTGCCCATACCGGGCGTCTGCGAGCCCTGGCCTGGAAAAAGGAAAGCGATTTTCTTCATGCGCTCACTACCATCGAATAACGTTCGCGCCCCACGTGAGGCCGGCCCCGAATCCGACGGTGACGATCAGGGAGCCTTTACGAATTTTGCCTGCAGCCACGGCTTCGTGGAGCGCAATCGGAATCGAAGCCGACGAGGTGTTTCCGAAGCGATCGATGTTGACACACACCTTCTCCATCGGCAACTGAATCCGCTCTGCAGCCTTGGCAATAATGCGAATGTTGGCCTGATGTGGCACGAACCAGTCGATATCGGCGGGCGATATCCCGACCGACGCCATTGCGGCCAGCGCACCGTCGGCCATCGACGCAACCGCAAACCGGTAGACTTCCTTGCCGTTTTGGAAGATCGTCCCTTCTCCGTCTTCCGGTCGCGTTCGGCACAACGGGCGCCTCGATCCTCCGGCCGGCACATTCAAAAGAGGCGCTCCGGAGCCGTCAGCCGCGACGATGCCACCCAGGTAGCCCGGCTCATCCGTGGCGCCGATGACAACCGCACCGGCACCGTCCCCGAACAAGACAGCCGTGTTACGGTCGTTCCAATTCACAATTCGAGACATGGTCTCAGCGCCAATAACGAGCACCCGGTTCATCGAGCCCGTGCGAACCATTTGCGCGGCCACATGCAGAGCGTACGTAAATCCCGCGCAAACCGCCCCCAGATCGAAGGCTCCGGCGCGTCGAGCTCCTAATCCGTGCTGCACAAGTGCGGCTGTTGAGGGAAATGAACCGGGATGGTCCGGCGTGCATGTGCCGACAATAATCAGGTCCAACTCTTCGGGCTCAACGCCCGCATTCTCGAGGGCGTGCCTTCCGGCTGCGACCGCAAGGTCCGACGTGGCCGTGTCCGGCGCGGCAACTCGGCGCTCACGAATTCCGGTGCGCGTCCTGATCCACTCATCGGACGTGTCCATTCGGCTCGCAAGGTCGTCGTTGGTAACGATCTGTGGCGGAACATAGAAGCCGGTTCCCAGTATACCCGCCGGCTGAAGTGCATCGACACGACCTACAGTGCGCCGTAACTCCTCTGCGACGGCCATTTGCATCACCCTCCCCGATAAAGCCAGAGCACCGTCTACAGGCGTGTCGAGAAGTTGAACAGAATCTCCATCCCTGAGCGTACTCAAGCTGGCGGACCCGGCAGACTCGACCGTACCTGGCAATCCCCTGCCGCTGGTGCCCTGTTTGGCCAACTGGGTCATATACGGACCTCGATACGGCCGGACAATGCACCCCGAATTGCAGCAACAAAGTCGCTTTCCGCGCCCCGCAGCGCGATCGCAATACCGCTGGCAATTGCCTTGGCGTGAGACCGGCCGTGGCCGATCACCGAAACGCCATTCACTCCGAGGAGGGGAGCCCCGCCGTACTCCGAGTAGTCGATTCTGCGCTTGAGCCGCTCCAAGGCCGACAGTACCACTGTCGAAGCCGCTTCCGGAAGCGACTCGGAGGGAAGTTCCTGCTGCAGGAAGTTAAGTATCATCTCAGCCACGCCCTCGCCTGCTTTCAAAAAGACGTTTCCTGCAAAGCCGTCGCAAACAACCACGTCCGCGACGCCTTCGAAGATATCCTTGCCTTCGACATTCCCGATGAAGTGGAGCGGCATCGCCGATAAGCGGGCGTGAGATTCTTTTGCGAGCTCGTTTCCCTTTCCCGGCTCACCGCCAATATTGAGGAGTCCGACGCGCGGATTCTCGACGCCCATTACCTTTCCCGCATATATTGAGCCGACCAGTGCGAACTGGGCGAGGTTCTCGGTAGAACAGTCCACATTCGCGCCGGCGTCCAACAGCAGAAAGCAGCCCGTGGAAGCCGGCAGAGTTGCCCCGATGGCGGGACGATCTATGCCCGCAATCCGGCCCATCTCCAGGGTAGCTAGAGCCATTGCAGCGCCAGTATTGCCCGCACTAAACGTTGCATCCGCCTGGCCCGATTTCACCATCAGCGCGGCGACAACCAGCGACGAGTCACGCTTCTTGCGGATCGCAGCCGCAGGATGATCCGTCATCGAGATGACCTCCGACGCGTGCCGCACGGAAACTCGACTTGAGACACTGCTTGCCTTTGCAAGTTCCGCGTTCACCCTGGTCACGTCGCCAACCAGTACGATCTCGACATCCGGATGCTCGGCTGAAACCAGCAAAGCGCCCTTGACAACCTCTTCGGGCGCGAAATCGCCCCCCATCGCGTCAACCGCGACAATCATAAACGCACCCTGCTAGAAGTATCAGGAAATAGAATGCAGAAGTGAGAAGATAGAGAGTCCAAGCCCCTCCCAAAAGAGAAACGAACTCCTCAATCTCCCATTCATGATTTCTACGTCCGAATTCGACGTTATGCCTGCGGCACCGGGCTGCGCCGAATTCGACCCGGGGGAGCGTCAAACCCGTGCTCCCACTAACCGGACTCTTTGCCGGAGGAGACCATGTCCTCTGGCTTATGAGCTGGACCGATTGTGTGAGTGCGGCCGTTCACGGCATCGCACTTGTTCCGTCCTACTTCTCAGCGCTCTTCTGCTTCTCAGCTTCCCCTTTGAACGCATGCTTTCCCTTGTAAAAGCCGCATTCCGGGCAGCCATGATAATCCAGGCGATACTGAAATACCGGGCACTGCCCACCATGTTGGGATGCAATCGGGCAGAGCTTGGTGCGGGCCAGCGTCGGCGCAGTCAGCTTGTAATGGGTGCGGCGCTTGCGCGTCCGCTGATTAGAATGTCGTCGCTTTGGTAGCGGCATGGTTTCGTACTCTCCTGAATTAGTCGGTATTTATTGGCCTGCTAGACGCCACAATATGCAGTCGGGCTTACTCGCCCTGCTGCCGCACAAATGCGTCAAGCCGCCGGCCACGATCACGGCTTATCGACACCGTCGTCGAAATAGTGAGCCAATTCTTTAAGAGGCGAGTTTCGGAAGCCTTCATTCCGGATGTCCTCGCCGGACGGTTTTATCGGTATTCCCGGACATGTCGTCCGGCACAACGGCTGAAGCGGCGCCGCAAGTAGTGCGGCCTGCCTGAAAAGAACGTCGAGTTGCAACACCTTCCCGTCGAAGACACGGCCTATCTCGTCCTCAACAACTTCCATCACCTTATCGTGGTGCCTGGCATCCTCCACAACGCGGATGTCGAACTCCTCCTCGATATCTACATCGATAGGCACCCGGACGGGTACCAGGCAACGGCTGCATTCGAGGCCGATCACTGAATGGAACGGTCCGCGAACCAGCAGCATCGACCCGGTATTGGTGATCGCCAATCGAGCGCCAAGCGGAGCCACGTATTCGACATCATCGTCCGTATACGGCTGCTCCGCAATATCATAAACCTGCCGCATCCCGGGCGTGCGGATGATTTCAGAGAGATCCAGTCGAAGCATCGTTCGTCCTCCGGCGCAGTCAGCGAAAGTCGCCTTGACGAGTACATCTTATGTCTAGATGTCCCTCCGCTGTGCGTCCGGTCGAAAACCTCCGGTCACGGGCCCTGGCGAGACGCACTTAAATGACCCGTGAACTCCGCAATGCGCTCGCTCAATCCTCGCAATTCGCCGACGCCTGTGCTCGGATCAGCCACATCGGCTTGATATTTTACCCGATTTTTCGCGGAAGTCAGCCGGCGGACGCTAATTTGGAGCGTTGTGAACCGGATATTTCGCCGCTCGGCGTGCGCCCGTTCGTATGGGCTGTCTGGCTCTCGTTGGCCCGAACGCGCTGGTCCAGCTTGGCTCGCCCGCGCTCGATCTGAGTGAGCAGTTCGCTAACGTGCCGCTCAAGGTCCAGCAACTGGTCAAGGGCGTACTCGTCCGCGCCGTGTCGCAAATCCCGGGAATCGAACTCTGCCGATTGCAGGATCTCTCGCGCCTGGACTTCGGCAAGCCGAACAACCTCACTCTCGCAGATCAGGTGCTCGGATTGCTCATGTGCCTCGCGGAGCATGTGCTCGGCCTTAGTACGCGCGGTTCCCACTATCTCGGACGCCTCTTCTTTCGCGTCCGCCAGTATATCCGTTGCTTTTGCCTTGGAATCGGACACCGTCTTCTCGGCCTGCGCATCTGCCTCGCGCATGAGCTTCTCGGCGGCCGCCCGTGCGTCGCGTGTCACCTTGGTCGCCTCAGCCTGGGCCTCCTCGAGAGTCTGCTCGGCCGACGCCCTGGCACCGTCGAGCACGCGCTCGCGCTCGGCAGTTAACCGCGCTCCCCGCTTGACATCCTCCGGAAGGGCGGCGCGGATCTTGTTGACCTTATCGCGAAAATCGTCCCGATGGAAGTCGGTGCAGAATCCAATAAACTCATGACGAGTTTCACCCCAGGTTTCCAGTTCATTTAATAGTTTAACAACGTCCACGACTTATATCCTCCGCATCAATTACGGCTTATGGCAATCGAGTGGCGCCGAACTTCGCCTCAATGGCAGAAACCAGCATCTCAGGCACAAGCCCGTCAATCTTTCCTCCCAGGCTCCCGATGCCCTTGACGATACTGGACGAGAGGAACGAATGCTCGGAACTCGCCATCAAGAACACCGTTTCGATCTCTGAACACAACCTCCGGTTGAGGAGCGCCATCTGGCACTCATAATCATAGTCCGATATCGCGCGCAGTCCCCGTATTATGACCCGAGCGCCTTTCCGGCGGGCAAAGTCCACCAGCAATCCTCCACCAAGCCGGTCGACAACAACGTTGTCGATACCACGGCACGCGGAGCTCAACAACTGCAGTCTCTCGTCAACGCTAAAGAGCGGCGCCTTTGACATGTTCTCGGCGACGGCCACGATTACGGTGTCGTATAGCGCCGCGGCACGCTTGATTATATCATAGTGGCCGGCAGTGATCGGATCAAAGGATCCCGGATACACGGCGATCATCGTATTGCCTCAGCGCCCCCGGGAGGGAGAGAGATGCTCAGTAGACATAAACCGGACAAACGACACTCGTCTTTCAGAGCGCGTCTCCCATGCCGTAGTTCTACCCGGTTTACCATTCCGTTACCGCTTTCAGCCGCCACATTCGCCGTCGTCTGCCGGCGCCTTGACAGTCACGCGCATTCCACTAGCTGTCCATTGCCCCCGCTAATTCATGATACCTGTCTCGGACACGAGTTTTGAGCGCATGGTGTTCGGCGCGATTCATTTGCGGGTCCTCGGCGAGCAACGCGAGCGCCTCGCGCCTCGCCTCGTGCAGGACCGGAACGTCACGATCGACGTCCAAAAACGGCAGAGACTGCATGCCGGACTGACGTGTTCCGTAAAAGTCGCCCGGCCCGCGCAGCTTAAGGTCCTCTTCGGCAATCTCAAAACCGTCCGTCGTTCGGGTCATGACCTCAAGCCTGGCCTCTCCAACAGCCGTTTTCGGGTCACCAATCAATAGACAGTACGATTGGGTGGTCCCGCGCCCCACCCGGCCGCGCAATTGATGCAATTGAGCCAGCCCAAACCGGTCCGCGTCCTCAATGATGATGACGGAGGCGTTAGGCACGTCCACGCCGACCTCGATCACGGTCGTCGCCACAAGAACGTCCAGGCGCCTGTCTCGAAAGCGCAGCATGACATCCTCTTTCTCAGACGGCCTCATCTGCCCGTGAAGCAGCCCCACATGGAACTCTGGAAACACGACGGACTGCAATTCGGCGGCCAGATCCGTGGCTGCACGTGCCTGCAGTTTCTCGTTTTCCTCGATCAGGCTGCAGATGACGTAGGCCTGCCGCCCCTCCCGCAGCAGCGGAGCGAGCGACTGATAAACGGAAAATCGTTCCTCGCTTCGCTTCCAGTGCGTCTTCACGGGCTTTCGCCCGGGCGGAAGCTCGTCGATTACAGTGACATCGAGATCTCCGTAAACGGTCAACGTCAAGGTGCGCGGGATGGGTGTGGCTGTCATCACCAGCAACTCGGGCGTACTTGTTCCCTTCTGCTTTAACGCAGCACGTTGAAGCACGCCGAACCGATGTTGTTCGTCCACCACGGCAAGCCCCAGGCTCTGAAACCTTACGACCTCTTGTATCAGCGCGTGCGTACCCACGACCACTTCGTACAATCCCATGGCGATCGCATCGAGCGCCGACTGCTTCTGCGACGCAGTCAAACTTCCGGTCAACAGGATAGTCTGAACCCGCAGCGCCTCCATCACGCTCTTGATGCCAAGATAGTGCTGCTCCGCGAGTATTTCCGTCGGAGCCATCAGCGCAGCCTGATGTCCGTTGCGAACTGCAATGAGCAGAGCAGCCATCGCAACCACGGTCTTGCCCGAGCCAACGTCGCCCTGGACCAGCCGGTTCATCGGCCTGCTTGTACGCATGTCCGCGGCAATCTCCGTGATTGCTCGCTGTTGGGCGCCAGTGAGTGAAAACGGAAGAGCCGCAGTCAACTCGTTTATCGGACTTTGTGTGTCCGCGAATGAATTGCCGTGCAGGCGCATGGCCCTGCGCCGTCGAAGGCCCAGGATCAACTGCAATTCCAAGAACTCATCGAAGATCAGCCGCCGCCGCGCGTTTGCCAGGGCCGGTTCGTTGACCGGAAAGTGTATATCCCGAACGGCTGCATCCATCGACGGCAACGACTGCCGGTCACGTAACAGCGCCGGTAGACGGTCCGGCACGAGGTGCGCGTATTTCGAAACAGCCGTGTGCGCCGCCTTCCGGAGTTTGTCCTGAACTACTCCCTCCGCCAGGGGATAGATCGGGACAATCCGTTCGGCTGACAGCGAGTCGCGGTCCGGGTTAAACGTCTCCCACTCGACATCGGTCAACTCGATGGACCGTGACGCCCGCGATACGCGACCATACGCGACAATGTGGGTCCCCTTGAGCTTCTCGAACGCCTTCTTTACATACCACTGATTGAAGAAGACGAGTTGCGCCCTCCCAGTGCGGTCGTTGACAGTGACCTTTGTCAGAGTTATTCGGCTTCGCGTTGGGACGTTTTCGCAGTCGACCACCTTGCCCTGAATCGACGCCGTTTCCCCATGGCGAAGCTCGGCGATTGTTCGAAGGTGTGTCCTGTCCTCATAGCGCAGCGGATAATGCGCAAGAAGGTCGCCGACCGTATACAGGTTCAGTGCCTTGCCGACAGTCGCCGCGAAAGCCGTCGATACACCCGCAAGCGATGCGACCGGATCGCCGAGCCCGGCTTCCGTCCTGCGCTGGGTCGACTCGCCTGCTAGCCTTGCGAAACGATTGGCCATTGGTTAACGGTTGGTGGCGGTGGTTAGTGGTAAACAGTCGCTCAACTAGCCACTGGTCACTAAGGCAACACGCAAGAACAAGTGCTTCATTCACTACAGCCCCGAGGGAGGATCGCGTTCAATCCGCTACACGTTTAGAGTCTGGCTGATTATCGCGATTGTACACGCCGCCTCACCGCTACTCTTGGCGGGGGCTCACTACGATATATCTGTGAGGTTCCTCGCCTTCCGAGTACGTTTGGACATCCATCCGCTCTGCCAGTGCTGTGTGGATAATCCGGCGGTCGACGGGATTAAGGGGGTCTGTAATCGCCTCCTGTCCGCTGCCGACAACCTCATCCGCCAGTTGATTCGCGAACCGCGACAGAGTCTCGACTCGACGGGCTCGATAGCCAGCCGCGTCGACCCATACACGAAGCCTGCTGTCGCGATGGTGGTTGACGATCAAAGTGAGCAGATGTTGAAGCGCGTCAAGCGTGTGCCCCTGTGGCCCAACCAGATAATCTGCATCCGGTCCTGTAATAACGAGCGAGATGTCGCAGCCCGGAGCTTCCACAGCGTTTACGTCAACGCTAAGTCCACCCTCGTTCAGGATCGTACACAGGCATTCCCTGGCCTGCGAGATTGCGGCCTTCTGCTTATCGTTCTCGAATGTCACGTGAACAGTCCTCTGATAGTACATAGGTTTAAGAAGTTTGTAACGTCAAGACCGGCGGCACCATTTGAATAGTTCATCCGCGCCGCCGTTTCTTCTTTGGATGAACTTTCGCTCGACCCGTGTCGTCGGATTCCTCCATGATATCGCCCGCCGAGTTACCGTTCCTCGACAGCCCGGCTGTCGATCCGGTCCCATTCGACGTGATGTCGACGGCCGGCGTCACCGGCGTATTCGATCCCATGTAAAGCTTCTGCTGCACCATACTGAGCACGTTAAAGACGAGATAGTAGAGCAAGAACGCTGAAGGCCACTTCGCCTGCAAAAAGAAGTACGCCATAAGTGCAGGCGAGTAAACTGACATCATCTTCTGTGTCTCAGCCTGCTGCGGATCGGCCGGTACAGTCATCCGCATCGAGATCCACATCGAAAAGGCATATATCGCAAGCATCGGAATGTCCGGCTGGCTTAAATCGGACGCAAAAATCGTCGGGTAAACATGTGCAAGCGAGCTGCCGATCCACAAAAACGTCCCATGCTTCCACTGAAATTGGTACACCCGAATCATACCGATCAGAACGTACCACAACGGCATTTGCACAAGCATCGGGAGACAACCCGCCATCGGATTGACGCCATGCTCCTTGTACAACTCCATCGTCTTCTTGCCCTGGGTTTCCGGATCGTTCTTATACTTTGCCTTGATGTCGGCAATGTAGGGCTGAAGCTTCTGCGTCTCCTTAAGCGAACGGTACTGCAAGTTCGACAACGGCCAAACCAGAAGCTTGACGATGACCGATATCATCACGATGGCAAGCCAGTAGGACTGCGACGTGCGCCCCGTCAAGCTGACCAGGCCATCCATACAGGCGTAAAGTATGCTGTTCGGATAGGTGGTCCGGTTTCGGTGGTCAACAACAATCGCAAGCGTCCTGGCCTCGGAGGCCGCCTGCGCTTTGCCCGGGTAATTGATGGACGAATAATTGTCCTCAAGTACCTTGTAGGATTCGGCCGCCTTGTCAGGATCGTTTAGAATACCCTTGTAAAGGCGCGCCTCGTTCAGCAGCGCGACAGCACCCACAGTCGTACGAGCGTACAGATGGCTATCGAGGACAGCCGAGTATCCGGTTGCTGAAGTACCCTGCAACATGTTGCCGCGCTCGCCAATTGCCTCGGCGGCAAGCGTGCGCGCAAGAACTCGCTGGGCTCTAGCGCCGGTCGGATTCCCGGCGTTGTGCATCACGGCCGCCATCTGCCAGGCGGCTTCGGCCTGTATCTGAAGCCCGTGAGCCACGCTAAATGCCGGTGAGGGAGGCAGGCCGGAATCGACCTGCGCATCTGTCCGACCACCCAACAGCGTCAGGGCAGCAAGGACGGCGAACCACGGTTTGGCCCGGCGGCCGCCCGGAAGAACTTTCATTCAATCTCCAACGAAAATAATCGGCACACGCCTGAGGATTAGACTACCGGGTCATAACCTCCCTTATTGAAAGGATGACACCGGCAAATCCTGCGAATCCCGAGCCATAAGCCTTTCGCAACTCCGTATTTCACAACAGCGTCCAGCGTATACTGTGAACATGTGGGTGTGAATCGGCACACCGCAGGCGTCCACCGCGACACTCGCCGCTGATAGAAACGGATACTCGCAATAACCAAACGGCGCAGCA
>JBKQWH010000009.1:0-11860 GCA_052139635.1 Capsulimonadaceae bacterium
CGCCGGTCGAGGCGTCCAGCCGGCCTCGCCGGGGAAGGTGTACTCGTCGGCCGCGGTCGAGGTGGGCGACGCTGCTGTCAGGGTCCCGTCGACGGTGTCGCCACAGGCGATCGGCATCGGCCCGGACGACGTGACCGTGATGGTCACCTGAGCCGAGGCTCCCTCCGCCCCGGTACTGTCCGTGGCGGCCGCGGTCAGGTAGTACGTGCCGGCCGTCAGCATGTATGTCGACGTCGCAGTGTAGACGCCACCCGATGGGGTCAGGACCTCCCCAATCGGCGAGCCGATCAGGCCGGACGTGGTCGAGACGTAGAACGTGACCTGCGCAATCGTCGCCGGGCTCACCGGCTCGGCGGTTGCCGTCATGATGATGGTGGCCGGGGCCGTGTACGTGGAATTGTCTGTTGTCATGGATACCGACGGGAGATCCGCCTGCGTTGGGCAGTTCAGGGTCAGAGAGTACCCGCCCGTCTGGCCGGGGCCGGCCGTGGTGGCCTCGATGGTGTAGACGCCCTCGTATGCGTACTGCGGAAGGGTTCCCGCAAGCTGGGCGTCCGGCGCTATCGCCGGGCTGTCGCCGGCGTCGCCGTCGTCGCCGTCGTCGGTGTTCGCCTCCCACTGCCCTAAAGGATCGTAGAAGAGCAGATACGAGTTCACGTTCGAGCCGAAGCCTATCAATACCATTCCTCAATCGCTTGCAATGGCGATCGACAACATATCGTCTGAGGGAATCCGCGTCGCGAATCTTGTAAGGGAGCCGTCATTCGCGATCCGATATTCCGTAATTACGCACGGTCCTTCCCCCGTGACATACGCGTAACGGCCATCGGAGCTAATGACCATGTCATTCGTCTGAGCTAGCGGTTGTTGAGTTGTTTTGCCCACCGCAATCAACCCGCCTTGCTGAATGTGTATGTTAAGGAGTAGGAGCCTACCGCGATAGCCGCAACCGGCGTATAGAAACCGGCCGGATGGATGTGCGGCGAAGACGCGGAGACCGGCTGCTTGCGGCGGAAGGACATGCACCGACTGAATGACGGATGCTCGGCCCGCCTGACTGACCCCCACCACGCACATAACTCCGGAATCTGACAGTGCAACGTAGGCGATCGCCGTACGCGGAAGCCAGGAAACCGAGGTTGGACATTCCGCGAACCCCAGATCGGCGGAGTGTTGCAGATCTCCGGAGTCCGTCACCCGATATACCTCGATTTTCCGAGCATCCTTTCGCCGAACGATTACGCATCGTCCGAGCGGGTCGGATGTTATCAGTGCATCCGGGCCTATGTCGACACTCCGCGCTTTATCAATCCGCAAGTCACGGCCGTCCGACGTGGAACACCCGAGCAACGTCGTGTCCGTATACACATAGACGAATCGTCCCCCGCGACCAAATACTACGAAATTCGGGGTCACGCCCGCATCCATTCCCCACCTGTTCTCCAGGACGCCAGTTGCAGTTACCTTGTACCGGTCTACATGCCCCGGCGTTTCCGGATCGTTATCGTATCTGCCACCTGTCCAAATCGCATGTCCCCCGGGATCCGCTACTAAAAAAGCCGGGTATCCATCCCGATCGTAAATCTGAGTGGCCTCCGAGGGCCAAAGACGACCATCCGGCCCAATTAGGAATTTGTCAATACCCTCCTGGTACGTCATCACGTAGACAAACGTTTTGTGTTTGCATCCCTGCCGCGCGTTCAAGTCAGGCATTCCGCCCGTTGCCGCGGGCTGTCCCGGTGCCGCGGCAGCGACGGCTATCAGACCGGCTACAAGCAGCCACCTGCCGTGGCCGCTCGTGAACCACGACGGTCGCAGAATCGAACGAGATTTCATCCCATGCCTCTTTCCAGTAGAACGGGTTCTGAGTTAACCACGACACGAAGGGAATTTGTGCCTCATCATAGCGCGCCCAAACAATTCGCCTGTGTCGGTCACTTCTTGTCAAACTTGCTCACCATCGGGCCCTCATAAAATGGCTCACCGCAGCCCGTGACGTTCGTCAACTCCCAACCTCCGCCACCGCAGTACCACACTTGAGGGCGGTGAATCTCTACAAGGTTCGGAAGCATAGACGGCACGCCAAATGTGTTGGGATGATCGGATATCGTCTCATACAGAACAGTGTCTGTCGTACTTATATCATCTTGGTCTCTACCAGAGCATCGAATGTTCATCGCCAGTCGATGTTTCTGCGTCAGCCAGGGGAAAACTGGCAGTACTGAAGAGAACTTGCCCCATTTGGTGTGCCAATACGGTCGCAGCGCGTCCTCCCAGTGATGTGCGTCTGGAAGCTTGTTGTCGTGATCGATCGCATACTCCCACAGCAAATGTCCGTAAGACTCACAAATACCTTCGTCCGTTTCGGTTAACCTCTGGGCATACAGCTCGACATACGTTTTCCAACCAAGACACGCAACGGCAAGTAACACCACAAATATCGCAAGCCCCGTTATCGCGAGTTTGACCCTTCTCGAAAGCATCATGCAAGGTTCCTTTCCGTCCCGTCTTCGGTGAGTCGCCTACTAGCAGAGGGTTCGCTCTTCGGAGCAGCCTCAGCGCCGCCGCATACCGCCCGAGCTGTTCCCGGCCACATAATGGAGCTTCCACGCAAACGCAAACAGCGTTCGACGGTTCCTCCCGGCGGACAGTTTGTTTGCACTTCGATTATCTACGCCCAGTTCCACTCATCATAGAACTGGGCTGCGATAGCCGTGTCCGGTCCTTGTGCCGGGTCGCTTTTTCCGTCCATTGGCCAGGCCACGGATAACCACTCGTGAGATTATCCCTCACTCCATACCATATCTCATACGTAAATTCTGAAAATCTGCCGAAAGGATTAATCTAGGCGATATTACTGTTATTACGTTCTTCATGCTGCCACCGCGAAACTCTATCTCGTAGCTTGTCAACTCATAGTCCTGCGCTGTATAATCAAACCAACGTTTATCGATTGATTCCAGGCAGTGAACGGCGGCGGCGACACTTTTTGGATCGGAAAGTATCTCTGCTTTGTTAACTACGATGCGTCGAATGTTCCCGGATTCTGCACGAAGAGTGTTTCGCAAATCCGACACTTCAAATTCGCTGAGGCGATTCAAAGCAGCTACAAAGTCTGGGCCATAGCAGTCTTTTGCAGCGGGCAATGTAACTTTGAATGATAACACTGCGCCGTTACGCTCAGAAAAGATAATTAAGTCTGAATCCCAATCCGTCTCGTCATGCCGTGGCCCCTCGATCGTTACTCGCGTGTTCCGCCGTCGGTTATCCATCGCGGCTGTGAAGAGCCCGATCGACTTTGGATCGGTAGCGGTGACCAGCACGTCGTGACAATCCTCGTCGCGGTCATACGTGCATATCAATTGCACTGAAGCAACGTGTGACGGGTCTATATGTGGGGCTTCTAATGGCTCATATCCAGCGCGGTCGTATAGCGCTTTGCCAGCCAGCATAATAACTGCTACACAAAGCGCGATGCCAATCGACACCCAGACCTGTTTCATAAAAAGCCCCCTTTTTGGATCGAGCGCAGCGCTCATAGTCGCCACGTTCGGTTCACTTACCGCATCCGTTCCTCCAATGTCACTGCTCAAGAAACGTCAGCCACGAGTTGCCAAAGACCTGTCTCCGCGGCCACCCAGGGCTGAGGACATCCTGTGGCATCATACTAGAGTCCTCGCCTGACTGTAACGTAGTTATCGAGTCGGCTTGCGCAATTGCTCCGTCAACGTTCCAATTTTGTCCCGTTGAAGCCCAGGAATTCTCGCGCCATCTTAGCCAATATGTACCTGATCCATTTTGATACACAAGCACCGGCCGCCGGGTGCACTGGTTATGGCCCCGTTTTGTATATCTGCGGCATGCACAGCGGGTTTCCCTACGGGCGTTAGGCGGCCCGTTCGACCGATGGCGGATGCCCACAGCGAATGGTAGCCCTCGATGTACAGGTACCTCCCTGACTTCGGAATAAAAATATCGTATAGGCGTTCGTCCTTCGAGTCTACCACAATCGTCTGAATAGTTATCAGGCCGCCACGACAACTTACACGGTAGGCGATTATTCTTTTCTCGGTGTTCATGTACGCAAACTGTGCAACGGGGTCAAATGCCAGACTTGTCGCCGACCACAGCGTGGGTGCACAATCCCTTTTAAGCTTCAACCGACCCCCAGGCCCGACTGAGTATTCCTTCAAATAGGAGATATCTCCGTAATTTGTATTATAGCCCGCGTTGCCGAAGAATAGGCACCGTCCCGTGGGATCTGCAGTTAGCCACCAAACGCCTCTATCCGAAACAGGAACGTCGCCGACGCTCCGCCTTACGAACCCGCCCTTCATCCGCGGGATGAAAACCTCCATAAAGCGCCCTGCCGAGTCGGCGCCCCCCAGCGAGACGAAGACCAACAGGCGCGATGGGCGTGACGTGGATTTGACCACCCGCGCGTAATCTTTGGCCAGGCACAACAGGCTGCCTGACGAGAATAGAAAGATAGCCATTATTGCTGCGGCGAATCGGGCCACCGGAGTTTTCAAGACTCTCGTGTTGCTCATGCTTTTTGATCCTTTGGACATGTTAGCGCCGAGTTCGCGGCCGTGGCAGTTGCCGTCATCACGATGCTGGCCAGGGTAGCGTATGTGGCGTCAGCGGCGGGGCTCGTCATGGACACGGACGGCAGTTCATTCGACGAGGGGCGGTTCAGGGTGAGCGAGTATCCGCCCGTCTGGCCGGCGCCGTGCGCTTTAGTCGTGCCGTCCATTCGTATTCTTTCGAGGCATTAACTTTTGGTCCCCTGTCACGCGCATCTCCAATTCGCCCATGTTTGTTACTCCGGCGGGCCACATCGAATGCTTGCTTGTGGAAGCAGGGTGAGCCGCGCTATGAGGCCGGCTTGTGCGGCTATTCCCCGCTTGAATTGGTTCGTGGGATAGGAGGCTACTCCGCGCGAGCTTATTTGCTTTGCGGTTCTCGTCTTGTATCGCCCGTTTCAAAAGATCAACTATTGTGGACACCCGCGGGTCAAATCGCACGCCGCTCTCGGTCGCCGTTAGTGGCGTGCTACCCGGTCCTGCAGTCACGTCCACCTTAGCTCCCCGACGGATTAGAAACTGCACCATTTTATATACTTCGGATGGAGGATGATTCGAATCGCTCGCAACATATATTGCCGTCTCGCCTGTTGCGTCCCTTTCATTTACGTCGACACCATAGTCCAACAGTAGCCGAGTCGTCGGAATACTCTCGGACCAAACAGCCAATTCAAGCGCATCAGTGTCACTGTAAAGCCTGCTCCGACAATGCGGATTCGCTCCGTGTGCCAATAAGAATCTTGCTAGAGAATAGCGACCGTCTCGCGCCGCGAGCATAAGTGCTGTCCAGCCGTTCTCTTCCGTAGCGTTCACATCCGCGCCCTGAGCTATAGCAAGTCGCACCCGAGGCAGGCTGCCAACGTCGGCAGCCTCCAACAACCGCTCATTCGCGGTTGCCGCGTCAGCCACACCGCCGAATCGGCCGACATCACTACTCCCAGCATCGCCGTGGGTCGACAATACACACAATACATACAGCGAGCACAATGCATTAAAGCTCAGTAATCGGATAATATTCCTGAGACTTCGTGCTTTTATCGCGCTCTTGACACGACAATGATCCGAAACGTTTTCGTGCTCCACTTGCGCCTCCTGCCAAAAGTTACTGCGCGTTGAGTTATAGTTGCGTCATTGGTCCAAGATTCAACGTTACCGTCGAAGCTGACCGTAATCCAATCAATTCAATTGCTCGCGATGGCGATCAATAACATTCTGTCCGACGGAACCCGCGTGGACCGTCTTGTCAGCGTCCCGTCGTGTTCGATACGAAATTCCGTGATAACGCATGGCGTCGAGCCCAGGGTATACGCGAAACGCCCATCAGGGGCAATAGCCATGGCAAACGAAGGGTCCATAACCTTCGGAATTATCTTACTAACCGCGATCTTTCCATCAGGCTTGATGGCGATATCGTCTATTATGACGCTCCTTTCCGTAGCATAGTAGGAATACATAAATCGGCCGTCTGGATGAATCGCGAAGATGCCGAGGGAGGCGCCTTGCGGAGCGACTTTCGCCGCCTGAACAAGTGACGGCCGACCAGCGTGGTCAACGCGGAACACTGAAATAACCCCCGTGTCAGGGATCGCGGCGTAGGCAGTCGTTGCATCCGGGAGCCAGAAAATCGCGCTTGGCGTGTTCGATAACCCAATGTCAGTGACATGCTCCAGGGCTCCGGATTGTGTGATCCGAAATACCACAATCCGCCGGAGACTCGGCCGTGAAACCCACACGAATCGACCGAGCGGGTCGGCGGAGATGATCGCGTTAGTACCGATGTAGGGCCCTGGCCGTTTAAGGGGCCACAAGCGGCCGTTGGACGACACGGTGTACGTGAGCAATGACGTGTCCGCGTACACATAGACGAACCGTCCGCCACGGCCGAATACGACGTCGACTGGGGTTTCTCCCGCAGCGGATGCTCCCGTCGGATCCAGGCCGCCCGATGCGGTGACCTGGTACCGGCAGACGTGTCCGGGCCTCTCCGGTTCGTTAGTTTCCCTTCCACCGGTGTATATGACATGTCCACCGGGAGCCGTTACTAAAAAGGACGGATATTCGTCACCCTGTTCATAATTCGGGGGACTCACCACCGGCCACAAATGACCGGTCATACGCCCTATCCGAAATACCTCAATGCCATACTGATCTGTCATGACGTACACAAACGTTCCGTGCACGGTGGCGTGTCGTGTGTGCCGCGCGTACTGTATGTGCCCGGACCTTCGCACTGCCACTGCCAGTGTAACGCTTCCTACGGCCGGTGCAATAGCTACAAGCAAACATATGCAGTCAACAAAGGTTGACCAGGACGGCCGCCAAATCGAACGGGTTTTCATTGTGCACCTCTCTCTTTACGTCGACAAGTCCCTGACAACGCGCACGGGCCGCCACCTCGAACGCTAACGCACGGCGGTTATCTAAGCTCGTCATAAACCTCATTTAGAACCAGGCAGTCAAGAAGATGCCACGGTCAGATTCCCAAGCGAGGCAACCAGAGATCGATAGTCAGGTTTTAGATGAGGCAATGCGAACATGGCCGGATGCCACATATATAAGGTATAATTATAAACATTGTAAATGACGTAACGGAGTAGACGCCTCCGTGGAACGAGCGCACTGTCGGATCGCCGATCTGCGTCACCGAATCCGTCGCATGGTAGCGTCTAGAATTCGCCTGCATCGCATGAATTCGGAAAACGACCAACCTTCGGATTCGGCCGCCAACGCCGAGTCTGTGGTGGATTGCGCAGCAGTCTGGCCGCCGACGCCGTTAGGAGGCGGGCAATCTCAGGCCGACAATGTCTCGACGGAACCTACCAAGGATGATCGGCTCGCAATTATTGTCATCGATATTCTTACAGTAATATGTCTTCCCTTAAATCTGCTGTGGTTCTACCCCTTGCTAGCCCACCTATATCCGCCGGGCCCACCGCCGATCGTGCCGGTATCATTCTTCGGACCCGCGACGCTTGGTGTATCGGTGCTGCTCTCGATCCTCACGCTACTGCTGATTACTAACTCAGGCACCTATCGCAAGGGTCAGACATATTGGCTTTCGTTGATTTCCATAGCCGCCTCGGCGACCGTACCCATCGGAATGGCGACCTACGCTTTCTTCGTTTTCAGGACGCTAGTCTCTCATTAGTTCCCGTCTCGCGATTTGGTGTTCGATGCTTACGGCATGATCTGGCACGGGCCAAACGTGGTCACGCTATTTCCGGCCATGTGCTTGCGAGGACGATAGATGGGCGATGACAGCCCGTTGACCATTAATCGGGGCCGCAGACGCAATCGACACAGCCGTCTACAAATTCGAATTCATTCTGCTCCGGACTATACCACAACCTGCTATTCGTACAGGACATAACGCGTAAATGATTTGAAACTCTTGTCCAGTGTGCGCCGTACTTTTGGTTTTGGGAGCAAACGTAATCAAGCCATGCGTCAACGGACCGTGATCTCGGTAATCGAAACACGATATCTGTTGTCGATCGGGCAAAGACAATCTCGGCATCGTCTGGAATGACCATATTCAATTCTGCCTCGCGTACCATTTCCAGTTCTCTCTGGAACGGGAGTGTCGCAACGTATACGAAAGCTACGAACAGAATGGTCCCAACAATCCACCGAGTCGTCTTCATCGATCCCTCACGTACAAATTGCAAAACGAATTACCGTAGCGTGGCGTCGCAGGCATTGTGCTACAGTGGATTCTATCGTTATGTGGCACGATATTGTCGTCTGCCGTCGAGCGCCTTGATTGGGCCGCGCTTCAGCCCGTGTTCAGCGTGTTTGCGCCAGACTTGCGCGGCATGCGATTGAATATAGTACGTACGACTGAGTAGCTACTTTTACGTACAACTGCATTCGCTGTCCCAATCGTAGTATTCATACACATTACGGCGTTGGTCGTACCACAACTTCACGTCACAACAATTTGTTTCCCGTCGGTGATTTGGCTTCGACAGCCACACCGCGCCCGAATGAAGATCCGGGTTATGTCTGCAGACGATGTCGAGCCACGTGTCGATCGACCTTGTCTGCGGCAATCGAAAAACTATGTCTGTACCTCTTCCCCAGTCGGGCGGGATACGGCGCACGCTAACTACGTCAGCGTCACTGGGGAGTTGAATGTGCTCGCCGGCTTCACGGGTAGCTTCTAGGTGCTGTTTGTAAGATATACGCAAAGCACACGCAAGCACAACAACAAGTACAATTCCGGCCGTGCCCCAGTTCTTCATCGGGTCACCTCCCGTGATGCTGTCTTACCGCACGTCCTTCTATCGACGATGTGGCCACGCTGGCAGGTCAGCGTGATCGAGTAGGAGCTCGTCTCGCCGGAATCGAGCGTGGTAGCATAGCTCAAAGATCACCTCTCAAGAAGGATACTCAGTATGACGCATATGGCACTCTTTTTCGAGGTATTGATCACCGGCGAAAAGCTCAATATATGCATCGGAGACGTGGCGGCCGTGGCCGTCCGTGCCATCCCAGGTTAAGTTAACTATTCTCGACTTTCCTTTGAACACCGTGATCACGCTCTCGTCTCCAGTGAACCGCCGGACTTGGACCGTCCAACTCTGAAGTTTCCCGAGATTGGCGTAGATCGGGCAACCTACGTTGCCACCCACGGGATCTATGCTAAACGATTCTACGGTGTTCTTAAACTTGACAGATATGCTCTGCCCCTTGCCGTACCTGTCAACCACGGTTAACCTGTACACGCCATTCGGGTACTCGGTCGTAAATAACCCAAACGTTATTTGTCCCGCTGAACCTCCGGGCACATGGTCCTCCCAATCGCCCACTCCCATATCCACTCCGTTCTGCGTCAGTTTGACGGCATCCTCATCAACATACGTCGACAGTATTACAGTTAATGGTATATCGCCGGATAGCGTCTCTCCATTCTTTACGTTCAGGAATCTGACCGAGTAAGCGGTTGGCGCTGGGCGATGTTGATCGGATTGGGCCAGCTGAAAACTCCACGCTAAGACAGCAACAAAGACGATTGCAATCCCGACGAACAGCGTATCGGCTCTTATGCGATCTCTCGATTTCACGGTAATATGAACCTCACTTGTTGCCGATTCCCGTTGCCGCCGTAACGGACGAGACGTAACGTGTCAGGACGGATGTCCGGCCGGCGCATGTATTGGCACGTCCCTTTGCAGATATGTACGGACAACATAGCGCGATTCCGGCAGCCCCGTCGTCAACACGACGTCGTACGGGCCGATTGGTAGGGATTTGCCGAAGTCGTTTGTCCCGCTCCAGGACACATGGACGGTTGCACCACGGCCCGCGAATTGTCTCACGACGTGCCGGGTAATGTCCCAGATATCGATGGTCCAAGGCTGGGCCGACCTCAGGGTAGCACTAATCCACGCAGGTTTGTCATAGAACGCAAATGGGTCACAGTGCAGGTTAATCGAATCGTGGTTCTGAAACTTGACGGTTAAACTTACCGATCCCGCGATATTGGATGCTGTGAGAGTATGAAATCCGTTCGAATACATGCTTGTTTGGAGTGGCGTAAGGGTTCCTTTGAACGTGTTGCTGTTGTATGCCAGCCCGTTTGCGAGAACCTGTCCATCGAGTGTTAGGAGCACGTCATCGGAATCACACACAGTACTTGGAGTGGCGCGGTTTTCAGATACGTAGATCCCGATGTCGCCGGAAGCGGTCTGGCCATTCTGGATGTAAACGAAAGACAACGGCTGGCTGGCCGCCATAATCTCATTCGACATAGGCGAAGCCCCGGCGAAATTCTCTGCAGCGACCCGGTAGCAATACGATGTCGCGTTGGTCAAGCAACTGTCCGTGTATCGTGTTGTCAAGACATACCTGGCTATTCTCTTCTCTTCATCCGGCCCAATGCCGCGATAGACATCGTACGCAATTGCCGTCGGCGCAGGCGCCCAAGATAGAGCCACTGTTCTGGGACCCACCTTGGCAGTCAGATGGACAGGTGTTGCGGTCGGGATGAAGAAGTACAAGACCGCAATGATAGCCACCGCGCAGACGTGTTTTGCCGTCAATTTCCTCATTGCAAAACCTGGTCGGAGCCGCCCGTCGGGGAGAGACCGGTTGGAGCGCGATTACGATGTCGCCGTGCCTCTCAGAGTCTCAGCAGGGCGCGTCGGAGTCGTGCCGGGAAGCCGGCATAAGTACGAGTGAGAGGATGCGGAAGTCATCGGAAAAGCGATACGAATAACGAGCTGGACAGACATCGACGAGTACGCATCCTACGTGACTATGAAACCTGTTAACGAAATCAGTATAACACAGGTCACCGACCATGTCAACAGAACCGGATAATGTGCCACGGCGGCCCCTCACGCCAACACTGTCCCGCCCCCGCCGGGTGCCCGGAGCGGGCGTGATCGACCACTCGCTTGCGATCGTGCCCCTCGCGGACAAACCTTCCGTCCACATCGAGCGGCAAACCGCACAGGAACGATCCTCATTCGTCCGCAGGACGTTCCCCACGGCAGCCCACGAGTTCATTCGTGGGTCGACTTCGAAGCCGCTCACAACGATGCGGAATGGACACGTCGGAGGCGTACCGGCGGGCCGGCACGCGCTTGTCGTATGCGGGACGGTGTCGGCATGCTCATCCGGAGCTATGAGCATGGCACCCGGAACAGGACCGCCCGGCGTGTTGAGTCGATGCTTCGTAGACGGTCCCCGCCCGCGTCGACGCGGGCGGGGGCGGAGACGAGGTCGCCTTTATGGATAAGCGCTGAGCGCGGTCGCCGTCCAGCCGGGGAATGGGCCGAAGGAGTTCTGGGTGTACGCTCCTGTCGTGTTGTTGAGGTCCCAGATCGAGGACGAGCCGGTGGTGCTGTCCCAGAGAAGCTGCGTATTGCCGTCGGGGCCGTCGGTGATCGAGGTCGCGGTCCAGCCGGGGAAGACGCCGTAGTCGTTTTGTGTGAACGCGCCGGTCGACGTGTTGTAGTTCCACACCGCCGCGACTTTCGAGACGTTCGTCCAGAGGACGTGTGTCGTGTTCGCGGCATTCACAGAGAGAGCCATGGCGGTCCAACTCGGATACGGACCGAAGTCGTACTGGGTGAAGGCACCCGTCGTCGTGTTCACGCTCCAGATTGCGGTTGTTCCGCTGGAACTGACCCACATGACCCGCGTCAGGCCGTCAGGGCCGTCGGCGATGGTCTTAGCGGACCAGCCGGCGTACGAGCCGAAGGTATTCTGGGTGTAGGCTCCTGTCCCCGTGTTGTAGTTCCAGATCGACGCGCTTCCCGGGGTGG
>JBKQWH010000010.1:0-5980 GCA_052139635.1 Capsulimonadaceae bacterium
AGGTCGAGACGACATGGCGGAAGACCTCGTCCCGCCGGTCCGACGGGAAGTCGGTATCGACATCGGGCTTCTTACCGTCGCGCAGGAAGCGGGAGAAGAGCAGGTCGCGCCGGAGGACGTCGATATCGGTCAGGTACAGGCAGTAGGCAGTCAGGCTGTCGGCCGCCGACCCCCGGCCGGTGCAGCGAATCCCTTGCGAGCGCGCCCAGGCGACCACGTCGGACACCATCAGCATGTACCCGCTGTAGCCCAATCGCGTGATGACCGACAACTCGTGGGCCAGGCGGTCCCGGATCGCCGGCGTCACCGTCCCGTACCGCTCCCGCGCGCCCCGCCGGGCGCGCCGGACAATCTCCGCGTCGGGGTCCCCCCAGAGGTTGGGGGTGATGTCCTCGGCCGACGGCAGTACGTTCCCGCACCGCTCGGCGATACGGGCCGCCTGCTCGACGGCGTCCGGGCGCCAGGCAAAGAGCGTGCGCATCTCCGTCGTGCTCTTTAAGAAGCGCTCCCGGTTGATGGGGCGGTCCGGGTGAACCTCCTCGACCGTGCAGCCGGCGTGGATGCAGCGGAGGACGTCGTGCGCCACCCACTCCTCCGGCCGGGCGTAGTGGACGTTGTTCGTGGCGACACACGGCACACCCGCCGTGTCGGCCAACTGAGCCAGTTCGCGGGCCACCCGCAGGCTCCCGGGCGTCCAGTCGTCCTGCAGCTCGACGACGACATTTCCGGGACCGAAGAGCCGGATCAGGTCGGCGAGGGCGGCCTCGGCCTCGCGGTATCGACGGCGTCGAACCAGCGACGGAACCCGGCCCTTGCGACAGCCGGTCAGGCACAGAAGGCCCGAAGTCAGGCCGTCGAGGGCGGCCCACGGCAGCCTTGGATCGAGCCGGCCGCCGTGGGCATGAGCGCGGGTCAGCAGGCGGCACAGGTTGGCGTACCCGGCGGGCGTCTCAGCCAGAAGCGTGAGGGGGAGGCGGACCCCACCCCGGCCCTCCCCGCAAGCGGAGAGGGGGAAGCGGACTCCTCCATCGTCACCTCGGCCCCGGTGATGGGCTGGACGCCGTACTGGCGGCACGCGGCATGGAACTTGACCACGCCGGCCGCGCTGTCGTGGTCGGTCATGGCCAGGAACGGCTGCCCCATCCGGGCCGCCTCCGCCGCCAGCCGGGTCAGCGGCGTGGCCCCGTCGAGGAAGCTGTACTCGGTATGCACATGCAGGTGACCGAAGGCTAGATTGTCATTTTCTTCTTTGCTCAATGCCATTAACCGATCGTGCTCAGGCAAAGTCAAAATTAAGAGAAAGAGAGAAGAAAGATTTTTTAACAACGGAAAACACGGAAAGCACGGAAAATATGTGTTCCGAACCAACTGCGGTTTCAAAGTCTCTCATGTTTGGCTAAGGAATCAGGAATTTTTAGACAGGATTCTCAGGATAAACAGGATTTTCTAGTTTCTGAAATCCCTGACATCCAAAGAATCCTGTCTAAAATTCCTAAAATTTCCGTGTTTTCCGTGTTTTCCGTTGTTAAATTTTCCTCTCCTTTCTCCTTTCTTAGTCGGTCTGGCCGCGCATCCACCACGAGCCTTCCGAGCGCTGGACTTCGAGCAGGCCACGGTCGGTTTCGACCCGGTAGACGGCCCGTTCCGCGGGGCCCCGAAACCACTGGGCCTCCTTCCAGCGGTCGGCGATACCATCGACCCGGTACGGCCGGCCATGGCGAACCACGCGGATCGGCGCGCCGTCCGGGGCGGCATCGACATCGACCGGCTCGAAGAGGCGTCGAGTGAGGCGGAGGGCGGAGAGGTCGGCCGGCCGCGACACATGGAGACCCATTGCTGCGATGGGCGGAGCGCCGCAGCGCCGCGCGATCCGGGCCAGGCAGGCGGCGACGGCCGCTTCCCGCTCGTGGGGGAGCCCGGCCGACGTCGACGACGGGTCGAAGAGCATCAGTTGCGCCCCGCCGGCGACGCCCAGCTTACCCACCTCGACGACCACCGACAGGGCCGGCGACGGCAGGTGCATCCGGTCCAGGCACCGGCCGGCCGCCCGCGCCAGACCCGGCGCATCGCGCAGCGGCAGACGCAGGGCCACAGCTTCCTGCACCACTGCGGCCTCGCGGCCAAAGGATCTCATTCCAGACGGTGAGCTTTCCGGTCCCCTCTCCTTTCCGGGTGCCCTCTGGACGGGAGGGTCAGGGTGAGGTTCCGCGGGAGGATGAAGACGCCCTGGCCCAAGGTTGTCCGGAGGACATTCTCCCTGACAGCCCACGAATTCATTCGTGGGGCGCGACAGGGCGTATTCCGGTTCCATCTCGACGGTCAGGGAAAGCGCTCGACACCAGCTTTGCCGGTTAACCAGCGCGTCTTCCAGCGTGCGGGCGGCGTGCCGGAGGGCCGCGTCAATGCGCTCTCGATCGTCCACAGGTTCCTCAAAAGCAACTCGTGCCGTGATCGCCGGCGCCGGCCAGAGCGGACGGACCGGATCGGCGTCGAGGCCACGAGCCAGGCGGGAAAGCCGGATGCCAACGCTTTGCAGCGCTCTGGGCAGCCGCGCACTCCCGAGCTCAAGCACGTCGCCAAAGGTATTGATCCCGAGCCGGCCGAGCCGAGTCACCGCCTCCGCGTCGAGGCCGCCCGCCCGGGTTACCGGCAGCGGAGCCAGGAATTCCCGCTCGAAGCCGGCCGGCACATGGCAGATTTCCCCCGGTCCCGCGCCCGCCGCCGCAGCTCGGGCGACAAATCGGGAGCTTCCTGCCCCGATTCGGACCGGGCAGCCGGTCAGACGTGCGGCTTCCTCGATCAGGAAGGTGCTGCGGGACCGCCAGTCGGAAAGCGGCAGAACCAGGCAGACCTCCTCGGCCGAGATCGGCTCCACCACGCAGCTTTCCTCGGCGCACAGGTCCCAGACCGGCTCGGCCGCCGTCCGGGTGGTCTCGTCATCATAGGGAAGAAGCAGCACCGCCGCGCAGAGAGCCCGTGCGGCCGCCTGACGCTGCCCCGGCCGCACGCCGGCGCGCTCGGCGTCCTCGGAGCAGGCGAGAATGAGGCCATCGAGACCAACCAGGGCTACCGGCCCCGCTGTTTCCGGCCGGCGTCGACGCTCAACGGCAATCCCCAGGCCCTGTATAGCAAGACACACAATCACAACCCGGCCCCTTCCTGTCCGTATACCTCGAACGAATGTACGAGCATTCTACCACGAAGGAAGCCAATTCCTGAACACACGTTCGCCGATTTTTCACTGGCGTGAGGAATAGTACGTCGGAACTGTGATTCGTGCAGTGATCTTGAACCGAGAATCATTAAGCCGAGGGGCGGGAAGTTGCGTTAGAACGCGGAATGCTCGCGAGGCGCAGGCGTCACCATGCTTCAAAGGGCCGAAGCATGGCACGCACAGTAATCCCGCGCATCGCGCATCGCCCGTTGGAGACCGCCTGATTGGGACGGCCGGCATGCTCATGAGCAGCCGGACCCAATCTGCTATTCCGGCGGGTACTTGGTGAGCCGGACGGTTGTGCCGGTCGGCGTCGGCATAATCTTGACCTCGTCGACAAGGATCTCCATCAGCAGCGCACCAAGACCCTGCTGGTCGTCGCTCTCGGCGCCAAGCAACTCCGCTTCCTCGCTCCGGACAACCGATTTTGTGCCCGGGGCGACATTGTCCGCCACCTCGATGACGAGGGCGCTCGGAGTGATCGTACTGGTGATCGTGATGGTCGAATACCCGACGCCGGCGCGCTCGACGGCATGGGTACATGCCTCGCCGACAGCGAGGCGGATGTCCTCGACCTCATCGTAGGAAAACTGCATGCGGCTCGCAATGCCAAGGACCGCGAGTCGCGCCACACCGACAAATTCCGGCCGGCACGGGATGATAAGCTGAACGGTATCGGCTCTCACAGGGTCACGCCCTCCTTTGCAGCGGCTTCTTCCACTGTCGGGCTGATGTCGAATATCTTGTCCAGACCGGTGATTTCAAAGATGCGCAGTATGCGCGAGCCGGGGCCGACCAGGACGACATTGCCATCTAATTCCCGCAGGCGCTTGAGGCCGCCAATCAGGACACCCAGGCAGGTGCTGTCCAGATATTCTACCTTCGACAGGTCGATAAACAAGTGCTTTGTGCCCGCTTGTGCCTCCGACACGATCTCCTGCTTGAGTTGCGGGGATGAGTAGACGTCCACTTCTCCCTCGACTGCCAGGACCGTGCTCGTGTCGTTTAGCCTCTGGGTGCTGATGCTCAGGTTCATTGATTTTCTCCCTCCAGTTGGCCCGCCTGATTCGGCAATAAGAAAAGAAAGGCGCCCAGGGGCTTTCCTTGCTTATCGCGAACAGTGTCGGGTAAGCAGACTGTGCGGCGTCACCTGGACGGGACGCCGGCGTCATCCGCCATGCGCTTCGCGCGTTCTCGCAGATCGGAAATACTCTCCGACAGTTCTAACAGCACGCGTTCGGTGCGGCCGCGCAATTGCTCTACCGAGTCGGTTATCTCCTCCGTTTCCGGCCGCTTGCGTGCAGCGAGGATAATGCCGGCGGTAATTCCGGCCACGACCCCAACGCCGATGCCGGCAAGAATCGCCAGCCCGACATTTGACTTGTCTTTCATCCGGCCTAACGCACCTTTCCAACGACGCGGCTATAACCGTGCCTGAATGGTACCCCCACCGAGCACCGTTTCGCCGCTGTCGACGTAAAGGACAAGCGACTGGCCGGGTGTGACGGCCCGCTGGCGTTCGGCAAACCGCAACGCGACTGACCCGTCGACCATTCCCGGCTCGACAACGGCCGGAACCGGACTCATGTTATAACGGATCTTCGCCATGACAGCCTTTGGGCCCCGCAGCATATCGATCCCAATCCAGTTCATGTCGTCGGCAATCAGACCGCCTGCGAGCAACTCTTCATTGTTACCCACGATGACGGTATTCGACACAGCGTCGATGTCCACGACGTACAGAGGGACCGGCGAGCCGACGTTCACCCGCCGGCGCTGGCCGATCGTGTAGAAGGCAATGCCGTCGTGTGCGCCTCGTCGCCGGCCGGCCGTGTCGACAATATCCCCACGCTGGACCGTTTCCGGCGCTGTCTGCGCCAAGAAGTCCGTGTAAGAACCTCCCTGGACGAAACATATTTCCTGCGAGTCCGGCTTGTTGCTCACCAGAAGGCCAAGTTCAGCGGCGATCGCGCGTGTCTCGGCCTTCGTGGTCACGGTGCCGAGCGGCATCATCGTGTGCGCCAGCTCATCCTGCGTGAAGTGATAGAGCGCATAGGTCTGATCCTTGGCCTCGTCATACGCGCGCTTTAACATCCAGCGGCCGAGCCCATCATCGTACTCGACACGGCCGTAGTGTCCGGTGGCGAGGTAGTCCGCTCCGAGCTCGCGCGCCTTGGAAAGCAGAGCGTCGAACTTGACGTATCTGTTGCAGTTGACACACGGGTTGGGCGTGCGGCCCCGCTTGTACTCGTCGACGAAGCTGCCGATGACCTTGTCGGCAAAGAACTCCCGAAAGTTGAGGACATAGTGCGGAATATCGAGCTTCGCGGCAACGCGGCGCGCATCCTCGACCGCGCCCAGGCTGCAGCATCCGGCTCCCCTGGTCTGGGTCGCGCTCTCCTGCCAGATTTGCATCGTGACCCCGAGCACGTCGTAGCCCTGCCGCAGCAAAAGCCCGGCCGCAACCGAAGAATCGACTCCGCCGCTCATTGCGACTACAACTGTTTGCTTATCCGGCATGGTCGTCTCAAGCAGCACCAAACTGCGCCGAACTTGGCCGTTTCTGTCGGCCGGAGCGCGGGCTCGCTCCGGGCGCGCAATCACAACATCGAAATCGTTAGCGCCGCTTGCGCCCTACTCGAGCCCCTACGAATTCGGCCGTGTCTGTCGGCGGGAGCGCGGGCTCGCTCCGGGCGCGCAATCACAACATCGAAATCGTTAGCGCCGCTTGCGCCCTACTCGAGCCCCTACGAATTCGGCCGTGTT
>JBKQWH010000011.1:0-14789 GCA_052139635.1 Capsulimonadaceae bacterium
TAGCTCGGGCATTTGTCTAGGCTGGGAAGACGATGGAGATTATGTTTACGTCAGCGCGTTCCGTACGATCCGGCCTACATAAATGAGGATTGTGGCGTCCAAGCCTCACAGTGCCCTGGGAACTTGAGCGTATATCTCTATATGCGCATCTAAGTATGTTTGTTATGACTGTTACGACTTCCGAATTGTTCCACTTCGTCGAAAACGACCAGCGAGCGCCGGCGGATCTGCGTGGAGGCCTCACGCGGATGTATCGACCTGTCGTCCCGCTATTCCAGACTTGATGATTTCCCGAAGGTGCTCGGTTTCGACGTGTATCGCTGGCTATCGGGGTGGGCGCTATAGTCTCCCTTATATTCGATAAACATTATATCAACCCGGATTTGCTTTGTCAAATGAAGGATTTCTCATTGATACGTGCACACTCTTCGGCTGAAGAGGTATTCGACTGGATTCCGGCTGTAGCGGCCATCCGTGATGTTACGGGGTAATTGGTGGTCGTCGGCTTAACAAGGCCGCGCAGGCTATATATGCGATGTGTATCGTCTCGATGGTATCGCCGGTATGGCGGTGTCCGGCAGGCGGTTTCCGGCAGGCGGTGTCGTCCCGGGCGAAAAAAAAATCTCGTGGAACGCGAAAAATCGCGCGCAGATTGCACGCAAAACTGTTGAACTTGAGCTACCATTAACTGTGGCATTGCAGCCTGGCGACTGGTTGCCGCTTTCGCGGATTTATAACAGCGGGTGAGAGGTCTATCGGTGGGTGGATAGATCCAGTGCGTGGAAAGTCGGGAGTCGCGTAACCCGGTCGCCAGAGTCCAGCGGATCGCTAAAATTCTCCAACGTGTCACCTTAGCCCGGCTGACGCTGTCGGAGGTCAGTTTCGACCTGTTCAACGGCGAGGGTTGCTGATCGAAATGGCACGGAGCCAAAGTCCTCTGTTTCCAGGATTCGCAATTCCTCTTCTCGACATCTTAAGTATCCCTCCAGAATTAGGGACTTCCATGACGGCCTTTAGAATTGAGGTTACAGTATGCAAGGATTTAACATTCACAGGAGAATGCTCCGGGCGCTCCTGTTCTTGGCCCTCTGTCTGATTCCCGCCGGAGGGGCAGCCGCGCAGGGCACAGTCGATCTGCATGATTTCTATCCGTATCCCAACGGAGCTAACCCGCTTGCGGAACTGGTACAGGGGAGCGACGGTAACTATTACGGGACCACAGCAGGTGGTGGTGCATCCGGCGACGGCACAGTATTCCGGATTACGTCGGCCGGCGTGCTAACCACACTGGCTTCCTTCAGCGGCCTCAATGGCATGTCTCCCGACGGCGGCCTGGTACAAGCCAGTGACGGTAACTTCTACGGTACCACCGAAAGCGGCGGAGCATCCGGAGCCGGCACTGTCTTCAAGGTTACGACGGGCGGCGTGCTTACCTCGTTGTACTCGTTCACGGGGCTCTCGGATGGAGGCATACCTGTTGCCAGCCTGATCCAGGGGACCGACGGGAGCCTCTATGGTACAACCACCCAGGGTGGTACCATGGGAGACGGAACGATCTTCACAATCACGACGGGTGGAACGTTCAACACCTTGTACTCGTTTAGCGGCTCAAACGGGAACTATCCGGAATGCACGCTTGTACTGGGGACTGACGGGAACTTTTACGGAACCACCGGTCTTGGAGGTACCAGCGGCTCCGGAAACGTTTTCAAGATCACGCCAGCGGGTGTACTGACAAACCTGTACTCATTCAGCGGTCAATCGGACGGGGGCTTCCCCCAATCCGGCCTGGTGCAGGCGAGTAACGGCGATTTCTACGGAGCTACGGAGGAGGGTGGAGCCGACAACCTCGGTACGGTCTACGAGATCACTCCCGGCGGCGTCCTAACGACATTGTACTCGTTCACCGGATCGGCCGGCGAGTATCCCGTTTCAAGTCTGGTGCAAGCGAGCAGCGGGGACCTGTATGGAACAACCGAGCAGGGTGGGACCTCGGGCTTCGGCACGGTGTATCAGATTACGACAGGCGGAACTCTGACCACGTTGCACTCATTCGCGGGATCAGATGGCAGTATGGCCGCTGCAGCCCTGGTGGTAGGGACCGACGGTAATCTCCACGGCACCACCGACCAAGGCGGTCAATCCGGAGTTGGAACGGTCTACCAGATCACTACGGCCGGCGCACTTACAACGGAAAGCTCATTCACGGGCTCTGATGGCGAAAACCCGGAAGCCGGTTTGACGCTCGGAGCAAATGGCAACTACTTTGGGACAGCGTCCGGCGGCGGCTCAGGCTATGGTACCGTCTTCGATATTACTCCGGCCGGTACATTGACAAACCTGGATTCGTTCGTCGGTACGAATGGAGCTACGCCCGCCGGAGGGTTGTTACTGGGAAGCAACGGCGATTTCTACGGCACAACGGAGTATAGCGGCTCGGCCTCCGATGACGGAACAGTGTATCAGATGACTGCGAGCGGCGTGATCACCACGTTACACGCGTTTAGCGGTCCGGACGGGAGCTGGCCCGAATCTAACCTTGTACAGGGAAGCGACGGCAACTTCTACGGAACCACGTCCGGAGGCGGATTGGACAGCGACGGGACAATCTTCAAGATTACTCCGGCCGGTGTTCTCTCCACCTTGCATTCGTTTTTAGGTACGGCTGACGGAAGCGGTCCAACGGCCGGTCTGGTTCTGGGAACCGACGGCAACTTCTACGGAACCGCGTGGGGCGGCGGCGCCAACGACTACGGCACGGTCTTCAAGATGACTTCTGCCGGAGCCCTGACCCCTCTCTACTCTTTCACCGGCGCCGATGATGGCTCGACTCCGGCCGGCGGCCTCGTTCAGGCAAGCAACGGCGACTTCTACGGGACCACGTCTACCGCCGGCGCGTCGGGAGCGGGCACGATATTTCAAATCACGTCGGCCGGTGTCCTGACCACGATATTCACGTTCGACGGTGTCAACGGGGCGACTCCCTTTGGCTCTCTGGTTCAGGGGAGTAACGGCAATCTTTACGGCACCACTTCCGGCGGCGGCGAGTGGGGTGACGGAACTGTCTTCGAAGTTACGACTGCCGGCGTGTTGACCACATTGCATTCGTTCAGCGGTTCCGACGGCAGCAGCCCGTATGCTGGTGTCATCATTGGAAGCAACGGCGATCTCTACGGCACGACGAATTCGGGTGGATTACACAATGCAGGCAACGTGTTTGCACTTGTCTTCGCCCCGACCGCTCCGACGGGATTAACGGCGACGGCCGGGAATGCTCAGGTTTCGCTGTCCTGGACGGCGGGCACCGGCGCAACGGCCTATGATGTCTTCCGGGGCACCGTAAGCGAAGGGGAATTCACCACGCCGGTGGGTACGGCTACCACGACAACATATACGGATACCGGCCTCACTAATGGCGCCGAGTACTTCTACATGGTAGCTGCGGTTAACGCCGGCGGGACTTCGGCGCTTTCGAATGAGGCGTCGGCTATCCCTGAGCCGCCGGCTCCGGCCGCTCCGACGGGGCTAACCGCCACGGCGGGCAACGCTCAAGTGGCGCTGTCCTGGGCTGCCTCTACCTACGCAACCGCTTACAATGTCTATCGCTCCACTACGAGCGGCGGAGAGGGGACGACGGCGATCGCAACGTCCTCGACCACATCGTACACCAATAGCGGGCTGACCAACAACATCAAGTATTACTACAAGGTCGCCGCTGTCGACGTTAGCGGGACATCGGCACAGTCGACTGAGGCAACAGCCACGCCGGAGCCGCCGGCGCCCGCCGTTCCTACCGGCCTTGCCGCTACGGCGGGTAATGCGCAGGTCGCCCTGTCGTGGACCGCAAGCACGGGAGCAACTTCCTACAACGTCTACCGCGCTACTGCAAGTGGCGGCGAGGGATCGACAGCCATCGGAACCTCCACGACCACAACGTACACGAACACCGGGCTGACGAACGGGGTCAAGTACTACTTTAAGATCGCTGCTGTGAACGGCGGTGGGACATCTGCGCAGTCGAGCGAGGTGTCCGCCACTCCGACGCTGCCGCCGCCGCCGGCGCCAACAGGTCTCACGGCGACGGCAGGCAATTCGCAGGTCGCACTTTCGTGGACGGCCAGCACCGGGGCGACGACGTACAACGTCTACCGCGGCACTGCGAGTGGGGCCGAGGGGGCGACCGCCGTGGGGACGTCGACAACCACATCGTACACAAACACGGGCTTGACAAACGGCGACAAGTACTACTTTGAAGTGTCAGCCGTTAGCAGCGCCGGGACATCGGCAAAATCCAGCGAGGTGTCTGCGACTCCGGAGCCGCCGGCTCCAGCGGCGCCAGCCGGATTGACCGCGACAGCGGGCAATACGCAGGTCGCATTATCGTGGACCGCCACAACCGGCGCGACGTCCTACAGTATCTATCGGGCCACGTCGACCGGGGCCGAGGGTGCGACAGCCATTGGTACGTCCACCACCGCGTCGTATAGCGATACCGGCCTCACCAACGGCGTCAAATACTTCTATAAGGTTGCCGCGGTCAACGGCGGCGGGACGTCGGCGCAGTCGGCCGAGGCTTCGGCTACTCCGGAGCCGGCGGTTCCGGCAGCTCCGACGAGTCTCACCGCGACGGCTGGGAGCGCCCAGGTCGCCCTGACCTGGACGGGAAGTACAGGCGCAACGTCGTACAGCGTCTACCGAGCCACTACGAGTGGGGGCGAGGGAACGACCGCAATAGGAGCATCCACGACCGCGTCATACACCGACACCGGCTTGACCGACGGCGTGAAGTACTTCTACAAAGTCGCCGCCGTCAACGGTGGCGGGACGTCGGCGCAGTCCGGCGAGGCGTCGGCTACGCCCGTTGCCTCCGGATCGAACCTGACGCATGTCGTCTGGTCCACGGCTGGCGGCCTCCTGTCCCTGTGGAATTACGACCCGGCCAACGGCACCTTCGTAGCGTGGAACTACGGGCCGTTCGCCGGATGGACTCCGACGAACGTAGCGGACGGGCCGGACGGGATGACTCGTGTTGTCTGGCAAAGCACGACCGGTCAGGTCACAATCTGGAGCCTGAACAATAATACGGGCAATTACACCCAGTATCCCTTCGGGCCATACCCCGGCTATTCCGTGTCTTCGATTACGGTGAATGGGAGTAATACGACGCACGTGCTCTGGACAACTACCGCCGGCGCGGCGGCTATCTGGAACTATAACACCACGTCCGGTACGTACACGCAATTCGTCTACGGCCCGTACGGCGGATGGACCATGAAGTCGATCGCCGACGGTCCTGACGGGGTGACGCGTGCCCTGTGGGTCAGCACGGCCGGTGCTGCGTCGGTCTGGACCGTGAACGACACGACGGGTACGTTCGCGGCAACCACTTTCGGTCCGTATCCCGGATGGGAGCCGACGTCACTCTCGGTGGGCGCCGACAATACCACACACCTTCTGTGGGTGGACGGCGGATCAGCGGCGGTGTGGAACTATAACACGACGACCGGGGCGGTTACTCAAAGCGGGTACGGCCCGTATCCCGGCTGGACGCCAACGGCGATTGCGGACGCATCGGACGGTTCGATGCGTATGCTCTGGAACAGCACGGCTGGGGCGGCGTCGATTTGGGACGCAAATAACTACACGAACGTGTTTACGGAGTACACGTTCGGGCCGTACAACGGCTACTCGGCGACTGCGATAAGCGCGTACCCGTAGTGAGCGAGTTGTATGACGGAGGATGGTCAGCGGGCGACCGCTGACCATCGCAAGATCCCGGCGGTTGAAACCGCGGCTAAATGACGATTGCGACTGCACTCTTGTGCAACATCGGCCCCGTCCGCATCAAGCGACCGGGGCCGAATGGTTTTTCCTGCTGTTTTATGAGCGGCTGTTAGTAGGCGCATCCAGCCGACTGCGCGAACGCCGGTGTGGGGAAGTCGAGGCCAAAGACATTTGGCAAAGGCGCTATCTGCGTCCGATAGGCCCGGACGAAGGCTGCCACGCAGTCGGGGTCCCACTGCTGGCCGGCGCCGCTCTCCAGTTCGCGGAGCGCCTCTTCGTTGGACATCGATTTGCGGTACGGCCTGTCGGTGGTCATGGCGCTGAAGGCGTCGGCAACGGCCATGACGCGGGCGGACAGCGGGATGTCCGTGGCGCGCAATCCCGACGGATAGCCGCGGCCATCCCACCGTTCGTGGTGGTGCCTAACGGCATCCAGCGTCTTCTCCAGACCGGGGACCGAGCTGATCAGGATTGCGCCCATGCCGGGGTGCATTTTGATAGCCGCGAATTCCTCATCCGTTAACCGTCCGGGCTTGCGCAGGATATTGTTCGGAACTCCAATCTTGCCGACGTCATGCAGTAACGCGGCGGCTTCCAACATTCTCATCTCTTCGGGCTCAAATCCAATTTCCGCGGCGAGCATCATGCAAAACACAAGGACGCCGCGCGAATGGCGGTGCGTGTACCGGTCCTTGTTGTCGACTGCGGTCACGAGTGCGTCCAACATCGAAAAGCCGTCAACCGAGTTCACGAGATCGCGGCGCAGGCGCTCGGCCACTTCGTCCTCGGAGGCGCCGTTTTTCATCAGGTACAGTCGCATGTCGGCGGCATCGACCACATCCTGGCGACTCGGCCCATCGTCGGGGAAGACGGCCATTCCAATCGAGAGTGAGAGCGGCACCACGCTCCCGTAGTCCGGCGGGCAATATCCCAGCCCTCTGAGCCGTTCCTGAAGGCGCTGCGCAAGGGCACCTGCCTGGTCGCGTCCCACTTCCGGCATGATCAGGGCAAACTCGTCGCCGCCAAAGCGGGCCAGGACGTCGTATTCGCGACAGGCACTCTTGAGGGTCTGGGCGGTCTTTCGGAGCACTTCGTCCCCCACACTGTGCCCATATGCATCGTTGAAGAACTTGAAGTTGTCCAGATCGATCATAGCCAGTGCGAACGGCGTATTGTTGCGCAGCGAACGATCGACCTCCTCGTTGAGCCGCTTGTGGAAGGCTCGATGGTTGAGAAGGCCGGTGAGCGGGTCGCGGTCCGCGTGCTCAAGCGCCTCGCGCAGCATTCGCTCGCGTTCGAACTCCATGACTTTCTTCTCGGTGATGTCGGTGCAGACGCCGATGGCGCGGAACACCGCGGGGCCGATCGGCTGAATCTGAACGTGCTCCGAGATCCACATAATCGTATCGTCGACCAGTCGGCAGCGGTATTCGTGGCTGTATCCGCTCCAACCGGCGTCGAACGCGTGGCGCGCCTGGCGGTCCATCTCCGGGATGTCGTCCGGGTGAACCGCTTCCGCCCACGCGTCAATGAACTTCTGCCCGGGCCGGCGCGCAATCGGAAACCAGTCGGGCGATTCATAGCCTGTGTCGAACTCCCAGGAGTATCCGCCGTTCGATCCGGTTACGATAGAGTGCCACAGGAAGCACCGCGCGCTGGAGAGGATGTCCTTGAGGGACGCCTCCGCCTTGGACTGGGCCGAGATGTCGGTGACCACGGTCAGTACTCCGGTGACATTGCCCGATTCATCCACTACGGGAGTATTGTTGGTCCTGACAACGCGAAGTCTACCGTCGACAACCTGGCGGTCTTCCGATTCTTCCGGCATGCCGCTTGTGATGACTCGCAGGTCGCGTTCGCGCTCGAGCCGGCCCACGTCGATCGGAAGGACATCCGCGAGCAGTTTTCCTTCAAGTTCGGCCGCAGTCAGACCCCACTCCCGGGCGTACTGTTCGTTTGCGGAGATGATGTTCGAGTTACGGTCCTTCAGGGCGATGCGGTGTGGAAGCTGGTTCAGGAGCGTGCGGCTCCGCTCCGCGCTCATGCGCAAAGCCTCCTCGACCTGCTTTCGCTGTGTGATGTCGGTGCAGACGCCGACGACACGCCATGTTTTGGCACCGACCTGGATCATATGGACATCTTCGGAGACCCAGATGACGCCGCCATCCGCGCGCCGGCTGCGATATTCCTGCCGGTATCCGGTTGCGCGCTCCCTGAACGCGATCGCGGAACGTGAGTTCATCAACTGAACGTCTTCCGGGAACCTCGCTCGACACCAGGCCTCCATGAAATCCTGTCCCGGAACATGCTGTATCGGGAACCACCAGGGCGTATCCGTGCGGATATCTTTATCGAAATCCCAATTCCACTGTTCGTCCGCGACCTCGGACACACGCGCGCTCCACAGAAAGCAGCGAGCGCTGTTGACGACATCCTTGAGGATGGTCTCGGTGTACAACTGCTCCGTAATGTCGATCTTCACGCCCAGGACGCCCTGCAATTTCCCCGTGGGTGTCAGAAGCGGACATCGGGTAACCACGAGGGTACGCTGGTCGCCGTGCTTCTGCAGGATCTCCCGGGTCGCCTCCGACTTCCGGGTCTGCATCACGCGCAGGTCGATCTCGAAATTGTTCAGCGCTACATCGGCGGCAACGAGGTCGGCATCGGTCTTGCCGATAATATCCTCAACAGCAAGATTGAGATCAGTGGCGAAGTTCTGGTTAACAGAGACGTATCGTGATTCGGTATCCTTCAGGAAAACACGCTCGCGAATATCGGCGCTGACCTGGCGACGGTTTTGTATGTCCGAGGGGGCGGCATCCAGCATGTCGTGGTCTGCGGTTACGTCGGCACATAGTCCGGTCAAGTGCCAGCGATCCGGACCAACGGAGAAAATGCGAACGTCCTCCGAGATCCAAATGACTCCTCCGTCAACGCGATTGACTCGAAACTCCTGATAGTAACCCGGCTGTCCGGTCAGGAGGGCCTTTTCGGAGTTTGCGTGAAGGCGAACCCATTCGGTCCAAACTCGGGCGTCGAACCAGCTCTGCATAAAGTCGCCGTCGGCTCGGATCGGAATCGGCAGCCATTGCCGTACTCTGTCCTGATCCAGAATATGGACGTCCCAGGAGAACTGCCCATCTTTGAGCTCCACGGCTGCATGGATCAGAAAGCAGCGCGCCTCCTGCATACGAAGGCTCAACTCGGAGGCCGCCGCTGCGCTGTCCATCAACGGAGCATCAGCTTTGCTGTGTGTGTACAACTTGTTCACCCATGGATCGCCGCGCCGATATGGGGCGTGGCCGCAGCGATCTTCTCACTCTATTGATGCTCTGCGGTTCATATGTTCCGGTCCGAACGTTCGTGCGCGTCGCCGGGCATTCGAAAATATGAAAATTATGTTGGATAGCCTGCCAACCTCATTATACGGCAACAAGTCGCAAGAACGAGAGCGGGGGATATAAAATTGCTGTAAAGCGCGACCGGGCGCGTGGTGTTTGTGAAGTTATCGGGACGCCCGGAGGGAGGAGCACGCTTCCCTTGCGTCCGAGCTTCGCGACAGAGGTCCGGGTGGGACTCCTAGCGGAGGGCGTAATGTCCGCTCCTGTCGCTTCGATGCGGACTCTTTCACTGGCGATACCTGTGGTCGATGTCGCTGTCCGCGGCTATCTGAAGTCAGTTAGTGAGCAGCCGGTCCTTTATGCCATAATAAGGGTGCGCGCAGACGCGATGGTGGATTGATAGAGAGTACGCGCTTCACCAACCAAGGACCACTGGCGTTGCCAGGTTGAAATACGATGAAATATCCGAGCATTACGCATCTTCGTGAGCTCGAATCGGAGTCGATCTACGTCATTCGTGAGGTGGCTGCTCAATTCGAACGCGCAACTCTGCTTTTCTCCGGCGGCAAAGACTCCATTGTGATGAGTCATCTTGCACGCAAGGCATTCTGGCCGGCCGGCATACCTTTCCCGCTCCTGCACATCGACACTGGCCATAACTTCGAGGAAACACTGACGTATCGCGATAGATGGGTCAAGGATCTCGGCGCATCCCTGATCGTAAAGTGCGTTCAGGATTCGATCGATGCCGGCCGGGTTGTCGAGGAGAAGGGGCCGACAGCGAGTCGCAATGTCCTGCAAACGGTGACACTCCTCGACGCCCTCGAGGATCTCAGAATGGACGCCGCACTGGGTGGCGGACGCCGCGACGAGGAGAAGGCCCGTGCAAAGGAGCGCTTCTTCTCGCATCGGGATGAGTTTGGGCAATGGGATCCGAAGAATCAGCGACCCGAGGTCTGGAATCTCTTCAACGGAAAGAAGAAACCCCGCGAGCACTTTCGCGTTTTCCCAATCAGCAACTGGACTGAGCTGGACGTCTGGCAGTACATTGGCCTGGAGAATATTCCGATGCCAAGCCTGTACTTCACACACACACGTGAGGTGATTGAACGTGACGGCGTATTGCTGGCGCACTCACCATACCTCACGCTCACGCCCTGTGAAGCCCCCGTGGTCAGACAGGTGCGCTTTCGCACTATCGGCGACATGACCTGTACAGGAGCCGTGGTCTCTCCGGCCGCGTCCGTGGCGGAGATCATCCGGGAGGTCGCGGCGAGCCGCGTTACCGAGCGCGGGACACGCGCCGACGATAAACGGTCCGAGGCAGCCATGGAAGATCGCAAGAGGGTCGGATATTTCTAAGCGCGCCAACACGTATCGCGTGTGGTCGCCGTGGAGTGGCGGCGACTGTGTTTGAAAATCCCAGTGGCCTAAGCGCGGGAGCGATCAGCGAGTTGCGGACTGAGTGCCCGAAGGTCCTTTTCGAGTTGTTGCATGCGGTCCTGGCAGGTGTCCAGGAGCTCATGGACGGTGGTGACCGCCTGTTCCGTGGCCTTGCGGCGCGATAGCCAGACCGCGTAGCTGCCTGTCGCTACCGCCGCTGTCAGGCAGGTGATGCTAACCACCGCAAACAGGACCTTGTTTTGCATCAGGTCGCGCCACACGCAGGAGGACGCCTCCGCACGATTCAATTCCATGTTGTTTCCGTCGTCCTGAAGCGGAGAGGCGTTTCCAGCTCCCGACATACAGACGACCGCATCGTCCTCGATGGGCATTTTCAGAGGGATCTCCCGTCCGCTGTGATCCACCAGGGTCAGTTGCCTAGATGTTATACCGTTTTTCGTCATTCTGGCCGTCCTCCATTGCGAAGATGCGCTTGACAAAGGCGAGCAACTCCATCGGGTTGAAGGGCTTTGTCAGATAGCACTCGACGCCGGACTGCCAGCCGTGGAGCACATCGACATCCTGAGCGCGAGCCGTCAACATGATCACCGGGATACTGTCGGTTTCCGGGTTCGCCTTCAGTGCTTCAAGAACTTCAAAGCCGGACATCACCGGCATCATCACGTCTAAGATGATGAGGTCGGGTTTCTCCTCTGCGACGCGCTCGAGGCACTCGGCACCGTTGTAAGCCGCAATAACGTCGTAGCCCTGGCGCTTGAGATTTACTTCGATCAATTTGACGATATTGACCTCGTCATCGCATGTCAGAATTTTACGCGCCATCAGCCTGGGTGTCTCCTTCAGCGTCCGCCTTGTGACGGTCCGCTCACTTCGCATATTCCCTGGTCAGTATATCATAGCGCCGAGTCGGTGTCAACGCCGACGCTGGTCCAATTCGATTTCCAGGCAGAAATTGAGTGGCGCGCGCGGCGTTGCGGACGAGTTGGTAGCGTTTCTCCGCGCGACACAATCCGCCGCCTCTGGTATAATCGTCTCACGATGGCAGACCTGACACATGTCGACGAGGCCGGCAAGGCGCGAATGGTGGACATTTCGAGCAAGGAGGCGACGCGAAGGGTTGCGGTAGCGCATGCGATTGTCGCGATGCAGCCGGAGACGGCTCGCGCGATCGAGAACAATACGCTCCTTAAGGGCGATGCCCTCGGGGTTGCGCGGATTGCCGGGATACTCGCGTCCAAACGGGTGGACGAGCTTATTCCCCTCTGTCATACACTGCCGATCGCTTCGGTCGAGATCGACTTTGAAATCGGGCATGACAGAATACGAATCCGTGCCCGCGTGACCACCATCGCCCAAACCGGCGTCGAAATGGAGGCGCTGGCTGCTGTGACGACAGCGGCCTTGACGATTTACGACATGGCGAAGGCCGTCGACAGGGAGATGGTTATCGGCGAGGTCCGGCTGGTCTCGAAGACCGGCGGGAAGAGCGGAGATTTCGAATGGAACACGTAGACACGACGGCCGTCGAGGGAACTGCGCCGGAGCCGAAGCCAATTCGCGTGGCTGTCTTGACCGTCAGTGACCGGTGTGCCGGCGGTAAGCAGGTCGATCAGTCCGGACCGGCCATCCAGGCGGAGCTTCCCGTTGGAGAGTTCCTGGTGGTGCTTTACGCCATCGTTCCCGACGAGCGCAAGAGCATTACCGACACGCTGAAGCGCTGGTGCGACGACGACAAGTGTGACATTGTGCTCACGACGGGGGGAACAGGATTTGGCCCACGTGACATCACCCCGGAGGCAACCCGGCGGGTTATCGAGCGCGAGTCCTCCAATATCACACAGTACCTGCTCATCAAAGGGACCGCGGACAACCCGCTAGCAGCCCTTTCACGTGGCGTCGCCGGTGTGCGCCGCCAAACCCTGATTGTGAACCTGCCCGGCAGTCCCGACGGCGCCCGGCACGGTACGCAGTGCCTGCGGCCGCTTCTCCCGCACGCCGTCGACGTCCTGCGCGGCACCGAGAAGGGGCATCCCACGCCGTAAGCGGCCTGGCGGACCGGCTAACTTTCACACTGAGACACCAAGGTCTTAGACAATGCTGACGTACGAAGAAGCTGTCGATCGTGTTCTGACGGGCCTCGGGCCGCTGCCGGCGCAGGAAACACCGCTGATACAGGCGCTTGGGCAGGCGCTTGCACGGGACCTCCACGCGCCGATCTCTCTGCCGACCTTTGACAACAGCGGGATGGATGGATATGCCGGCCGGTTTGAGGACTTGACAGCCGGACGTCCGCTGCCGGTTGTCGGAGAGTCGGCCGCCGGCCGGCCTTTCGCGGAACGTATCGCGGCAGGCAAGGTGGTGAGAATCGGCACCGGTGCGCCAATTCCGCCCGGCATGGACACCGTGGTCCCACGGGAATGCTGCGAGGTCGAGGGCGGACTGGTTCGCGTGACTACGGACGGCATTGAGAAAGGGCAGTGTATCCGGCGCACGGGAGAGGACGTTACGGCGGGGACATGCGTCGCCCGCCTCGGCGATGCGGTCACTCCGGGGCTCGTTGGCTTGCTCGCGGCCTTTGGAATGCCGACGGTTCCGTGTCCCCGGCGGCCTCGCGTCGCCATCGTTGCCACCGGAACCGAACTCGTGGCCGCGGGTACGCCCCTGCGCGAGGGAGAGATATACAACTCCAACGCCGTGGCCCTCGAAGCCCGTGTGATCGATGCCGGCGCGGAACCGACTGGCTCGCGCCACGCGATCGACACGCTCGATTCTGTCCGGACGACGTTAGATGCCGTGTCGGAGGCCGATGTCATTATCTCCAGCGGCGGCGTCTCCGTTGGGGACCACGACTACGTGAAGGAAGTGCTGACCGAGCGGGGTCGAATCGAGTTCTGGCGCGTGGCGATCCGGCCAGGTAAGCCGTTTGTGTTCGGACACCTGGGCGATGCGCTTTTCTTTGGCCTGCCGGGCAATCCGGTCTCCACGATGGTCACTTTCGAACTCTTCGTTCGCCCGGTCCTCCGGCGAATGATGGGGCACGCCGTTACCGGCCGCCCGACACTGCGGGCCCGCCTCATTGAGCCGGTTGCCCACGTCCAGGGCCTCCGCTGCTTCGTGCGTGTACAGGTCGCGGTCGCAGGCGATGGACATACGGTCAGGCTTTGCAGCAGTCAGGGCTCCGCAATGCTGAACGCGACAGCCAGTGCGAACGGTCTGCTGCCGGTCCCAGAAGACGTCGACCTCGACGCGGGTTCGATGGTCGATGTCATTATGCTCGATTTTCATGGGGGTTGGCGCCCGTAACGGCGCCCTGGTCCGGGCCAGTGGCGAAACCGGTTCTCCTCCGGTCAGGGGCGTGTCTTAATGATCAACAGTCCTCAAACCGGCTGCCGCGGGGGCATTCGGCTGCCTTGAGTGGGGTTTTGGGGCGAATTGAGCCGGCAACCGTCGTTGACAAGGCTTACTTGCTCTGGTAAAATGTCGAGTGCCATTAACCCCCCGCTTTCAATCGTGGATGACAGGAGTAAGATACGCCCATGCAGGTGACTCAGGAGCCCCTGGACCAGTGCCAGGTCGCCCTAACGATCGAAGTTGAAGAGAATAAAGTCGTCCACGCCGTGGACCAGGCATATCGTGAATATGCCAGGTACATCAGCGTGCCCGGATTCCGCAAGGGCAAGGCTCCCATGCATTTCGTGCGACAGCGCGTCTCATTGACAGAGGTGAAACATCGCACTGTCGAGCTTCTTGTCGATACCGCCTACCGTGAGGCCCTCGAGGAGACGAATATCACGCCGTATGCGCAGCCCAATGTCGAACACATTGGACTCTGTGGCAATCCTGAGATTGCGGAAATCACGCTGAACAACATGGTGGGCAAGGAGTTGTCAGAACTTAAATCCGGTCAGACGACGGTTCGTGCAGACACGATCGCTCTTCTGCGTTCGTCAATGGAACTTCAAAAGCATTGGATCAAGGATTTGTTTAAATGATTTTAGTATCAGCAGATTATTCGGTGTCGAGTCGGCAGATTAGCGCTTCTGAAACAGTTGGTTATGCGATCGTGGCTTCTGCGACGATAGGGAACGACGAAATCTCATTTCCGGTGGAAAGCACTTCCACGGTCGATGGGCCCCAGGATTATGTTGTGCCGGTAAAATCAAGCGGAAATCAAAGCGAAGTTGCTGAAGCTGAAGCGCTTGAGTGGACACCGAAGTTGGAGTCGAAGTTTGCCCGACTTGCGCAGAGCAAAGCTTTAAT
>JBKQWH010000012.1:0-7346 GCA_052139635.1 Capsulimonadaceae bacterium
CGATTATGTTGGGGACTTGACTTCATGGACGGACCTGATGGTTCGCTTGATCGATGACACGAACTTTCTCGGCCACAGAGACGACCCGGTTGCACTTAGCCCACAGCGTATATCGTTGGTAGGGGACGTCATAGCGCCCGCTGTTCGGAATGTTAACTTACTCGCCAGAGCCCGGAATTTTGATCCGAAGCGGATCATCTACCACTATATGATCCCGCCGGAACGCTATTATGCCCTGGGAAGTTTCCCACCGCTTTTTCTTGACCAAAATCGGATGCAGCAAGTGGTGTTTAATCTGCTATCAAACAGTATCAAATTCGCTTTCCCAGCGGCGGAAATGTTTCACATCGAGATTGACGGCCGCCATAACTCGGGTTTCTACGAGATAGTCTTCCGCGACGCGGGTCCTGGTATGGACAAGAGAGACATACCCTACATTTTCGATGAAGGCTATCGGGGACGGGGAAATCCGGAATTAGCCGCCAAGGGAGAGGGAATTGGCTTATGGATTGTCCGCAGGATCGTCGAGGCGCACGGAGGAAAGGTGGAGGTGACGCAGTCATACCCGACAGAGATTACAGTTTTTATTCCAGACCGACTCGCCTCCGCGCCGCCCGAACCTTACAAGAATAAAGATACGGCTGCCGAAAGATAAAGGAGATACAACAAATGCCGGAGCCCCAACTCGCGATTACAACCCCAACGAAAACGATACTCTACATCGAAGACGAACCCTTGACGATGCAATACCACATCGGTGTGCTCAAGGACGCTGGCGGATTCCATGTCACGGTCTGTCGGCGCTCGGACGATGCAGTATGGGAGTACGACAAGATGCCCTACGATGCCGTAGTACTCGACATCATGATGCCGCCGCCAAGCGCGTTGACCCGTCTGTTTATTGTCGGAAGCAACATCGAGCACGATACCGGCCTTGATCTCTACAAGGACATTCGGGCACGCGGGATAATCGCGGTGCCGATAATTGTGCTCTCCAATCGCAATGACCTGACTGAACTGCAATGGGCATACGGCCAGACGAAGCCCGACGAGAGATTGGCCGTTTATCGAAAAGTCGACCTGCGGCCACATGCACTCGTGAGCGTAGTCACCAAGATGATTGCGGACTTCCCGATCGACCACAGCAAGGAGATGAACTCGAGACCCTACTTCGCCCTGGATTGTGCTACCGGAAAGGAGGTGCGGATGGATTTCAGTCCGGCGACGAGCGAGGATTGTGCGGCGCTGGAAGTGCAATGGAATGGCGATTTCCATCGCGGCTTTGTAGCTCATCTCAACGATAGCTCACTACGGGGCCACATCCTGAAATTGGAAAGGCGCGGCGTTCACGACGGGCGTATACACGGCTTGCTAGACGCCGGCAGGGATGGCGCCGTATTTAACGCCATAATGCAGGCTGCTCCTGAACACAGATACGGGGCGACAAATCGTCAGTTGTGTAGCATTGGTAGGGTACTTGTCGCCAGGCTGATTCGGGAAAGCATATTTCGTGGAAGCCAGGGTAGAGTGGCGCTTGGCGCCGACGTTGTCAAGCTGTACACGGGTGGCGCTTCATCGTCGCCGTTCCTTGAGGCAGTCGGATTTCGGCGTACAGAAGCTCATCGGATGGTCTACTCCTTGAATGAACGAGATGCAAGGAGAATCCTCGACAAGGTTTGTCCGTGAAGCAAGGAGGCATTACGGCGCGCGAGGTCGGCGGCGGTCGCGCCGTTGGACAAGAGTGCCGTATCTTGACGTAAGTGAAGGATGAACTGGACGACTGCTCGCGTGCGGCCTCGATCATCCTGCGGGAGATGTCGACGCCGATGACCGATGCGGCGCCCGCTTCGGCCAGCCAGCGGCAAACTGTCCCAAATCCGCAACCCAGATCGATTACTCGTGTGCCCGTCACCGGCGGCAGAAGGCGACGCATCGCGGGCTGTTCGAGCACGTCGTTGAGGCCAGATCCCTCACGTCGCAACTTCTCGTAGCCGGCAAACAAGACCGGATCGTCATAGATGTTCTGTGGCACTGCTTTGGTTTCCCCGTCGGCCGTCGATATTTCCGCCGGGCCGATAATCCGGCTCTTCGCGCTTCGACCCCACCGCGCAGACGGTATAATGATACTTCAAAGCTTGATACGGATAACAGTATCTATAGCTGTAGGGCGCGTGCGCGTGACGTCGACAGGCCGGGGCGAGGCTCCTCCGCCGAGGCGCGGAAGGCGCGTATTTGCAAGAAACGTTTGACACCACGATTCATGTGGTGTTAAAATACAATCTACTGGCCCATCTGGCGTCAACCAGGGTGGGGACCGTAGTCGGGAAGCATCGCACTCAAGCCACATGCGATGCGGGAGATTTTCGTGAAAGCAACTTGTCTGGTCTGCGAAGAGAACTTCGAGATCGAACGTGATCGCGGCCAGGTTATCGAGGTGGACTACGTCCAGCGATATGTGTGCCGGCGTGACTGGCCGGGCTTCAACGCCGGGGCGGAGCTGCAGCGTCGCGTCATGGAATCGGAGCGGTCCGCCCTGCGCGAGCAGACCGGGCGGCGTCAGACCGAGCAGCGAAGTGCGCTGACAGCGTACAAGATGTCGCCGCGAGACATTGTCCGCAAGCTTGACGAGTATGTCATCGGGCAGGCGCGGGCCAAGCGCGATGTCGCGATTGCGCTCTACGACCACCATCGCATCCACCAGGTCGACATTGCCCACCTGGCCGGCGGCACCACCCCGGATGTCGACCTGGAGAAGGCCAATATCCTGCTGGTCGGGCCGTCGGGAAGCGGAAAGACACTGATTGCGCGAACCCTGGCTCGCTCGCTCGGCGTCCCCTTCGCGTCGTCCGATGCCACCAGCCTCTCGCCGACCGGATACACCGGAAACGACGTTGAGAGCGTGCTGACCCCCCTGTACATCGACGCGGCTGAGGACCTCGATTGGGCGGGTCGCGGCGTCGTCTTCCTCGACGAGGTTGACAAAATCGCCCGCAAGAGCATGGCGAACCCGTCGATCACCCGCGATGTCAGCGGGGAGAGCGTCCAGCACGCCCTGCTGAAACTGGTGGAGGGGACGCTGGCGCAGCTCCCGCTCGGGGCGTCGGGCCGCAAACATCCCGACGCGCCTCCGGAGTTTATCGACACCACGAAGATCCTCTTCATCGGCGGCGGCGCGTTCGAGGGCTTTCCGGAGATCGTCGCCAAGAAGATGCACCGGCAGACCGAGCGCACCATGGGTCTGCGCGCGAATCCGTCCGCCGTCATGGGCGACCCGCAGCGGGACTACGAGATTCTCGCGGAGGCGTCGCCGGAGGTCATGATCGAGAGCATGATCGAGTACGGCTTCGTGCCCGAATTTGCCGGCCGCTTCCCGATCATCGTGCCGCTCGCTCCGCTGACCCAGCCGGAGATGCGCCGGGCCCTGACCGAGCCGAAGAACGCCGTGGTGCGCCAGCAAATCGAGCTGTTCGCCCGCGACGGCATCGAACTGGTGATCGAGGACGAGGCCCTCGACCTCATCGTGTCGCGCGCTGTCTCGATGAAGACCGGTGTGCGCGCGCTTCGCTCCCTGGTCAAGCAGATGACCAGCCAGGCGCGGTTCGACCAGTCGGGCGACTCGACCGTCGCGCGAATCGAGATCGGCCCGGAGTGCCTCGACGAGCCCGAGCGCTACCGCATGACCCGCCGCTCCGTCGCCGCGGTCAAGACCGACGAAGGCGCGGCCGGCATGTCCGTCAACGGCGAAGGGACCATGAAGCAGGCGGTGTAGGGTAACCCCGACGTCGGAATTCGGCCGTGTCTGTCGGCGGGAGCGCGGGCTCGCTCCGGGCGCGCAATCACAACATCGAAATCGTTAGCACCGCTTGCGCCCTACTCGAGCCCCTACGAATTTGTCTTGAACTCTGATGTAGATGATGAAATGATGAGGATGATGAAGAAACAGCCTCATCCCGCGGCGTCGACGGAGCGAGCGACTGAGTGAGCAGGAAAAGCAAAAGCCAGCGATCGACGGAGACGCGGACGACACCTATCCCGGAGTCCTCGCGCAACGGAGCGGACCTCGGCAAGCCCGGCGGTGGACCGCCGCCTCTCCGGATACCGGCTGTTATCATCGTAATCGTCGCACTGGTCTTCCAGGATGTCCGCACATTCGACTTCCTCACCTGGGACGACCAGATGAACTTCACGAATAACCCTCATCTGAACGGGTTAACGCCCGTTGACGTCGGATATTTCTGGACTCACATCTACAGAGACACCTATCGCCCGATGGTCTTTACGCTCTGGGGCCTCGTCCAGCCGGCCGCGCACCTGGCGCATCCCATTGTTCGCAAGGTACTCGGCACCTACCAGATCGATCCGCACGTCTTCCACACGCTCAATATCGCCTTGCACGCGGTCAATGCCGTGCTCGTGTTTCTGCTGCTGCACCGTCTGCTGCGCCGGGTCAGCAACAGCCCGGACCTCCCGGCCGCCATTGGCGGCCTCTTCTTTGCCCTGCACCCGATTCAAGACGAGGCCGTGGCATGGGCGACCGCCGCGAATGAGCTGCTGTTCGGCCTCTTCTCGCTCCTCTCGCTGATATTCTTCGTCGAGAGCCTGTCGGAACCTACTCCGGCTCGCTCAGGCTCGCCACCCCTCCCGAAAGGGAAGGGCGAAGAGGCCGAGCCGTCGAGAAGACAAGGGTCTGCACCACTCGGGGCAAGAGCGTCCGCCGCTCTCGCCTTTGTCTGCTATGTTGCGGCCCTGTTCACCAAGCCAACCGCCGTGGCGTTGCCGCTGGTCGCCTGGTGTGTCGGTTACTGGGCCCTCGGGCGCACCGCGCGCGACTGTACGCGAACCCTCGCTGTGTGGGTGCTGCCTGCCATCGCCTGGGTGGCCGTCACCCTTATGGCGCGCCATATCGAGGGAGCGGCGCCGCACGAGGCGATCCCGCTGCGATTCATCGTGGCAGGCAACGCCGTGGACTTCTACCTGTGGAAGCTGATTTGGCCGACCGGACTGACCATCGACTACGGGCGCACGCCGGCGTACATCCTCGCCCAGCGATGGGCCTGGGGCGCCTGGCTGCTGCCGCCGGCACTCATTGCTGTGCTGTGGCGCGTGCACCGGCGCTTCCCGATGCCGGCCGCGGCCTGCGGCATGTTCGTGTGCGCGCTGCTGCCGGTGATGGGTTTCATCCCGAACACCTTCCAAATTTACTCCACAGAGTCCGACCGGTACATGTACCTGCCGATGGCCGGAGTCGCCCTCGCGGTCGCATGGGCCGTCGACCGCGCCGCCGCGGATCAACGCCGGCGCATTCCCGTCCTGGCCGCATCCGTCTGTCTGCTCGGCCTGTATGCGGGACTGACAATCCGGCGCCTTCCGGACTATCGCGACAATGCCCACCTGTATTCGAGCGTGCTGCGCGTCAATCCTCGAAGTTGGATGGCGCACGTCAACCTCGGGTTGGAGTATTTTGAGGAGGGAAGGGAGACCGAAGCCATTGCCCAGACACAGCAGGCGATTGCGATGGGCCAGAACGACCCCACATTCCAGTTCGACCTCGGCGAGCAACTCGACGCAGCCGGGCGCTACGCGGAAGCGGCCGCGGCGTTTGCCGACGCCTTTGCGCGCAAGCACGACATCGCCAATGCGGAGTACAACGAGGGGTTTGCGCTTGGACAGGCCGGCCAGTATGAGCAGGCCATCGACGTCCTTCGCGACGTCGTCCGTCGAGAGCCGGCGAATATGACCGCCTACGACCAGCTTGGCGCGAACCTGGTCAAAGCCCGGCGCCTGACCGACGCCGCCACGGTCTGGCAGACGGCACAGTCGGTCAACCCGCAATACACCAATGCGCACTACAACCTCGGCGCCGTGTACTTGATGCAGAACCATCCGGCCGACGCCATGGCTCAGTTTCAGGCCGCCCTCGCCATCGATCCGGCCAACGCCCAATCGCAGGCCGCCCTCGCGCAGGCCCAGCGCATGATGCCCAGAGGAAAGTGACGCGGGCAATTTTGTCGGGACTCTCGATTCGATGCAACTTCCCGCGGGATCGAGTGTCTAAATTACACATGAAAAGATCGAGCGAACGGGATGCACCGAGCGGCATGCTGCATTCCGTGCTCCGATTGTTGCCGCACACACAAAAGGAAGTTCGGGACCTTCCTCCCGAGCGTCCGAGCCGCGTTATAGCGGTTGGGCTCATCATTAGCGCCTGCGTTCTGATCCTGCTGTTGTATGCCGTCAACCACTTGTAGCGCAACAAAGCGGTGTCGTATCCACGCCGGATACGACACCGCTTTCGTTTGTCTGCCTCCTATCGTGGCGTAGCCAGAACCAAATCGGCTCACGACGATATGATGGCCGCTTGCCGCAACCTGCGGAAGGTCCGGGCGATCGGCGGACGAGGCGCCGGGCACGGTGGTTTCAATGCTTATGGCAGGTGGCCGCGCTCCGTGCCCTCTGTCTCGCCCCAACGATCCCTGTCGGCGGCCTATTGTGCGACAGGCGTCCACGTGTCATATTCCAGAGTCCTCCGTTATCGCGGCCGCGAGGCCACGCCTGCGATCAGGCCGACCACCGCGCAACCGAATCCGACAACTGTGCCGACCAACGGCATGTCGCTCTGGCGGGAGGCGGGGCCCACGAGGTAATCCAACCCGATGGATATGCCGGCCACGAAGAGGATGGCGGCCACCGCGCTGGCTGCCGCCAGAGCGGGCGTCGTCCTGGCTTGACCGCAAACACGGCATATCTTTTGCCCGGCCGGCCGATGCGAACGGCAGTGCCGGCAGTAGACCCTCGTAGGCACCGGCACGACCGCAAGCTTGGCCCCGCAGCCGGAACAATACGCCTGACGGGATGAGCCTTCCCGCCCACAGGATGTACATCGCATCGGATTACCCTCCCCGGGCATCAAAGGAAACAACCAGGTATTGAAGAATCCCGCTGGCCGAGCGGACGTCCATATCATGGCGGTCATCTTGTGTGACGCACTGCCTAGTCGACCGGGTCATCGTTCGAGCCGATGCGGTGGATGTCCATGACATCGGACAGGCGCTGGAGGCGGGACACGACCGCGGCGATGTGGTGTGTGTCGGCGGCATCGAAGCTGATCTGCATCACGGCAGTGTGGTTCGGGAGGGAGCGGGTGCGGATGGCCTGAATGTTGGTCTTGGCCTCGCTGAAGAGCTTGCCGACATCCTCGAGCAAACCAATCCGGTCGGTCAGTTCGACCTTGATATCGGTCAGATAGCGCAGGGAACTGTCGCTCGGTTTCCAGTCGACATCGAGCAGCCGGTCCGGCTCGGTTTGCTCGAGGATGTCGGCAAGCTCTTCAGCGAGGCCAAGACCAA
>JBKQWH010000013.1:0-28276 GCA_052139635.1 Capsulimonadaceae bacterium
GGTGTCGCGCTCTCTGCGCCTGTCGCCGTGCCTCGATAGACGTTGTAGCTTGTGGCGCCTGTGCTCGATGTCCAGGACAGCCCCACTTGCGCATTGCCGGGTGTCGCGGTCAGGCCGGTCGGAGCGGCCGGGGCCGGCGGCACCGGCGTGGCTGACGCTTCGTTGGACATCCCGGACGTTCCGCCTGTGTTGACCGCGGCGACCTTATAGAAGTAAGTAGTGCCATTGGTGAGGCCGGTGTTCGTGTAGGCAGCAGTTGTTACGTCGGTCGCGATCGGCGTCGGGCTCTCCGTGCCGGTGGCGGTTCCGCGATAGACGTTGTAACTCGTCGCACCTGTACTCGATGCCCAGGTCAGACCCACCTGCGCGTTGCCGGGCGTCGCTGTCAGGCCGGTCGGGGCCGACGGTGCCGGCGGGTTCGGCGTGGCCGAACCTTCGTTGGACAACCCGGACGTTCCGCCTGCGTTGACTGCCGCGACCTTGTAGAAGTAGGTGGTGCCGTTGGTGACGCTCGCGTCCGTGTATGCTGTCGACGTAGTGCTGGTGGCGATCGGTGTCGCGCTCTCGGCGCCGGTCGCGGTTCCGCGGTAGACGTTGTAGCTCGTTGCGCCTGTGCTCGACGACCACGACAACGACACCTGCGCGTTGCCGGGCGTCGCGGTGAGGCCGGTCGGGGCCGACGGTGCTGGCGGGTTCGGCGTGGTCGACGCTTCGTTAGACAGTCCCGACGTACCACCCTGGTTGACCGCCGCCACTTTGTAGAAGTACGTGGTGCCGTTTATAACGGTCGCATCCGTGTAGGTGGTGGTTGTGGAACTGGGCGTGAGCGGGGTTGCGCTCTCGGCGCCGGTAGCCGTGCCGCGATAGACATTGTATGAGGTAGCCCCTGTGCTCGACGTCCACGACAGTGAGACCTGCCCGTTTCCGGGCGTCGCGGCCAGGCCGGACGGAGCCGCGGGCACCGGCGGGACCGGCGTGGCCGAGGACTCGTTGGACATTCCCGACGTTCCGCCTGTGTTTACCGCCGCCACCTTGTAGAAATACGTTGTGTTGTTGGTCACACTTGCATCGGTGTACGCAGTTGCGGTGACGCTCGACGTGATCGGGGTAGCACCTTCGGCGCCTGTGGCGGTTCCGCGGTACACATTGTACGACGTGGCCCCTGTGCTCGACGTCCACGTGAGCGAAACCTGCACGTTTCCTGGCGTCGCGGTCAGGCCGGCCGGAGCGGCCGGCGTCGGCGCGTGCGGTGTGGCGCTGGCCTCGTTGGACAGCGCCGACGTACCGCCGGCATTGACCGCCGCAACCTCGTAGAAGTACTCCGTGCCGTTTGTGACGCTCGAATCCGTGTAGGCGGTCGCGGTGACACTCGACGTGATCGGGGTCGTGCTTTCGGAGCCCGCGGCTGTCCCTCTGTACACGTTATAGGAAGTTGCGCCGGTGCTGGATGCCCATGTCAGCGAGACCTGTGCGTTGCCTGCCGTCGCGGTCAGTCCCGTCGGAGCAGCCGGTCCGCTGCCGGTAGAGACAGTGGCCGATATCTCGGTGCTGTATGATCCTTCCCCACTGCCGTTTGGCGGGAGGGTGTTCGCACCGTTGTAGCCTGCTACCTCATAGTAATACGTTGTATTGCCGGACACGGCCGTGTCGGTATAGCTGGTGCCGGATGTTGAGGCGAGCATGACCTCGTGCCCCGAGGAGGTTCCCCGGTAGATGTAGTATGCTCCGGACTGGTTAGCCGGCGCCGTCCACCCGAGGGTCACAGATTCTCCGGACGCCGTGCCGTGGAAGCCGGACGGCGCCGCAATCGGGGTGTCGCCGGGCGTGACGACGTTCCCTCCCTGGTTCCACGAGGCGTCCCAGTAACCGAGGCCGTCCGGCCCGATCGCCATCACGCGGTACGCATATTCCACGCCGTTTGCCGCGCCGGACACTGTATACGAGGAGACTGCGCCGACGGTCGCGACGTACGGGAGGGGTTGTTCGTTCGAAGGCCAGGATGCCACAATGAGATACCCGGTAGCGTTGGGCACGGGAGTCCAGGTGAGGATAGCCTGCCCATTGCCGGCCTGAGCTGCCATGGCGGTTGGGAGCGGGAGAGGCGAAGAGCCTGGCTCTGCCGAGGCTTCCGCCGACATCATGCCGGTTCCGGCCCCGTTGACTCCTGCGACCTTGTAGTAATAGAGGATGTTGCTGCCGGCGGTGGAATCGGTATAGCTCTGCTGGTTATTGGTTGTACTGGTCGACGCAGCAACGGTGCCAATGGGCGTGCTGCCCTCCCCGCCCGGAACCGTCGAGCGGTAAATACTGAAACTTGTTGCGGAGGTATCGCCGGCGACCCAGTCAAGCTGATTCTCGCTCGGTTTGGATACTGGCTGAATCGTAAAGCATACCGGCGCGACCGGCAATGTTGTCGCACTGGCTTCGTTCGACAGCCCCGACGTGCCCAATGCGTTGACGGAGGCTACCTTATAGTAGTACGTTCCTCCCGCCAGGCCGCTGTCCGTGTAGGCCGCCGCTGTCACATCGGTGGCGATCGGCGTGGCGTTTTCGCCACCGATCGCCGTGCCACGGTAGACATTGTACGAAGTGGAGGAAGCGCACGGTGTCCAGGCGAGCCCGACCTGTCCCGCGGCTCCAGTGGCGGTGAGACCGGTCGGCCCGGGCGTTGCGTTTACTTCCGACGAAAGCGGCGACGTACCGGCTACGTCGACCGCCGCTACCTTATAATAGTATGTCTGGCCCGCCGTCAGGCCGGAATCGGTGTAGGCTGTTGTGCTCGGCCCGGTTGACCCGATCGGCGTTGTGCCCTCGTGGCCACTGACGGTGCCACGATACACGTTGTACGATGTTGACATTGTTGACGTATTCCATGTCAACGCGACCTGCAGCGCGCCCGCAACAGCGCTAAGACCGGTAGGCGCAGCCGGTATGGGCTCGGTTGCCCGCGCGGGCCGCGCGCCGGCAAGACACAGCGCTGTGACGCCGATGATTAATACGATTGCGAGAATGGTTCGGACGGGGGCAGAACGGTATGCCGATTTCATAGTCTCTCCAAACACCTTTACGTAGGATGAAATGCTGTTATTTAACCGGGCATCCACTCTGTCACCCGCGGCTGCCCACGTATTCCAGTTATGAGACGGTGTGTGCTCGCTTGGTCCGAGCAGCACACTGCCGGTCGCACAATGAAGGCGACGTAAATATGTGCAGCCGGTCTTGCTCACCCTGCTGCTTCACATGCACGCTACGCATTCGAATACCGGCGTCAAGGATAGAAAATGGAGTGCCGGAGGTCACTGGCGCCTACCGATCTCGCTAGTGGCGAAACACACGAGGATAAACGCTTGACACGTGATCAGAATTGTGACCTATCGCGGCGTCGCGTGCCGCCGTTCAGACATCTTCTTCTGAAAAATGGCTCTATTTATATTACGTATGAACTATCATAACATGGCCCTTCCCAGATGTCAACAGGGTTGAAACGAGCGTTTTGCGGTTAATGCTATGCTGCCACAGGCTCGGTCGCGATGTGGTTTGCCATCTCGAAGGGGGACGATATTTCGTACTCAGCCGGCGTGACAGCAAGCGCGCGAGGTGAACACTACGCAGGGGGATACGTCAAGAGGTCCGACGCAAGCCCCTCAAGAAGATAAGGACTCCGCTGGAAATGAGAAATCCTCTGAGACTGACGATTCACGGTACCGCTGGCGCGGTTGCAGCGGCGGCCGTGGCATTGGCTGCGATGTCATCGACGTCGCACGTTCGGGCACAGAACGCCGCGCCGGCGCAAGGGGCTGCGGCAGCCGCCGCCACGCTCGTCGAGTCGCGGGCGCTCTTCGCGGAGAAGTGCTCGGCGTGCCATGATCTTCCTGATCCCGCCGAGAGGAACCTGACCCGCGACGAGTGGCAGCGGACGGTGAACCTGATGCTCGATCGCTACGGGGCCTCCGATTCCATCTCGCCGGCTGAGGCGGCGCAGATCGTGGACTACCTGGCCACATTTGCTGTCGTGAGCCACCGCGGAACGGAGCCAACCGACCCCTGGGCCACGGAAGCGGACGACGTTTGGAGTATCTCGCCACTGCGGACCAGTATCATCAACTTCACCGACCCCACCGTGCTGCGCCGGCTGCATGCGGAATCCGGTGGAGACGCGGGCCCAGCCGCCCGCTGGAGCGTGACGCCGGACGTGGAAACTCCGGTGGGCGCCGTTGCGCGGGTGAGTCAGGCCGGAGCTGGAGCCGGGCGGTTCGCGATTCTCGTCAACCCGGACGTTAACGGCGTCGACATTGATGTCCGCGTGCGTTTTCGTATCATCGCCGGCCGGACGAGTCCGGCAGTTGGGATCGCGTTCGGGCTGACCGACACTTCCCACTACGACGTCGTTCGCTTCGACCGGACGGACGATACCCTTGTATTGATCGATATCGACGGTATTCGGCACACGACCGTGCAGACGACCGATATCGAGAACACCCCCGTTGCAGGAACACTTGCAAACACCCAGAGCGTCGGATCGTCCGGCATGGGGACCCCGATGGCCGGGCCTGCGATCGCGCCCACCGGACCGTCTGTTTCGGACGGCTGGCACCTCCTGCACGTAATGGTATCCGCCGGCCGGGTGCGTGCCTGGGTCGACGGCGAAAAGCGAATTGGCGCCGGGTTGCCACGATATACGGGGGGATCGGTTGCGTTATGGTCGCAGGGCGACACGACAACTGTATTCGATGGTTGGTATACTAATGTCTATCACTCTTCAGAGGGAGACGGAACGGCCGAATGAAAGCGGACGTGGAAGTCGGAATTCGCTGACTTTCGCGGCCGCGGCGGTACTTTCCAGATACGAGGGTGCAAAAAGGAAACATTCTGACGCTCTCTATCGTTTTGAAGGAAGTCGCCGGGCGGGGGTCAAATAGCGGTATTCTCAGGAGCTGAAATGAAACCGCAATCCGAACAAACGCCCGGCGCACTGCCGAATGGACCCGCCCGAGTGGTGACCGACAGTAAGAAAGACTGGTTGAAGCTGGAATATGGCCGTGCGTCAATCTTCCAGGGCGACGTTCGCCTGCTCCGAGAAGGCGTCGAGATGACCCTTCGAGAAGCCTCCGCACGGCTGTTCGTCGTGTCGAAGTTCGACGGGTGGAGCACGGTCACGCAAACCATTCGGGTCGCCGCCGTGGGCTCTCGGAGGGAGGATGTACTCATCCTCCGCGGAGCCGGAACGGGGGTCGGCCTCACGCCCATCGGAGGCCTGTGCCCCGAAACGATGGCTATCGTCACACCCGAAATCACGTTCATCCAACCCGCCCTCTACAGTGTCGACGGCGACTGGCTCCTGACCAGTCTGCCCGCACCGGCGATCGGCCCGCTCGAGACACTGGCGGTACCGCTCAATTCATCCATGGAAGACGGGGAGATTCCGCCCGTAGTCCGACGGGCAACTCTGGCCGCTGCGGGCTGCGACATCGTGATGCGCTTCCTGCCGTACTATCGCGCCCATCATCTGCAGTAGGCCGTTTTCGGGTTAATGTCGTGGATGTTTCTGCGATGTTGAACCGGGCCTGTTCTTGGACCAAGCCCGCCCCGGGATTCCGCGTTATTGACAACAAATGGCAGTTAACGCCCGAGACCGAACGGCGGTCGGGCAATATCTAAAGAGAAATCCGACCACTGCTGGCGTAAACCTCCTCCCGCCGGAAATGCGCGCCTCAATTTCGATGCTCCCGACACGCAACTAGCGCGTAAGAAGTCGGGTATGATTTGGACGGAAACCATGCGAGTTCGCGGCTCGCGAAGCGCGAACGCCAGACCGGAATACGGCGGGTGCGGGAACTCGAGCGCAGTCGGCGCGAGAGCTGCAAACCCTGCCCGGGACGGACTCGATTTTCACAATCTGGAGGAGAACTATGGCATTTGCCCTTCGCAACGGCACACAGTTGACATACCTTGGACACTCGACCTTTCACCTGGTGACTCCCGGCGGCGAGCGTCTGCTGATCGACCCATGGGTCATGAACAACCCGCGCACTCCCGCAGACAAGAAGGACGTCGGGTCCCTCGACCGGATGTTGATCACGCACGGACACTACGACCATATCTGCGATGCCGTCGAGATCGCCAAAGCGACCAGTCCCAAGACCTACGCGAACTACGAGACCTGCGTGTGGCTGGAGAGCAAGGGTGTCGAGAATACACAGCCGATGAACAAGGGCGGAACGATCCGTGACGGCGGTGTTGCCGTCACGATGGTACACGCGGACCATTCGTGTGGGATTACGGACGGCGACCACATCATTTACGGTGGGGAAGCGGGCGGATATATTGTCGAGCTCGAGGACGGCATGAAGATCTATCATGCCGGGGACACAGCCGTATTCGGCGATATGATGCTGATCGCGGAAATCTATCGCCCGGATGTGGCGCTGCTTCCGATCGGCGATCGGTTCGTGATGTCGCCGCGTGAGGCGGCCCACGCCGCCCGCCTGCTCGGCGCTCCGCTGGTTGTCCCAATGCATTTCGGGACCTTCCCACAGTTGACCGGAACGCCCGAGGCGTTCCGCATCGAGTTGGACACCCTCGGCGTGGTGACCGAAGTCGTTGTGCTGGAGCCCGGCGAAACGCTCGGGGCGTAAGGCGCGGAAGAATAGGATTCAGGAATCCTCAATCACGGACAAGACGGAAAAGACGGAAGGGACGGAAATGGAGTTTTCTGATTTCCGTCTGTTCCGTCTTTTCCGTTGTGAAACATCCTTTCTTTTTCCTTCGGGTTGTCGTGGAGGTATATTCGCGCCATGAAACTGGTGACGGCCGCGGTGATGCGGGACATGGACAGGCGTACGATCGTGGACTTCCACGTGCCGGGGATCGTTCTGATGGAGAACGCGGCCTTGCGGGTGGTGGAGGAGATCGATCGGCGCCACGCCCCTCTTGACGGCCGTCGAGTGGTGGTCGCCTGCGGGAAAGGCAACAACGGTGGAGACGGCCTGGCCATTGCCCGCCACCTGGTCGTACGTCTCCATGCCTCGGTCGAGGTCTGGACCCTCTTCGACCCCGACCTTTCCGTGGACGGCGATGCCGGAGCGAACCTCGCGATGGCGCGCGCCGCGGGCGTACCCCTGCGCCACTATGCCGGTGACGCGGCTGTGTCCGACTTCGTGGACGCACTGGCGCATGCCGACCTGGTGGTCGACGCGATTTTCGGGACGGGGTTTCACGGCGCTGCTGCCGGTCCGGTAGCGCGGATGATCGACGCGATCGGCGGCGTGTCGTCGCGCGTGGTCGCCGTCGACATCCCGTCGGGGGTCGATGCGGATACCGGGTCCGTCTCCGGACCCGCGGTCCGTGCCGCGCTGACTGTAACGTTCGCGCTTCCCAAGATCGGCCTGTTTTGCTTTCCGGGAGCGGACCATACCGGGGAACTGGTGGTTGGCGACCTCAGCATGCCGCGCGTCGTTGGTGCGGAGGCGCCGGCGGCCGCATGGGTGACAGCGGTGGAGGACATACAGCGCTGGATTCCCGGTCGCACGAACGGGCGCGACACGAACAAGGGGCACTACGGGCATGCGGTGGTGCTGGCCGGGTCGCCCGGCCTGCTCGGCGCCGCGCGGCTTGCAGCGCTTGCCGCGGCCCGAACGGGGGCCGGACTGGTTACCCTGGCCGTTCCCAGCGGCTTGCATGATCTGGCGATGTCCGGGGGCAGCCCCGTTGTGATGACCCGAGGGCTGGCGCAGACCGCCCGCGGAACGTTCGCGGCCGGAGCCGTTGCGGAGGCGCTCGACCTGTGCCGAAAGGGGAGTGCTCTGGCCATCGGCCCGGGACTGGGCGGGACGGAGGATGCGGAAACCGCGCGATTTGTCTACGATATCATGACCCGATCGACCCTGCCGGTCGTGGTCGATGCCGATGCCCTCAACATCCTCTCGGCAACGACCGACGGTCCCGCGGTTGTGTCCGGCAGGTCGGCCGCGACCGTCCTTACGCCTCACCCGGGAGAGATGGGCCGGCTGCTCGCCCGCAAGACTTCCGACGTGCAGGCAGACCGGCTCGGCGCGGTCCGGGACGCGGTCGATCGCTACGGCTGCACGGTGCTGCTCAAGGGTGCCCGGACCCTGATCGCCTCACCGGACGGCCGCGTCCATCTGAACACGACCGGCCATCCCGGCATGGGCACCGGCGGCGCCGGCGACGTCCTCACCGGAATCGTCGTCGCCCTCCTCGGCATGGGATTGGAACCGCACGCTGCCGCCGCCGCGGGCGCTTACATCCACGGCCTCGCCGGCGACCTCGTCGCCGGGCGCCACGGCGGCACCGCCGGCCTGATCGCGGACGACCTCGTCTCAGCAATCCCACCGGCCCTCGGCCGATGCCAGCAGGGCCGGTTATCCCCGGCAGCCCACGAATTCATTCGTGGGTAACGCCGAGCGCGACCTCATTCGTGGCTGATCCGGTCGCTCACATTTTCTATCGCGGGCTTTTGGACCGTCGATGTGCGTCCATAGTCCATATGTCCATACACTTAACCCGAGAATCCACGGGACAGCCCATCGTGCTCGACGAATCCCGCCGGCTTGGGAGCGGCGGGGTGGGGCATACGTACGTCGTGCGAACGTTAAACTCGATGTCATGTACCGACGAGCCGCTTCAGGGATGAGGCTGGTTCTGAATCATCCCGACCGTTGACAATCCCCGTTGCGCGAGCCATAGTGATGGCATGGTTCCATGGATGAAAAGACTGATCGCCGGCGTCGCTCTGGGTGGTGCGACGGCAGCAATGGCGGCGGCGGCGTTTCCCGTGACCCTGATTGACGACGGCGGAGCGCGCGTGGGTATTCCGCGGGCGCCGCGGCGGGTTGTGTCGCTGACGCCGGGAAACACGGAGATGTTATTTGCGATCGGGGCCGGCCCCCGCGTCGTTGGGGACACGGTTGCCTGCGACTACCCGCCGGCCGCGGTCAAGATCGCGAAGATCGGTGGATACCAGCCCAATTACGAGCGGATAGTGGCCCTTCGGCCGGATCTGGTGGTCGCCGATACGGTCGCCCAATCGACGGCGGCGGACCGCCTGCGCGGCCTGCACGAAACGGTCCTGGCCATCCGGCCAACGACGGTCGCGTTGGTCGAGGCCGACCTCAAGCTGCTGGGGCAGGCGACCGGGAACGAGGTAGGAGCGGCCGGCACAGTGGCCGCAATGGAGCATGAACTCGACGAAGCCGCTCGGCTCGCAATGGCCGACCCGGCGCGGCCTCGCGTGCTGGCGGTCGTGGGGCACGATCCCCTTTACGTGGCCGGCGGCGCCACCTTTATGGACGATGCGATCCGGCGGGCCGGCGGGACAAACGTGGCCGCTCACATCCGAGGCTATGCGGAGTACTCGGCGGAAGCGGCCCTTGCCGACGCGCCCGACATCATCCTGGTGGGCGATCCGGGCGACCGGGACGCCCTTCGGAAAATGCCCGCCCTGCGGACTGTGCCTGCAATTCGCATGCGTGCCGTGGTGATGATCGACCCCAATCTGCTCGATCGGCCCGGGCCGCGGCTGGCGGACGGAGTCCTGGCGCTGGCCAGGGTCCTGCATCCGTCAGAGATGGCAAAGAGCACGTCCGCTCAGAGCAGCCGGCGTGGCACCCGGCAGGATCTGTCAAGATCCTGGAAGGCCCCGCAATGACGACCGCTCCGCGCGATTCGCGTACTCCCCGCCAAAACGACCCGGCCCGGAGTGACCGGCCGGCTCGCGCCGGGCTGGCGCTGACAACGACCCTGGTTTTGCTCGCATCCTCTCTCGTCGTGACGGCGGGGATCGGTTCCGTCCACTACTCTCCGGCGCAGGTGCTGGCGGCCCTGCGGCACGGGCCGGCCGGTGACGACCCTGTGGTGGCGACCGTGTGGGAAATCCGAATGCCGGAGATCCTCCTCGCGGCCCTGGTCGGCGCGGCGCTCGCGTCCGCCGGAGTGGCGTTTCAGTGCCTCCTGCGCAACGATCTCGCCGACCCGTACATTGTCGGCGTGTCGAGCGGGGCGTCCGTCGGCGCGGAAGCTGTGTTACTGGTGCACGGCGAAGCGTGGCTCGGCGGCGCGGCCGTATCCGCGGCGGCGTTTGCGACGGCGCTCGGCGCCATGGTGGTCGTCTACGGGATCGCCCGGCACGGGGCGCGAATCGTGGTATCGAACCTGCTGCTCAGCGGCGTGATTGTGACGTCGTTCTTGACCTCGGTGTCGACACTGCTGCTGCAGTTCGGCAATCCGGGCGACTCCTTCCACATCATCTCCCGGCTGATGGGCTCCCTGCAGGAGGCCACCCTGCCGCAGTGCCGGATGCTCGCCGTGGTCCTCACTGCAGGGTGTCTCGCACTGCTGACTCAGGCGCGGACGATGAACATCTTTGCGCTGGGCGAGGAACAGGCGGCCCAACTCGGCGTCGATGTCGAGCGGTTCAAGGCCGTCCTGGTCGTGGTGGCTTCGCTGCTCACGGCGGCGGCCGTTTCCGTGGCCGGCATCATCGGATTTGTCGGCCTGGTCGTCCCGCACATCGCTCGCAGGGCGGCCGGCACGCCGGACCACCGTCGCGTCATTCCCCTGGCTGCCGCCGCGGGGGCCCTCCTGCTGCTCTGGGCCGACGCGATCTCGCGCAGTATCATGCCCGACGGCCGCGTCCTTCCGGTCGGCATCATCACCGCCTTCATCGGCGCCCCCTTCTTCATCATCCTGCTGCGTCGAAAGTTAACGGCCGCCCACGGATAAGCGATGTTGAACCGGAAAACGACAGAAAACGTAGGGGCGAGACAGAGGGCACGGAGCGTAACCGCTTGCCATAATCAAGGCATTCGTCGTGCCCGGCGCCTCGCCCGCGACCACGCGGGGCGCCTGTGAGATGACTGGCGCGCAAGAAGCGTGGTTCCCAATCATCCCCATCCGTTCATCATCGTCCTCACACTTCAAGGCAGATTGAAGCTTGCGATCTACATGTTGATCAAGACAAAATGGGAAACGGATATCGTCGGGCTGGTTGACTACTACTGTAGTCGTGTGATATAATGGCGTCAAAATGTTGCCGCCCATGTCCCAGCGGGGGGAGGCCGGCCAGGACGAGGGGTATATGGGAAAACTGACGGGATTGGGAGACCAGGAGCTTGAAGTACTGCGCTATGTCACGGACCACGCACCGGTTACCGTTCGTGAGGTCGCGGAGATGTTCGGCGAGCCCAAGGGACTGGCCCGCACGACGATTCTGACGATGATGGCGCGGCTCAGCAAGAAGGGATTCTTGAACCGGCGCAAGACGACATCGGCGTTCGAGTACGTGCCGGCCGTGAGCAAGCAGGACCTGATGCGCAATCTGGTGGAGGATTTCGTACAGAGGACGCTCGACGGGTCGCTCGCTCCGTTTGTGGCTTATTTGACGGAACAGAAGGGCCTGAGCGAGCGGGAGGTGGCCGATCTCAAGGAGTTTATCCAGGAGATGGAGTCCGACGGAGGGCAGGGCGTGTGAGCGGTGCGCTGGTAGACGGACTGAACGGCTGGTCGCAAAGTTGTGCCGGCGCCCTCTGGCGCGGTTGCTGGCAGGGCACGCTGCTGCTGCTGGTCATTTGGACTGTGTGCCGCCTGTTTCGGCGTCTCCCGGCCGGAGTCCGGTACTGGCTGTGGTGGCTCGGCTGCGTCAAGCTTCTCGCCGGCGCACTACTGGCTCCGGTTATCCCCCTGCAGGTGCTTCCTGCGCCGTCACCGCAAACGATTCACGCGCTGCGGATCGACACAACTCGCCGGATCGCAGGATCGATCCTTCAGCGATACGCTGTGCCCGGTCGGCGGAACGTGCCGGTCTTTGCTGCTGTACTCCCCTCGACATCCACCACGCCGGCTGGTTCCCGGCAGATCTCGACCACCGCACCGGCACTCCGTGCGCCGACCATACACAGGGTGTCCCCGCTGTCTATCGTTTGCCTGGCGTGGGTTTTCGGCGTGGTGCTCCAGTTGTTCGTCGCCGTCCTGCACTCCATGCGGCTGCACGGTATCGTCAATCGGGCGCTCCCGGTCGACGATGGCGAATTGCGTCAGGATGTCGAGCGGCTTTCGACGCAACTCAAGGTGCGATCCCCGCGACTGCTCCGGTCCGCCGAGGCCGCCGGACCATGCGTTACGGGCCTGTGGGATCCTGTTGTGCTGCTGCCATGTGGGTGGACGGATCTGCCGGACGGCGCGCCGGCGGAGCGACCTTTCCTGTGCCGCGACGAGCGGCGAATGGCACTGGCGCATGAGCTGGCGCACCTGAAGCGGCGCGACCTGTGGCAGGGCATTGCTCTCAGCGCGACGTCGTGTGTTTTCTTCTTCTGGCCGCCGGCCCGGACCGCGGTGAGGCGATGCCTCGACGCCCGTGAGGAAGCCAGCGATGCGGCTGCCCTCCAGGTGACGTCCTGCACCAGGGCGGCTTACTTGGCAATGCTGCTCAAAGCGGCGATGCCGGGGAAGGGGCAATTGCAGGGAGCTGTCGGAGTGAGCCCGGCCTACAGGGATCTTCGCTCGCGGATGGCGGCGCTGGCCACCGGGTCGAACCATCTGCCCGCGGCAATGCGAGTGGTTGTTGGAGCGGTGGTTGGAGTGGGGCTGCTGGCACTGGTTCCCTGGCGGTTGGCGGCGAGGGCTGTGCGGATTGCGACGGGTGATGTCGTTCGATATGCCATTACAGACCTCGGTCCGGTCGCCGGAGGGGATTCCACGTTTTTCAAGCTGAACGAACGGGGTCAGGTTCTGGGAACATCCGCCGGTACTCCGCTGCTGTGGAGCGCCGCGGGTCGTGCGCAGCCGTCGCGTCTGGACAAGCTTTATTACCACAATGGGCGCGGCGGCGGCGTCAATGACAACGGCGACTATGCGGTTACGTGCTACGGAGACGACGGCAATCCGCACGCCTATTACTGGCGGAACGGGAGCCACCCGATCCACGGCATCGCCGGTTATCGGTTCACAGTGGCCCGCGGCATGAACGACGGAGGCTGGATCGCCGGGAGCGTGCAGCACGGTGGACGGGACCGGGGCGCCGAGATCGCGCGAGCCGTGCTGATTGTCGACGGCCGCGTGCGCGATCTCGGAACGCTTGGCGGCCGTCACAGTGCCGCCTACGCGGTCAACGATGCCGGCCAGGTGGTTGGCAAGGCGGACCTCGGCACGCCGGCGTCCACGCACGCATTCCTCTGGCAGGACGGCGCCATGCACGACCTTGGCACGCTCGGTGGTCATTACAGTCTGGCTTACGCGATCAACGGCCGCGGTCAGGCGGTCGGATTCTCGGAAACGACAGCCGAACCACCTGCCAACCGGGCGATTCCCGACCCGGTGCGCCACGCGTGCCTCTGGCAGGGCGGCAAGGCGGTCGATCTGGGAACGCTCGGGAGCGACAGCGTGAGTGAGGCCCACGATGTAAACGACCTCGGGCAGATTGTCGGGACGTCGGATACCGATCCGCAGGCCTCCGCGAACCGTGCCACACTCTGGCTGGCCGGTCGCGCCATCGATCTCAACGCGGTGCTGGTCAACGGGGCTGGATGGAGCCTGTGCGACGCAATGGCCATCAACAACCATGGGGCGATTGTCGGCAAGGGGCGCTTTGGGGGCGCAGTGCATTCCTTTCTGCTGACGCCGGTCATTGGAAACAGGTACCGGGAGAGGACTTGACCCGGGGAACGTGCTGCTCGCCGGACGCGCCCATGTTCGCCGAAACAGCGTTCGATACTCACGCAACACGACCTCATGAATGGTCCGACGCCGAAATAAACGCCGAGTAGCGGCTTGACTTCCGTTGTCGACACAGCTATAATACGGTACCCCCCGACAACGGAGTGCGGCCGGGCAACCCTCGGCGCCGAGCACACAATCCCGAATCGTTCGACGGAGTCGGCAAGAAGTTACACCGCCGGGTTCTCTTCTTACCGAAATTGCGAATAATTCGGGCTAAGGAGCACGCCCGATGACTACCCTCTTCGACCACTATAAGCTGGACCGGTTCTACGACGAGATGTTCGTCCAGCCGGATAATCCCAGGCCGCACTATCGAAGTGTCCACGCCGCCATGGCGACGCTGGATGCCGAGGACTTTAAGCGTCGCGTTGGCATGGCCGAGGCGACCCTGATGAATCAGGGCGTTACCTTCACCGTATACGACGACGAACGAGGCCTCGAAAAGACAATGCCCGTTGACCTGCTTCCCCGAATCATCACATACGACGAGTGGGAGCGGATTGAGCGCGGGTTGATACAGCGAATTCAGGCCCTGAACCTGTTCCTGCACGACGTCTACCACGACCAGCATATCCTTATTGACGGAGTTGTTCCGCGTAACCTCGTGGTGAATGCCCGGCACTTCCGCCGCGAGTTTATCGGCGCTCCCGTGCCCAAGGACATCTACGTGCACATTTGCGGCACCGATCTGGTGCGCGACGATCACGGGGACTACTACGTGCTGGAGGACAACCTGCGGTGTCCGAGCGGTGTTTCCTACGTGCTCCAGAACAGGGCGCTGATGGCGCGAACCTTCCCTCAGCTCTTCCGCGAGAACAGGGTCCTGGCTGTCGATCACTACTGCTCGCTGCTGCTCTCGAATTTACGCGGGATCTCGCCGCGCAAGATTGAAGACCCGGCCGTGGTGCTGCTAACGCCGGGAGAGTTCAATTCCGCCTACTTTGAGCACGCCTTTCTCGCGCAGCAAATGGGCATCGATCTGGTGCAGGGGCCGGATCTCTATGTCGAGCACAACATCGTCTGGATGAAGACCACACGCGGCCCGATGCGAGTCGACGTCATCTACAGGCGGATTGACGACGACTTTCTGGACCCGCTGACGTTCCGGGCCGACTCGACCCTCGGCGTGCCAGGATTGATCAACGCGTACCGGGCCGGAAATGTCGCGCTCGCCAATGCGGTGGGTACCGGTGTGGCGGATGACAAGGTGATTTACTCGTATGTCCCGCAGATGGTCAAGTACTACCTGGACCAGGACGCGATTCTACAGAACGTCCCGACCTTCCTTTCCGCAAACGACACGCAGCGGGATCACATCTTGAAGAACCTGGATAAGCTTGTCGTCAAGAGCGCGAACGAGGCGGGTGGGTACGGCATGCTGATGGGACCGCAGGCATCGCATGCCGAACGGGAAGCCTTTGCCGCCAAGATCGAGGCGGACCCGCGCAACTTCATCGCGCAGCCTCTGGTCGAGATATCGCGGGCGCCGTCGTTCGCCAGCGATACGGAGTTGTTTGAAGGCCGCCACATCGACCTCCGCCCATACGTATTGATGGGCGACGAAATCAGCATTATCCCGGGCGGGCTCACTCGCGTGGCACTGCGCCGTGGCTCTTACGTGGTAAACTCCTCGCAGGGCGGCGGCTCCAAGGACACCTGGGTGCTGGCCACCAACACGCCCGGCGTCGAGGAGCGCCGGCTGGATCTGGCCGTGCTCGCGCGCCCGGCCGACGCCATCGCCGCGTTCAGCGCGACGCGGCCGCATGCCGAGCAGCCGCCGCGTCCCAAGCGCTCAGGAGGGCATGAGCAGCAGCAACAGGAACAGCAGCAGCAACAGCAACAGTCCTGTCCCGATGCCGTTGTGCCTTCGAAAAGACGGTCTCGCTCCCTCGATGGTGCGGACTACGTTAAGGGGGGACGCCAGGCATGTTGAGCCGAGGCATGTTAAGCCGAGAAGCAGACGCGATGTTCTGGATCGGGCGGTATGTCGAGCGCACGGAGGCCACCGCGCGGATTGTCGATGTTCAGTATCACACGCAGCTCGAGGGGGCGTTTCCGCTCGCCCAGGGCGGCGAGGCCGACCCGAATGCCCTCTGGGGCCCGATTCTCGCGATTTCCGGCGACGCCGAGCGGTTTACGAAGCTGTTCAACGACGATCAGGCCGAACGGAACGTGTTGGATTTTTTCGCGATGCGGATCTCGAACCCGAACTCGATCGCCGCATGCGTCTCATGCGCCCGCGATAATGCGCGCGGTGTCCGGGAGTTGATCTCATCGGAGATGTATGAGAGCCTGAACATGTTCTACCTGGAAGTTTCCAAGTGGGACGTGGACAAGATCCTCAGCACATCGCCGCATGGCTTCTTTACGGAGGTGAAGAACGCATCGCACCTGTTCCATGGGATTATGCAGCGTACGCTGCCGACCGATGAGCCGCGCGCGTTCCTGGAATGCGGGATGTATTTGGAACGGGCGGAGAAAACGGCGCGCATCCTCGATGTCAAGTACCACATTCTGCAGTCGCCGGCCGAAGTGCAAGCGGGCCCCCTTGACCAGCACCAGTGGACGGCTGTACTGAAGAGCGTCGGCGCGTTCGAGGCCTTCCGCAAGGCGCACCGTTACGGACTCACTCCGGCGAATGTCGTATCGTTCCTGGTCCTGAACCCGTCATTCCCGGCCTCGATCTGCCATGCGATCCAGCAGGCGGAGAACGCATTGCGCAAGATCAGCGGCCGCGAAGACGGACGTCCCGCCAATCGCGCCGAGCGGCTGATTGGCCGCCTGCGGGCCGATCTCACCTTCTTGACGACCGAGGAGATTGTGGCGATGGACCTCCACGAATTCCTCGACCAGGTCCAGCTTCGCTGCAACGAGATCGGCGTGGCCATCACCGAGGCCTATCTGAAATATTGATACGGCGCAAAACGCGCAGAAGACACCAGAGGATACGGTTCAGAAGTTTCCGACAACTTCCATTCTTCTTCACCGGCTATTCCGGGTTAGGAAGTTATCGGCGAACTCGGCGCAGTCTCGGCGACATGTGCTCATGGACCTCGAAGAGCATGTGGAAGCAGACCATCCGGAGGACGCGCATGACGCTCGGCCGGCATCCGATGACAGCCATGCGGCCGCCCTGGCCGCCCAGCGCCTTGTTGGCGCGAAAGAGCACGGCGAGGCCGGAGCTGTCGATGTACGTGGTGTGAGACAGGTTCACCATCACAAACCTTTCACCGCGTTCAATCTCGCAGTTGATCATCGCCTCGAGAACCGATGCGGTGGCGATGTCGATGTCACCGGCCGTGGTGATAATTGCCTTGTCGGCGGCGTGCAGGGTACGTACTCGCAACGACATCGGATTTGCCCTTCCTATACGCCGAACATTTGCCCCCACGGCAAATGTTCGGCGTACTAACGCTTGAAACGCCGCGCCGACTCCACCCAACCGATCGGTATGCTCGGATGGCCCTCCGCATGGCGCAGAACATTACATAATATCACGAGCCGGTCGCCCTGTCAATGGATATTCTGCGGCTGATACCTGTCGTATTGGCAATCGACAATCCGGCGCCTCCAGCCGGGTCAATACGGATTCTTGACCAGGTACTGGCGGGCCGTCCTGGCGAGTCGCTATTCGTTCGGAGCGGGATATTGACAAATACCGATCCATAAGGGTAAGACGGATGGTGGAAGTAGGAGTAAGTTGTGGCATCCAGAAGTACAAAGGACGGGCCTAACGCCACGAGCTATGTGGCGGCAGCCGTCATCGTAATGGTTCTCAGCGCGGGGGCCGGCGTTTATCTGGCCGACAGCGTCCATCAGCCGGACGCACAGCATGCCGCCCTCCCCGCACCGCCCGCGGCGGCGCCCGCTCCGGAAGCGCCGGCGCCGGCAGCCCCGGCGGTCGCCCCGACACCGCAGGTAGCGCCCGCGAAGCCGAGCGACGACTACACCGCGCCCAATGCGCCTCCGATCACGATCCGCGAGGAGAAGGCGCCGCCGGCTATCCCGCCCAGCACGGTCCAGCCCGATGTCACGAACGCCGCTGCCCAACCGGATTCCGAGGCAAGTCAGGCCGCGCCGACCCCGGCGCCGGACGCGACTGCCGACTCAAACAGCGTGGGAGCCGTTCCGGCCCCGGTGACCGGCGATTCCACGACGCCGTCGTCTCCGGCGGCGCCGGCGCGGGAGGATCGAGACTACGAGAAGACAGGTCCAATTGTGGATTCTGAGGCCAGCCAGGTGGGGAGCGCTCCCGCCGTCGCCCCGCAGCCGTCCACGACGTACAAGGTAATGGTGAGCACATTCACGCAGCCGAACAGCGCGCGAAGCATGGCCGACGCGCTTTCTAACCGCGGGTTTACCACCACCACCGTTTCCGAGCAGACGGGCGACCACACGGTATATCACGTGCAGGCCGGCGCATATCACAGCAAGAGCGCGGCCGAGCGCGCGAAGCAGACACTGCTCAGCCAGGGTTATCCCGCTTTTGTCGAACCGGACTCTTCTCAGCAGTAGCCCCCGGATTTGAAGAGAATTAAGAAGTTTAACAACGCAAAAGACGGAAAAGGCGGAAGCGACGGAAATAGGAACATCCGATGGTAATCGCTCCGCACTCAGATGAGCAACACCCGGTTATGAGGCTGGTTCTTAATTATCCTCATCATTTAATCATCCTCATCACAGTTCAAGACAAATTTGCCGTACAGAGGAGTTAGCTGCATGATTGTAGTCACCGGAGCCGCGGGTTTTATCGGCAGCATTGTTGTGGCCGCCCTGGAGGCTCGCGGAGAGCAGGAGATCCTCGCGGTGGATACCCTGGGGACGGAAGGGAAGTTCAAGAACCTGCGGGCGCGGGCACTGGTCGACATAATCAGCCCGCACGAACTGCTTCCGGCGCTCCGGTCGCACCAGGTCGAGCCACGTGCCATCATCCACATGGGGGCCATCACCGATACGTCGGACAAGGATGCCGACCGGATGCTGGCGATGAACACCAAGTACACACGCGACCTGGCGGCGTGGGCCATCGAGAACGACGTCCGGTTCGTCTACGCATCGTCGGCCAGTGTCTACGGCGACGGGAGCCTCGGTTTTGCGGACGACGACTCGCTGACACCGCGCCTGCTGCCGATGAACCCTTACGCGTGGTCGAAGTGGCTCTTCGATGCCGAGGCGATCCGCAAGGACTGGGTGAACAGTATTGTCGGCCTGCGGTTCTACAACGTATTCGGGCCCAACGAGTATCACAAGGCGCGGATGGCGTCGGTCATCTGGCACTCGTACAACCAGATCCGCGATACGGGTGGAATCTCCCTCTTCCAGTCGCACAAAGAGGGCATCGCCGACGGCGAGCAGCGTCGCGACTTCGTGTATGTCAAAGATGTGGTCGATGTCGTCCTCTGGGCCGCCCTCGACAGCCGGGCTACGGGGATCTTCAACCTCGGAACAGGTCAGGCCAGGTCGTACAACAATCTTGCGAACGCCATTTTCCGGGCGCTCGGGATGGAACCGCAGATTACGTATATCCCAACGCCGGAGAACATCCGGGGCTCCTACCAGTACTTCACGCAAGCCGACCTTTCCCGCCTGCGCGCCGCCGGATGCACGCACACGTTTGCGTCTCTCGAAGACACTGTCGCCGACTACGTGCAGGGCTACCTGACGCAGTCTAATCCGTATGTTTAAGTACGAGATCAAAGACGAAACTCGAAAGGACGATTCCGGAATAATCTTCAAAATAGCGGATATAAGGCCCGAATTTGCGTTTAGATGCACTGGTAAACGCGTATAATGGGGTGGATGAATGACGGTGGACCGGAACAATGGCGTTCCGCCAAACTCTTCTTATGTTAGGTTGAATGTGGACGAGGAAGTCTTGCATGAAACAGCCGTTGATGACCATTCCGCCAGCCCAGGCTGAAGCGCTGTTCGACACGGAACTCGAGAACGACGATCCCGACGTTCAATGGACGCTCTCCATGGCGACCGCGGGCGAATGGGACGACCAGGACCCCTTTGACGATACGGATCAGCAGCGGCCGGCTTTCGCGCGCGGATCAGGCCTCCAGCAGCCCCGTCTGCAATTGTTCTAGCTCGCGTCATCCGTCCATCTTCCGTTTCACCGGCGGCGAAAGTTGCCGGACGGCGCCGAATTGTGCTATACTGAGCGGGCGGAAATCCAAAGACCCTTTGCAACGTCTGGCAGCCGGAAACAACCCGGCTGGCAGAGTTAACAGGCCGGATGATCCACCGGCAAGTTCGCTCAAATCCAAATCCCAACGAGCGGAATGCCAATCACACACCCGTCGGGACGGGTGCGCAGCGTCCGGCATACATATCGCCGGCTGCGCCCCGCATGATCGACGGGGAGGATACAACAAGGAGAACGTTTTTGTCAGTCCTAGCGATGAAGGACCTGCTCGAAGCAGGCGTACACTTCGGCCACCAGACCCGCCGGTGGAACCCGAAGATGAAGCGGTATATCTACGGCGGCCGCAACGGAATTTACATTATTGACCTGCACCAGACCCTCAAGCTCTTCGATGAGGCGTACAACTACGTACAGGAACTGGCGGGTCGAAATGGAAAGCTGCTCTTTGTGGGCACCAAGAAGCAGGCGCAGGACGCGGTGGTCGAGGCGGCGCGGCGCTCGCGATCCTATTACGTGAACTCCCGTTGGCTGGGCGGCATGCTCACCAATTACCGCACCATCCTGACCCGCATCGCTCGCCTTCGGGAGCTGGAGCGGATGGACACCGAGGGGACACTCGACTCGCTTCCGAAAAAGGAAGCCGCCCGGCTTCGCGAAGAGCGCGACCGGCTCGAGCGATACCTCGGCGGCATCAAGGATATGCCGGGCCTTCCCGACGCGATCTTTATTGTTGACTTGAAGAAGGAACGCATCGCAGTCGCCGAGGCCCGCAAGCTTGGGATCCCGATCATCGCGATCGTCGACACGAACTGCGATCCGGACGAAGTCGATTACGTCATTCCGGGCAACGACGATGCGATCCGCGCCATCAAGTTGATCTCCAACAAGATTGCCGACGCCATAATCGAGATCAAGCAGGCCGAGTGGCAGCTCGCGGCTGGCGAAGAAGCCGTCGTCGAAGGACCCACTGTCGAGACAGCCGCGGATTCCGCGCTTCGCGCCGAGTGGGAAGCCCTCGAGCGAAAGGTGGGCAGCGGAGTTGTCGTCGAGACCGAGCCGGATCTCGCCGTCGAGGTTGCGGTCGAGGCTGCGTAGGCGGCTTGTGCGGCGCTGACGCCCCGCGCGACGCCAAAGGCATCACGTCGTGCTCGGGCGCCACGTCGCCTGCTCTGAGGGGACGTGCGGAGCGGCCGGTCCAAAACGTATCACGTCGTGCTCGGGTGCCACGTCGCCTGCTCTGAGGGGACGTGGCGTCGCTTCGTCCAGTAGCAGACAACATCAAGCAAGAATAGGATAAACCCATGGCAGAAATAACCGCCGCAATGGTGAAGGAATTGCGGGACAAGACCGGGGCCGGCATGATGGAGGCCAAGAAGGCCCTCACCGAGGCCGGCGGCGACATGGAGGCGGCCATCCGCAGCCTGCGTGAGAAGCACAAGAACATGACGGTCAAGGAAGGGCGCACCAGCGCTGAGGGCGTCATTGAGGCCTTCGTCCGCGAGCATAACCACGTCGGCGTTCTCGTCGAGGTCAATTCGGAAACGGACTTTGTCGCCCGAAACGAGGAGTTCGTCGCCCTGGCGCGCTTCCTCGCCAGGCATGTCGGCGACAACCCGACCGCAGCCTCCATCGACGAGTTGCTGGACACCGACCATTCGGAGACCGGCGCGCCGGCCCGGAACCAGTTGCAGACCACCTTCGCGAAGCTGCGCGAGAACATCATATTCAAGCGGTTCATCGCCTTCGAATCGGCCGGCACGGTCGATGCCTACATCCATATGGGCGGGCAGATCGGCACGCTGGTCCAGTTGACCGGCGAGGGCCCCGGGATCAAGGAACTGGCCCGCGAGGTCGCGATGCATATCGCGGCGTCCCGCCCGAAGTACCTGTCACGAAACGAGATCCCCGCCGACGTCGTTGAGAACGAGCGAGCCATCGTTCGCACTCGCACCCTGGCCGACGAGAAGAACGCCAACAAACCGGAAGCGATCCTCGAGAAGATTATCGAGGGTGGCATCGGCACCTTTTACAAGGAGTCCGTACTGCTCGATCAGCCTTACGTGCGTGAGCCAAAGCTAACCATTGCGCAGCTCCTGCAGGGCAAGGCCGAGATCGTCCGGTTTGCGCGCTACGAAGTCGGCGAGGCTGGCGCCTGAGCATGACAGAAATGGAAACATCGCTGCCGGGTTTCCCGGTCGGCGGCTGGAAACGCGTGCTGCTCAAGCTGAGCGGTGAGGCTTTCGCCGGAGACGGCTCGCAGGGCGTGATCGATTACCGGGCTGTTGCGGCAATCGCCGGCGAAGTTGTCAGCCTGCACGATACCGGAGTTGAGATCGCGATAGTTGTCGGCGGCGGCAACGTCATGCGCGGCTCGCTCGCCGAAAAGGCCGGGATGGAGCGGGTGACCGCCGACCATATCGGTACCCTCGGCACGGTTGTCAACGGACTTGCACTCCAGGATTCGCTGGAGCAGCAGGGTGTCGACACGCGCGTGCAGACTGCGATTCCGATCCAGGCGGTTGCCGAGCCCTACATTCGCCGGCGGGCACTCCGCCACCTGGAAAAGGGACGCGTGGTGATTCTGGCCGGCGGTACCGGAAACCCATATTTCACGACCGACACCACAGCGGCGCTTCGAGCGAGCGAGATCCGGGCCGACGCGATCTTGATGGCGAAGAACGGGACCGACGGCGTTTACGACAAGGACCCACGCAAATTTGCGGACGCGGTCCGGTTTGAGCGGATCTCTTACACCGACGCGATCGACCGCCGACTGAAGGTGATGGACATGACTGCCCTGACCTTCTGCGATGAGAATAACATGCCGATCGTCGTGTTCGATATCAATGTTCCGGGCAACATTCGCCGCGCCGCAACTGGGACCGGAATTGGAACCTTGGTCGCGCGAGAAGCGTAGAACCTAAAGAGATCAGTTCGCGAGGAGTTTAGTGACGGCGACGCCATATCACGACTCGTTCCGTTCGGTCGACCGGAAGGGGAGAACGAGCGTTGCGGTGGCCCACCGGAGAATCATCGCTAGGAGGTATCTCGTAATGAGTTTAGACGACCTGAGTAGAGAAGCCGAACAAAAAATGAAGAAGACGGTCGAGGCTACGCAGCACGACTTCTCGACCATCCGCACCGGACGAGCCACGCCGAGGCTCCTCGACGGAATTACGGTCGATTATTACGGTTCGCCGACCCCCCTCAACCAGTTAGCAAGCATCAATGTGCCGGAGCCGCGGCAGTTGCAGATTGCGCCTTACGACCGGTCGGTTCTGGGCGCGATCGAGAAGGCAATCCGGAACTCCGACCTCAACATCAATCCTATCAACGAGGGGACGGCCATTCGGCTGTCGATCCCGCCGCTCACAGAGGAGCGCCGCAAGGACTTCGTCAAGGTGCTCGGCAAGAAGACCGAGGAGGGCCGTGTTGCCATTCGCAACATCCGCCGTGACACCAATGACCACGTTAAGGCGCTTGTCAAAAAGGCGGAAGTGTCCGAGGACGATTCGAAGCGCACCCAGGATGCATTGCAGAAGCTAACCGACCGCTACATCGCCGAGATCGACAATATCGCGAAGGCGAAGGAAGCGGAGCTTCTCGAAGTCTAGCCCGGACAATTCCCGTCCTGTCGTGGGACAGGCGTCCCTGCCTGTCATCCGAGGTTTTTGTGAATACTCCGGGCTAGCCTGCAATATTCATGTCCTATCGTGGGACAGGCGTCCCTGCCTGTCCTCTGAGATGTTCGTGAATAATCCGGGCTCGCGTAGAAACCCTTCTCAAGCCCCGAAGGGGGTTTAGTCCCGTTAGCCCGACCCTTCAGGGTCGGGTTCGAGCTTATGGGTTTGGATTTGGATCAACATACGCAGCACAGCAGCGCCGTTGTCGAGATCCCCGTGGGGAATGGACGGCCTTCGGCGGAGGACGCTCCACATCGTCTGGCCGAGTGCCTCACTCGGGTCGATCCGAGCCGTCTTCCCGCCCATGTCGCGATCGTGATGGACGGTAATGGGCGGTGGGCGAAGGAGAACCGGCTGCCGTCCCGCCTGCTCGGGCACCGTCAGGGGTATAAGACCGCCAAGCAGATCGTCCGCGATGCCGCCGACATGGGAATACGCGTCCTCACCCTCTACGTCTTCTCACACGAGAACTGGCGCCGGCCCAAGCACGAGGTCGACGGCCTGATGTCCCTCTACGAGCACGCGATTCGAGGCGAGCTGGCGGAACTCCACGAGAACCGCGTCCGCATGCGGTTTGTCGGCCGTCGCGAAGGGCTCACTCCCTCCCTGCAGGAGGTGATGGACCAGGCGATCGCGCTGACACGGGGAAACGACGGCCTTACGCTGAATCTCGCGCTGAACTACGGCGGACGCGCCGAGATTGTCGACGCGACCCGGCGCATCGCCGAAGCCGTCGCCCGTGGGGAACTTACTCCCTCCGAGATTACCGAGGACCACGTTAGCGCCCGAACCTATGCTCCCGATCTACCCGACCCGGACCTGGTGATCCGAACCGCCGGAGAGTGCCGGATCTCGAACTTTCTGCTCTGGGGGATCGCCTACGCCGAGATTTGGGTTACCAATGTGTACTGGCCGGACTTCACGGCCGAGCATTTAGTGCAGGCCATTGCCGACTACCAGCGCCGGGTGCGGAAATTCGGCGCCGTGGTCAACCCGTGACGCCGCGCATGAAGAATATCGTTATTCTTGGGGCAACCGGCAGTATCGGGACGCAGACAGTCGACGTTATTCGGCGGCTTCCCGACCGATTTCGCCTCATCGGGGCGTCGGCGCTGCGAAAGTGCCGGGAGCTTGAGGCCGTTGCCGCCGAGTTCCACCTGTCCGCCGCCCGCGCGGTGTGCGGCTCCGTCGCTGCTCTCGAGGACCTGGCATCGCTGCCGGAGGCCGATATCGTCGTCGTGGCCGTGGCCGGAGCCGCCGGCATCCGCGCAACTGCTGCGGCGCTTGCCCGCGGCGCCGATGTCGCACTGGCCACCAAGGAGGTGCTCGTTGCGGCCGGCGAGCCGATCGTGCGAATCGCGAACTCGACCGGAGCGCGGATCCTGCCGATCGACAGCGAGCATTCGGCCGTGTTTCAGTGCCTGGTGGGCGCGGGAACGCCGCACCGGATCTGGCTGACCGCGTCCGGCGGTCCCTTTCGGGAATGGGATCGGGCGAGAATGGACGGAGCCACGGTCGAGGACGCGCTCGCGCACCCGACCTGGCCGTCGATGGGGCGCAAGATCACAATCGATAGCGCGACCATGATGAACAAAGGATTGGAAACGATCGAGGCACGCTGGCTGTTCGACCTGCCGGTCGATCGGATCGGCGTTGTCGTGCACCCGCAAAGTGTCGTGCACTCCCTGGTGGAGTTCGCGGATGGCTCGATCCTGGCGCAAATGGGCCTTCCGGACATGCGCCTGCCGATCCAGTATGCGCTTGCTTACCCGGATCGCATCGACAGCGGACTCCCGCACCTGGACATTACCGCGCTGGCCGGCCCGCTCAGCTTTCACGCTCCGGACGAGGTTCGATTCCCGAGTCTTGCGCTCGCGCGCCGGGCCGCCCGGGCGGGTGGCGACACGCCGGCGGTCCTCAACGCCGCCAACGAAGCCGCCGTCTCGCTGTTCCTCGACCGCAAGATTTCTTTCCCGGCCATCGCCGAGATCGTGGAACGCAGTTTGGATGCGCACTGCTGTATCCCGCATCCGTCTCTGGAAGGGATACTGGAAGCCGACGCGCGGACACGAGACTTTGTCCTTGGTCTGGCCGGAATCAACGGGTAAGCCCGAAAATGTGGTAAACAGGGAATCAGGCGCTTCATAAACGTCAGGCTGAGGTCTTTTGATCCTGGCCGGCTATCTGATCGGAGTTTCGCGTGGACGTACTGTTTCGAGTTCAGCAAGGGCTGATTTTCATCATTGTATTGAGCGTGCTCGTGGTTGCCCACGAGTGGGGGCACTTCATCGTGGCCCGGCTCTGCAAGATGCGGGTCGACGACTTCAGCATCGGGTTTGGAAATCGCCTGTTTCGGATCGCAAAGCTCGGCGACACGGAATACAACGTGCGCGTGCTGCCGCTCGGCGGGTTCGTCAAGATTTACGGCATGGAGCCTGATGAGGAGCCCATCAACCAGGTCAAGGCGGCGGTCAAGGAGCGACTCGCCGTCGGGGGCGATCCCGACTCGCATGAAATCCCGCTGATCGCTGAGAACACACCCGGACCCATGCCCGTTGAGGCCGACGATCCCAACGGTTTCAACAACAAGCCGCTCTGGCAGCGCACGCTCGTTATCCTGGCCGGCCCGGTGATGTCCATCCTCACCGGCGTCATCATTCTTTGCTCGATCGGATGGGCGTTTGGTATTCCCAAGGGCAAGCCGATCAACCGCGTGGTCGTCGTCGAGCCCGGTGGCGAGGGACACCGGATCGGCTTGCGTGCCGGGGACAGGATCATTGCCATCAACGGGACGAGCGTGGTCGACGGCTCCAGGATGATCGACGTGATCCACGGCAGCCTCGGCCAGACGATCGTGTTGACCATCAATCGGGGCGGGTCCGTGATGATCCTTCCGCCGGCGACGCCGAAGCCGCTTGTCAATCCCCTGACGGGCAAGGTGGCCGTGTTCTTCGCGGTTACCGACCCGGGCGCGGCCGCGGCCCTGGGATTACAACGCGGCGACGAGCTCGACGGGGTCGACGATAATCCGGTCGAAAACCAGCCCCAACTCCTCAAGATGCTCTCCGCTTCCGTGGGCAAGACGGTGACGCTCGATGTCACCCGCGAGTACGACGAGAAGACCCTCACCGGGAAGCTTCCGGCCGGCATAATGAGCAATCCGCCGTCCGTGTACGGTCACGAGCTCGGCGCTCTCAACTTCCAGCCGGATATGACCGTCGTGCACATGGGGTTTGTGGACTCGTGCAAGAACGGGCTCACGGTGACTCGCAGCATTTTCGAGACCATCGCTGAGTTGATCCGCCTGAACCGGCTCCAGAAGTCCGCCGGCGGGATCGTGCGGATGGCCAACGAGACGGGGATCGCCATGAAAAGCGGGTGGGGCGATGTTTTGAACTTCGCGGCCCAGATCTCGATCAGTCTTGGTATCGTCAACCTGCTTCCGATCCCGGTTCTCGACGGCGGCCATCTGCTGGCCTTCCTGATCGAAGGGGTCCGTCGCAAGCGGATGAGCGCCCAGGCCCACCAGACCTTCCTGCTCGTCGGCCTGGCGATTATCTGCGTTCTCGTAGTCGCCGTCAACCTCGGCGACATCATCGCCGCCATGCACGGCCAGATCGAGCAGTAGGTAACTCTTACTCCTGTTCGCCGCGCCGGCAGGAGATTAGCACTCGCACGGCGAACAATCTGGCATGCTTCCATCTGCACTGCTTCATTCTCCGATCGTGCACGATAGCGGACTCTTGCTTCTGGCTCTCCTGCTGGGCGGTCTGGTAGGCCTGGACCGGGAACTGAGCGAGCATCCGGCGGGCCTGCGGACACACATGCTGGTGTGCATGGGGTCGGCGCTGATCACCGTGGTCTCGATCGCCGCGGCGGGGTCCGGCGGCCGGATCGCGGCCCAGATCGTCTCCGGAATCGGTTTCCTGGGGGCCGGCACGATCCTGCGCGAGGCCAACGGCAGCATCGTGCGCGGGCTCACCACCGCCGCCAGCCTCTGGGTGGTCGCCGGAATCGGCATTGCGGTCGGCTACGGCGGCCTCTACGCCGAGCTTGCCGCGGTGGCCACGGTGCTCGTCCTGATCACCCTCACCATCCTGACCAGGCTGGAACTGGTCATAGGACGGCTGCGCAAGCGCCAGCCGCTCACCTTCATCGTCGCCGGCGACAGGACCACGCCCCGCATCAAGGCTGTCCTGAGCAACCTGCACGACCTTGGCGTCCGCACCGCCGACCTCCGCCTCGATCGTGTCGAGGGCGCGCAGGTCGTCCACCTCAACGTCTGGCTGCCCAGCGCCCGGGTCCGCGACCAAATCAAGCCCCTCCTGCTTGCCGACCCCGACATCGTCAATGTCGACTGGTCCCCCTAGCCCGGATCATCATGTCCTATCGTGGGACAGCCGTCCCTGCCTGTCATCTGAGGTTTTCGTGAATAATCCAGGCCAGCCGTTTATTTTGGCAAATCGCCCATTCCGGTTGACTTTCGCTGCCATTAAGGGTATAACATATCCAGTTGACGCGGGGTGGAGCAGTCCGGTAGCTCGTCGGGCTCATAACCCGAAGGTCGTTGGTTCAAGTCCAACCCCCGCTCCCATTTGAGACGATAGGTTGAACCACTGAGAGTGCGCCGTTGGGATAGGTATTAATTCCAACGTAACGCACTCTTTTTCTTTGACTTCCACACTGTTCACGATCGCCCCGAGAACGCCCG
>JBKQWH010000014.1:0-8148 GCA_052139635.1 Capsulimonadaceae bacterium
CCGGTCGCTTCGCTCCGGCGCGGACTCCTTGCCGGGCGAATGTTCCCGGCGACGCACATTCGTACAGAACACGTCCTCCCTCATTAAGATTCAGAATCGTGGAACCCAAGCAGGCAGCCGCAGAGCGCGCGGTCGAATTTGTGGCGGACGGAATGAACGTGGGACTGGGCACGGGCCGCACGGCCGCCTATGCCATCGCCGCGCTCGGCCGCCGGATCGCCGCCGAAGGAATCACGATACGTGCGATCGCGACTTCCGCGGGATCGCATACGCTCGCCCGCGATGTCGGGATACCTCTTGTCGACTGGGACGACGTGCGACGGTTCGACATCACGATCGACGGCGCTGATGAGGTCGACCCCGCGTTCCGCCTGATCAAGGGCGGAGGCGGGGCCCTGGTGCGCGAGAAGATTGTGGCGGCCGCGACCGATGTCGAGATCATCATCGTCGACCCCGGTAAGATGGTCCCCGCGCTCGGCGCGTTTCCGCTTCCGGTGGCCGTGCTCGATTTCGGCTGGCAGGCCACGCGGGACCGCCTGGAGTCGCTGTTTGGCTGCCGCGCCGTGCCCCGGCAAGACGCGTGCGGGGGGGTATTTCTCTCGGACGACGGCCTCATTATCCTCGACATGCACTTTGGCCGGCCGCTGCCTGACCCGGACAACCTCGAAGCGCGGCTGAAGTCGGTGGTAGGCGTTGTCGAGGTGGGTCTCTTTGTCGGCCTGTGTCATCGTGTGCTGGTCGGCAGGACCGACGGAGGGGTCGACGAACTCGGTTTGGGCGGCGAGTGGCCGCTAAGCACAAAATAATTTTCGCAGCAACAAGGAAAACCCGCATGACGCGGCGAATATAACCGGAAAGCCGGTCTGACCACCTCGCGAACAGTCGACGTATTGACAAATCGGGTCTTTGGTGGCATTATCAGTTCGGCCAACTACCGTCAACGCGCGCATAACCCTTCTGGAAAGGCCTGCGCCGCCGGAATACGCGGCACAGAATGAACGCATTATGAGTCTTTTTCCCTACGGCAGAGCCGCCTTCGCCATTTTACTCCTGGCGGTTCTTTCCTTTTTTGGTATTCTCGCCGAACCCAAGCCTAAACCCTCGACGCTGGTGATGTGGTCGTTCTCGGCTGACATGGCCGATGTCTATCGTCAGGCAGTCCCGGCGTTCCTCAAGACGCACCCCGGGGTCACGATCGATGTCGAGACCGTCAGCAACGCGGCGCTCACCGGCCGTCTCTCGGCGGCATTTCAGGCGGACCTCGATGTGCCCGACCTGACCGAACTCGAAATCGGCTCCGCCGGTTACATGTTCCGCGGCCCGATCAAGTATATTGGTTTCGTGGATTTGCGGCCGTGGTTGATGGCGCCCGGTCCCAATGGGGAACCGAGCCTCTACAGCCAGATGGTGCCGGCGCGCTTTGCGCCCTACTCCAGTCGCGGCTGCATTTTCGGACTCCCGCAGGACGTCCACCCGGTAATGCTCGCATACCGGAAGGATATTTTCGACAAGTATGGGATCAAGGCGGAGGACCTCAAGACCTGGGACGAGTTCGTCGCTGCGGGTCACAAGATCACGATCCCCGGCAAGCAGTACATGATCGAGCTTGCGGACGGTGACTGCTACTCCGGTGGCCTCGAGCCGCTGCTCATGCAGCGCGACGGGGATCACGGCGAGCCGGCGGGATATTTCGACAAAAATGGGAATTGCATCTTCGATAACGACAACGGCGTGGATGCCATGAAGATGTACGTTCCGATGGTTGCCCACACTCCCCTGCGAATCGGATACACAACCGGAGACTTCTGGGGCGCCGGCTGGGAGCAGTCGACAGAGTCCGGCCTGCTTGTCTGCGAGATCGCGCCGGACTGGCGGAGCCACAGCCTCATGCAGCATGTGCCCAATAACTCCGGAAAGATGGAGCTGATGCCGCTTCCGGCGGTCGCTCCGGGAGAGCGGCAAACGACGGTTTGGGGCGGCACGATGCTCGGTATCACCAAGGCGTGCAAACACAAGGAACTCGCCTGGGAGTTCGCAAAGTTCCTCTATACAGACCCAACTATTCTTGCAAGCGAGTTCCAGGGCACGTACGTCATGCCGGCGACCAGATCGGCGTGGCACCTTCCGTGGATGAATATCCCGGACCCATACTATTGTAATCAGGTGCGCGCTCAGCTTTATGTAAACCTCGCGGATCAAGTACCTCCGCAGTACAGCAGCCCGGAGATCGATACGGCTCGCGCGAAGCTCAGCCAGTCCATCCTCGATTGCCGCCAGTGGTACGAAACGCACTATCCCAGCGGGACCGGTGTCGATGACGCCGCATGGACCGCGTTTGTGCGCCAGGATCTACATAAGAACGCGAACTATGTTCGCCAGTACCTGTGGAGGGACGCATTTTGAGCAGCACTGTTATAGATCGCTCGTCGAATACAAGCCAGGGTGGAACGCCGGAGGCGCCGTCAGCCGGCTGGTTTCAACTCCAGAATAAGCTGGCGCCGTACGTTTTCGTTTCGCCCTTTGTGATCATGTTCGCGACATTCGGGATATTCCCGCTCCTCAAGAGCGTCATCCTGGCCTTCTACGCGACCGACGGTCCCAAGAGCCAGCACTACGTGGGGCTATACAACTTCAAGTTCATGTTCATGAAGGACCCGGACTTCTGGACCGCCGTACAGAACACGGTGGTCTACACGCTCTGTTCCCTCATCATTCAGCTTCCGCTGGCCCTGGGCCTTGCGCTGCTGCTGAATCGCAAGACGCTCCCAATACGAGGGTTCTGGCGACTCTGCATATTCGCACCGAACCTGCTCGGAAGCGTCTTTGTTGGGATCCTCTTCCAGCAGGCCTTTGCCGCACAGTACGGTCTGGTGAATCGCGCATTTCACTTTATCTACCATCCGTTCGATCTCGGGTTCCAGTGGCTCGGAGATCCACACCTGGTCATGCCCGCCATCGTGCTGGTGTCGCTCTGGCTCTTCGCCGGGTACAACATGGTGTATTTCCTGGCAGGACTGCAGGCAGTGGATAAGGAGTTGTACGAGGCGGCCGAGGTTGACGGAGCGAACTCGTGGCAGCAGTTCCTGGCGGTAACCATCCCCGGGATCAAACCAATCCTTGTGTTTCTCTATATCACGTCGACGATCGCCTCGCTGCAGTTGTTCGACCTCCCATGGATCATGCTGTCGAACAGTGCCGGCCCCGGCAACTCCGGCTTGACTGTTGTCATGTACCTGTACCAGCACGGATTCCAGCAAGGGGACCTGGGCTATGCATCTGCGGTGGGTTGGACGCTTGCGTTTGCCATTCTCATCATTAGCCTGGTACAAGTTCGGATAACCGGCATCGCGAAGGGAGGCAGCTAATGAGTAGTCGAGTGGTTAGTATTATCGGATTGTTAGTGCTCAATGTCGCGCTCGGGTTCGCGGAACATAGCGCGAGTGTTCACAGCTACAAAGGGTTGCTTATCGCGCTCGCGGTCGTCCACGTGATGGCGTTGCCGATGCTTGTGGCTGTGTACGTCCAGTCGCGTCGTGCGGTGAGCATTATCGGGTTGATCGCCACCTTCACACTGGCGACAATCGCGGCAATCATTTCGCTTGCTCCGATTGTGTGGCTGGTCGCAGCGTCGATCAAGTTGTCTGTCGACAGGAACAAGTACCTCTTCTTCCCGCCCCTCCACCGGTGGACGTTTACAAACTACACGGGACTGATGGGTTACAAGGACGGGGTATTCTGGCACTACTTGCTGAACTCTGTGTTCGTGACCGACGTCGGCGTAATCGGTTCGCTCTTCTTCTGCTCACTGGCGGGCTTCGCCCTCGCGAAGTACGAGTTCAAGGGCAAGAAGGCGATTATGACCGTCATGCTGGCGACCATGCTATTGCCGGGCCAGGTGACAATGGCGACCTTGTACGAGGAACTCTTCCACTTCCACTTCATCGACAACTTCGCCGGGATCATCGTTCCAGGTCTCGTCGGCGTGTTCGGGATCTTCCTCTTCCGCCAGTCGATCCTGCAGGTTCCCGACGAGCTTATCCAGGCAGCGCGGATCGACGGATGCTCGGAGTTTCGCATCTACTGGGACATCGTGATGCCGATCACGCGTCCCATGATAGGCGCCTTCAGCTTGATGGGCTTCATGGGTGCGTGGAACAACTTCCTCTGGCCGCAGATCATCCTTCATCACGATCAGTTCTTTACGCTTCCGATCGGCCTGAACCAGCTCTCGGGCCAATTTGCCACTCGTCCGGAAGAATGGGGCTGGCTAATGGCGGGAACACTGATCAGTGTACTGCCGGTAGCCATCCTGTTCCTGTTCCTGCAGAAGGAATTTGTGGCCGGTTTGACCGCTGGGGCCATCAAAGGCTAGTCCCGATCGTCGATCTTCTTTCGACGGCCCGCCGAGTACCTCTCGGCGGGCCGTTTGCCGTACTCTCCTTCCCGAAGGATCTTCTATCGTGCGTAACCTGGTTGAACTGCCGTCGAACGTGGAATAATCCATTGAAAGTGTATGCCGTGGCATGGGGCCCGAAGAAGCGCCTCAACCGGAGGATTTGTTCTCCGGAGCGATCGACCCGGGCTAGGCGTGAATGGTGCGGGACAGGCGACTGCAAGGGGGCGGAAATATGAAGAAGTCCGTACTGCTGCGCATTGGTTTTGATGGTCACGACCAGGACACGTACAACGACGTGGCCTACGAGGTCTACGGCGCCGACGGCCGCGCTGTTCGCGAGCGTCATTTTGGGACCGGCGATCCCTGCCGCGACTGGAGCAATGCCATTCATGAGGCGCTCTCCTACCGGCTTCCCGTGCTGTGGGACCATTCCTGCGAGGACTTTATCCGCTGCGGGTCGCACTTCGCATGGGGCACGACCGGCATGAAGATCGCGATGCACCGCGTGGAATCCACCGCGCCGGCGGCCTCCGGGTTTTACCTGAGATCGGCCGACTTTTCGTAAGTCGCGGGATCGTTCGGGATGGGCCAGGCCGCCCGATGACACACGCGCGTCGAGCGCCGTCGGACCTCCCGAACACGTCTCACCCATCCTGATTTCTTACAAAAAACTGTTGTCGCCGGCGCGTTGAATGTGATACAATGAAGGATGGCGTTAGACCAAAACCCGGAGCCGTCGGTTTCGGGTTTCGCGCCATCGTTACGGCGTCGGGCTGATCTGCGCCAGTTGGAACGCACATTCAATGGATGGTATTTTCGTGAAAGGGAGCACTTTGAACCTGGAATACGTGCCGCACGAGGCGGAAGTTCGACGCTGCCGAGTTCGATTGGCCGTTAACAGTTGCAAAATCGCGTTCGCGACGGTCTCCGTTTGCCTCCTGCTTATTGTCGACGATCCAAGCAGCCTGGGGCTTAACCATTTGACCACACTCCTGGCTTTGCTCACCCTGCCGTGGGTGCCCCTGGCCATTCTGGCGCAGCGGTTCTTTGCCGCCGGCCGCATGTCGGAGCTGGTTGCAAACCGCGGGCACAAGCTGGTCGCCGACAGCGAGGGATTCACGTCGATCCTGCCGGACAGCCACTCCTACGTGCCGTGGCGATCGATCGACTCAGTCACCTGCATCCGGGGGGACATCTACCTCTGGCTCAAAGACGGCGGCGGCCACTATGTCTGCGCCTGCGCCTTTGTCGAGTCATCCGAACGCGATAGCACCCTCGCTGTCCTCAAGAGCCTCCACGCCCGCAGCCGCGTCTCCGTCGCATCCGTCCGAGCCAACCTGATGGTATAAGCGATCGCCGGCTCAACGGGGACCTGTGTGCCTGCGTTACTCCTCCATACCCATTTGGGGATACGTGCTGAGTTAGATTTGCGTGCAGACCCGTGTTTCCGCCTCGACAATCCGCTAGCTCGACTGGCCCGCCTGCCTTCCCGCCGCCGCGAAACGTTTGTGCACCCTCGACCGTTTCACCCTCGACCAGTGCGTGATTTCGTGCGATAATGTGGCGACAAAACGCGGCGAAATCGCGCCTGAGAGGCTATAATATCATGTAGACCGTCCTGACGCCTGGGAGTTGCTACGTCCTGTCCCCTTCCTTACCCCCGGGCACCAATACCGTCGTCACGCGGAGGCTCAAATGTTCACGAAGCTGCTCAGCCTGACCGTGCTACTGACCTTGTACCAGTTACCCGCCGCCACAGTTCGCGCGCAGGTGTTCGTCGACCTTCACGACTTTAATCTGTTTCCAAACGGCTGTTATCCGCAATCCGTCGTAGTGCAGGGGATCGACAGCAGCTTCTGCGGGACCTCCGGCACGGTCCAGTGACGACGGGGCACCAAATCGACAACTAATGACCAACCGGTTATGGAGTCCGGTTCATCAACGCTCAGACAGTTTCCGGCCTGCGTCGACGCGGCCAGGTTTCCGCATGAAAGGGGCAGTAGCATGAGTCTCTTTAATAGACCGATGGAGGCACACATCGTCCATCCGTCCCGGCTTTCGACACTAACCGGCGCCATGACGGCGTCTTGCCGGCAAAACCGGTTCTTTTCGATTCCAGTGCCCGCCATGGCGCTCGCGATGATCGCGTGCGCGCTCCCTGTACCCCGCGCATCGGCCCAGGCGCCGATGTTCCTGACCATCGTCCATTCGTTCGGGAGCGCTCCGAATGACGGGCTGATGCCAAACGCGCTATACGAGGGCTCAGACGACAATATCTACGGAACGACTTTTATAGGCGGACCGGCCGACGATGGAACAGTTTTCAAGATGACCCCGTCGGGCGCCATGACCACCCTGCATTCGTTTTGGGACGGAAGCGTGTCCAATGACGGGCAAAGTCCTTGCGACAGACCGATTCAGGGCTCGAACGGCAACCTCTATGGTACGGCCGAGCTTGGCGGATCAACGGCCAATGGCAACCAGGATAGCGGCTATGGCGTCGCATTCATGGTGACCCCGTCGGGTGTGATGACGATCCTGCATTCGTTTGGCGACGGGAGCGTTGCGAATGACGGACAATATCCTGGTGCCGGGCTGATTCAAGGCTCGGACGGGAATTTCTACGGGACGACCACTGGAGGCGGATCTGCCGGCGGCGGCACAGTCTTCACGATGACACCATCGGGCGTCGTGACCATCCTGCATTCGTTTGGCGACGGGAGCGTGCCAAATGACGGGATGCACCCGTGGGCCGGGCTAGTACAGGGCTCGGACGGGAGTTTCTACGGAGCGACCGGACAAGGCGGATCTGCCGGCGTTGGCACAGTCTTCACGATGACCTCATCGGGCGCTGTGACCATCCTGCATTCGTTTGGCGACGGAAGCATATCGAACGACGGGGAAGATGCGGAGAACACTCTGATTCAGGGCTCGGATGGGAATCTCTATGGGACGACGCTTCTCGGTGGATCGGCCAGCGTTGGCGCCGCATTCAAGATTACCCAATCCGGCGTCCTGACCATCCTGCATTCGTTTGGGGACGGGAGCGTGGCGAATGACGGGCAAGTGCCTGAAGGCCTCATTCAGGGAACGGACGGCAGCTTCTACGGCACGTGTACGCGTGGCGGTTCGACCGCCACCGGGAGCCCACAGTCCGGATATGGCGCCGCATTCAAGATTACGCCATCCGGTCTCGTGACGATCCTGCATTCGTTTGGCGACGGGAGCGTGCCGGATGACGGGATATGGCCTTCGTCCGGTCTGATGCAGGACTCGGATGGCACCTTCTACGGCTCGACCGAGTCGGGCGGATCGGTCGACTGGGGCACGGTGTTTGCGCTGATCCCAGTTCCCAAGCCGCCGACTGGCCTGGTCGCGACTGCCGGGAATGCGCAGGTCTCGCTGGCGTGGACGGCGAGTACCGGAGCGACGAGCTACGACATCTACCGTGGAACGTCTTCCGGCGGCGAAGGGACAGGGCCCATCGGGGCAGGTACAGCCACATCGTATACCGACACCGGTCTGGCCAACGGACACACGTACTTCTATGAAGTGGCGGCGGTTAACCCCGCCGGGACATCGGGCGTGTCGAACGAGGCGTCCGCCACGCCCGAGTCGGGACTGCAAATCCCGCCCGCGCCGGCCGGCCTGGCCGCCACTGCCGGCAACGGTCAGGTGTCGCTGACCTGGGAGGCGGTTATGTACTTAAGCGCGAGAGCATTTTGTCCCGTGGAATATGGATTCCGGCTTTC
>JBKQWH010000015.1:0-4530 GCA_052139635.1 Capsulimonadaceae bacterium
AATCCTTGTAATCCATGCAAAAAAGAATCCTCGAACACCGGATAGATAGGCGTCGCTCTCAGGAATCCTGGCGTCCCAACAGTCATGAGATCGGTACGTGGCAGCCATTGGTATAATAGCACCGTAGTCGTTGTCACCGACCTCGTCCGGAGAGGACGCCGCTCGCGCAAATGGCAGTCAGCATCGTGATTCCCACCTATAACGGCTCGAAGCGCCTCGCGGCCACCCTGGCGACCGTGGCGGCGCAGACGTACGTCGACTGGAACCTGGTGATCATCGACGACGGATCGCTCGACGGCACCTGGGAACTTGCGCAGCAGGTCGCGCGGACAGATTCACGCATCCGCGCCGAGCGTCAGGCCCGCGCCGGCGTGGCGGCGGCCCGAAACGCAGGTTACGCGGCGGCGCCGGCGACCGATTACGTGATCTTCCTCGACCACGACGACCTCTGGCACCCGGAAACGCTGGCTCGGCTGGTGGAGGCCGTCGAAGCTGCTCCCAACGCCGTGGGAGCGCACGGGCTGGCGCGCATTGTCGACGATGCCGGCGCTCCCGTCGACGGTCAGGTGATCAGCGGGGAGCGCCGCAAGGTCGCGGGCCACCGGATCGTCCATAGCCGGCCGCCGGAGCCCACCACCTTCGCGACCCTGATCTGCGACTGCTGCATCACGAGCCCCGGCGCAGCCCTTTTGCGTCGGTCGTCGGTCGAGGCCGCGCGGGATGCGGGCGGGCATGTCTTCAACCCCGACCTGCCGCCGGCCGACGACTGGGACCTGTGGCTGCGCCTGAGCAGCCGCGGCGACTTCGCCTTTGTCAACGACGTCGTGCTGGACTGGCGGAGACATACATGCAATGCTTCGCGGGATAAGCATGTCACGTTTATGGCGGAGATGCGCGTGCGCTCGGCCATGGCAGGCTGCGCGGATCTGACCGACGAGCAGCGTCGGATGGCGCGCTGGCGCTGGAGGCGCGTCCACGCCAGCATCGAGCGCCGCAACGCCCGCGCCATCTGGGGTTGGACCTGGCAGAACGCCCGCACGGGAAAGTGGGCCGACACACTGCGGCTGGCGGTGGCCGGCAGCCGGCGGTTCGGTCTCTATTTGAGCCTGCGCCTCCCGCTGACAAACGATCGCGGCGAGGCGCTCCCGATCGCCCTCCGGGAGCAGCGGCAGGTGCTTGACCATGACTGATCGGGAACCCGAAACCGCCGGAGTGAGCCAGTCGATGCCGAACGTGGCAGCCATCATCCCCTGCTATAACCGCACACGCTACCTGCGCGAGGCGATCGACAGCGCCCTCGGCCAGACATACCCGTCGATCGAGATCATCGCGGTGGATGACGGGAGCACCGATAGCACTTCGTCCGTCCTGGCGTCGTATGGTGACGCCATCCGCGTGATCCGGCAGGAAAACGCCGGCACGGCTGCGGCGCGGAACACCGGCATCGCCGCATCGACCGCGCCGTTTCTGGCCTGGCTGGACAGCGACGATCGATGGCGCCCGGAGAAAATCGCGGCCCAGGTACAGGTGATGCGGGCGTTTCCGCAGGCTGCGGTCGTGTACACAGCCTGCCGAATGGTCGATGCCGCCGGGAATCCCTTGCAATGCCGTCAGGAACAGGCGCCGCCGCTGGACCTTCCGATCTCCCTCGACAATTGCGGGGGTCGGGAGGTCCGAGCGGGAATCCGAGTGGATGTCCTGCGGATGCTGGTCGTGGAGAGTCAGGTGATGCCGTCGAGCTGCCTGGTGCGCCGCGGCGCACTGGACGAAGCCGGGCCATTTGATCCCAATTATCGATTCTCCGAGGACTGGGAACTGAATTTTCGGCTGGCGCGCCGCTTTCCCTACGCATATGTCGACGCACCGCTGACCGACTACCGGGTGCACGCGGACAGCAAGTCTCAGGACCGCCGGCCGCATGCCCTTGGACGCCTGGAGCTTCGCCACGCCATCGAGGCCGCCCGCGCGGAGATTCGGAAGGCCGACCCGAGCCGCGAGATGCGCCGCGCGTACCACCGGCACACCTTGAAGTTCGCCGACGCCTACTATCGAGTCGGGAAGCTGGCCCTGGCCGACGGCGACGCGGCTCGGGCCCGCGAGTGCCTCCGGGCCGCGATCGGGCGCAATCCCCGCGTCATGAAGTATTATCCCGGTGCGATTCGTGCCATACTGGCCGCATCGGTCGATAGATCTCCCTTTTCCTGGAGGGGAGAGAGGTTTCGGACTCCGGGCGCATGAAGAAGATCCTGATCATCAAGATGTGGGCGATTGGCGACATTCTGATGGCCACTCCGATGTTGACCGCCATCCGTGCGTCGGAGCCGGATGCGCACATCGCCTGGCTGGTCGATTCGAACAACGCCTCGCTTCTCACCGGCCATCCGCTGATCGACGAGTTGATCGTGGTCGATTCCGGGGCCTGGCGACGTCTCCGACGCCGCGGGAAGCTGATCGCGTGGGCACAGCGGACGAATCAGATACGGGCGCCGCTGCGGCGGCGTCGATTCGATGCCGTGATCAACTGCCAGGCGGAGGAATGGTGGTCGGCGCTGCTCTCGCCCGCTCCCCTTCGGATTGGGGTGTTCGCGCAACCGTCGCTGGCCGCGACACGTGTTTTCTACCACCATGCCATTCCCAAGCCGCGCGGCCTGCACAATACTGACCATTTCCTGAAGGCGACATCGCTGCTCGGATTCCCGCCGGCCGGCAAGCGGCTCATCCTGGGCGAATCCGCCGTTGACCGGGACTACCTGGGCGGCTTTGCGAGCCGGAACGACCTGCGTGCGGGCCAGAGGGTGATGGTCCTGGCGCCATTTTCCACAGCGGAGAACCGGTCCCTCGCACCGGACCTGGCGGTGGCCCTCGTCGGCTGGCTGTCCCGGCAATTCGGAGCTCGGATCGTCCTGACATTCAAGCCGGACGATGCCGGGCGCGCCGGCGAGATCGCCCGGCGGTGTCCGCGCGACGCCGTGATCGCCGAGTCCACGACCCTGCGCGAGTACATCTCGCTGATCAGCCGCGCCGACCTGGTGATCTCCGGCGATTCGAGCCCGATGCACCTGGCCGCCGCCTTCGGCGTGCCGTATGTCGCCCTGTTCGGCCCGACCCCTGTCGACGAGCGCGCGCCCCTGGTCGGCCCCGGGATTCCTCTTTCCAAGCCGCTCGAGTGCGCCCCATGCGACAAGAAAGGCTGCGTCCATCCGGCCCGCTACCGCTGCATGCGCCTGATCGAACTGGCTGACGTACAGGAAGCCGTGACCCGCGTCGTGCTCGACATCGACATCGACCGGTCACGTCTCCCGGCCGCAACCGGGCGGTTATGAACGCGTATCTCCGGCCTGTGTCGACCCACCCGGCACGGGAAACCGGGACGGTTGACTCAATGCCTTGTGGTGTGTATAATTACGCATTGAATTGTATAAGCGTGAGTTGCGGGAACAGCAATGAACCCGGGAGGTAATCGCTGCGTGAAATGTCATCCACTCTCCGGGCGCGCCTGGCGGCCGCTCCGGGCACTGCCGGCCCGAAATGCCCTGTTGACCCTTCCTGTATTGCTGCTGGTACTCATGGGCGCGGGATGCCATGGCCAGTCGCAAACCGTTTCACAGGGTGTGCCGGCGCCCGCGCAACCTGCCCCGCCTGTGACACCGGCCGTTCGATCGGATTTCGACGGAGAGCGGGCCTATGCGGATCTTGTGGCGCAGTGCAACCTGGGCGTCCGCCCGCCTGGATCACAGGCCCACGAGAAGTGCCGTACGCTGATCCTCCAAAAACTCACGCCCTTCGTCGACAAAGTCGACCTTCAGCCGTTCACGTTTCACGATCCCGACCGGCATGTCACCCTCCATATGACCAATATTATCGGAGTGATCAACCCCGCGGCCTCACGGAAAGTCCTGATTTTTACGCACTGGGACACAAGGCCGACCGCGGATCAGGACCTCCTTCACAAGGACCGGCCCATCATGGGCGCCGACGACGGCGCGTCGGGAACGGCGGCGCAAATCGAGCTGGCCCGCTGTTTCCACAAGAAGCGTCCCACTGTCGGCGTCATACTGTTATTCGTGGATGGAGAAGATTGGGGCCCCGGCGAGGACCGCATGTACCTGGGGGCGCGCTACTTCGCCGCCCATCCTGGCATCTACAAGCCAGCCTACGCGATACTGCTGGACATGATCGGTCAGAAGGACGTGGTCATCTATCGCGAAGTGCACTCCGAGCAATGGGGGCACGAGATCGACGATAAGATATGGTCGGCCGCTCGCGCGCTCGGCTATTCGGCGCAATTTCCCGACAGCACGAAGTACGACATGGGCGACGACCACGTTCCGTTCAACGAGGCCGGAATCGAGGCCGTCGACCTGATCGACTTCGATTATCCGTACTGGCATACGCTCGACGACACCGCCGACAAGTGCAGTGCCGCGAGCCTCAAGACGGTGGGTGATGTCGTGGCCAAGGTCATCTACGACGAGCACTAGCTAGCCTGCATGATTCACGTCCTATCGTGGGACAGGCGTCCCTGCCTGT
>JBKQWH010000016.1:0-7484 GCA_052139635.1 Capsulimonadaceae bacterium
CTCCTCGAACTTCTGGCAGGTCCCCGGGATCGGCCCGAAAACGGTGGCTGCGATCGAGGCCGCCGTCGCCAGGCCGCCGTCCTCTCCCGCTTCCAGAGAGGACGGAGGATAAGCGGCGTCGAGAGCATCGGTGATCGCGGGTCACAGCGGAAGGTTCGGTCCCGCGAAGGTGGGCGGCCGGCTCTGGGCGGCGGCCGTCATGATCCGGCCGATCATCTGCTGCGTAACGTCCTTCACGCCTTTACCGTTTTCGATGATAGCGCCAATCGTGTTGATTGGTCCGCACGGAAAGCCCCACCAGCCGAGGACCAGTGGGAGCAGCGTGAACGAGAGCCCTTTGCTCCCAGCTCTCTCCCACCGGCCTAATGCAGGCACGCCGAGGACGGCCGTGCCCTGAATGACATTCGGAAAATGTCCGAAGAAGACATCGTGGCCCAACTCGCGATTTACTCGCGGACCTGCAAAAATTTATCGTTTTATGATATTGACAATAAGTGATCATCCGATGATAATAGAGCGTGAACGCAGTTCAGCGGCCGGAATCAAGACCGCAGCCGTGCGTGTTGTGATGCTCCCGCCATACTCATATCGGCCCCGGAATGGCTACAGAAACGTGCGTGCATTCACGCCATATCAGTGATCAATGCGAAGGTTACCATGCGGACCCAGCGACACAATCGTCTTCGTGGTCCGCATTTCGACCGTTCAAACTTGGTGACAATTGTGCTACCCCGTGGATCCGCGCGCGGGCGGTGAAGTCAGCTCGCGTAACGTTTTGACGAAGCCGGCGCGGTTATGTAAACTTCGGTCGGTTCGGGGCACTGCCTGAGACATCCCGACACGACGCTCCGCGGCCGCTCGGAAGAATCCCGTAACGAGCGTCGCATTTCAAACTCGATATGCATCGCAACTCGCGTGCCGTTTCTTTTGGTCTCTCGGAGAAAGGACTGGAATCATGGATACGTCAAGCGCGTTTGATCTGAACGTCTACGCAAGCACGCCGGACGAGGCGAAGACAAATCTCACAAGAGCGATCCAGGAATCCATGGACGACGTGAACTGGCCTGATGGCCAGCGTGAGTTCGGCGTTTCGACCGGTATGCATTTTATGGCGGAAGCCTACGTGGTGGCCACAACGGTAACATTCGCGTCGCATGTTGCCCGAGATTTGTGGGAGAAGATTCTGTTGCCCGTTATCGCCAGGAAAGTCGGCCTGGAGTTGCCAACCTCGCACCATCAACACTCCGAAAAGAAACACGCGCCGGATGATAAAAGCTAGCGTCCTAATATCCAGGGAGATTCCACGGTGGTTAGTATACCGGACGGCGCTTACGCCAAGTTTGCGTATTATGTCGCGGCATGCGATCAATTGATGCGGCGATTGGCTCATTTCCGTGCGGTCGCTGCCGATGCAGACAATCCGAGCCTTGAGGAGCGCTGCATAAGCGAGTTCAACCATGCTCTATCGAACTTCCTACGCGTAAACTACGGCGAAAGCAATCAGCGGGCGCTGAAAGCGCTTACCGACGAATTGAACGTCTGTCTGCAAAGAATTCCGCGTTCGGATCCTCACGCGCACCAGATCCTGGCAGACATGGTACAGGATGTTGCGCGGACGATTAACGGTCTGGACGGCACGAATCCCCTCGCAAATCGGCGTTTCTACGAACAGATGCTCAGGCATCTGCACGACCAGGCTCTCACTATCGCTTTATCGTATTTTGACGACCCTATCCGGCTGCCGGCACGACAGGCGACGACATGTGAGGTTTTTCACGCTCAATCGCCCGTAAAGAGAATGGAGCCACCGATGCAATGTTGGGTGGAGCGGGAGACCGGGGGCAACTATCACGCGAAGGCGCAAGTAACTTGCTGCGTAACCGACCGGCACGACTTCGATGACTATGCGGCGCTGCTATTTATGTTCCTTCATGAGTACACAGCCCATATTTTCATTACCGACAACCGTCAAAATGCCCTGTTTCACGATGGATGGATGATGTATATGGCCGCCCTCTATTTATATCAACACGCGTCTGGAAGCGATCTCCCGGCATTCGCATATTCGTGTACGATATGCAACAGACAAGCCACCGCACCTGTGATGGATATGGATATCCGACAGGCCGACCTCTGGTCTTACCTGAAAACCGTGCTTGACCCTGGAGCCAATGCAGACTACGAAATCAATCTAGGGAAGCTTGCTATCTATAAAGTGTTTGACTTTTTGTTGCACTTTCGTCCGTGGCTGTTTGACGACGAATACCTGCGACAGGTCACGGTAGACCTAGCGAATTTTGATTTCAGCGGCGACGCGCCGCCTGATTGGCCCACGAGGGTTATAAACCGCTTGATGGCCGCGTACTACGATGAAACGCTGCGAGGACCCCTACGTGTGCTGCTCCAGACCCGTCCACCGGTCCGAGCTCTTCTAGCCGGGCTGACATCGCTTCTCGGCGCGGATAGATTTCTCATGTGAGAAATTAATTCGGCGAGTGTTGCAATTTTGGGCGATGTGTGGTATATTCTCTCATCTGAGAAAATAGGGCGTCGTCGAAAACACTCGGCTTCGTCCTCGACTGGGGAACGGATATGAGTTTACCATCAAGAGTCGGCCCTGGCGTTGTCAAGGGCCGCGTGCGCAAGCACGCCTTGTTGCTGCAATCGTTCACTCTAGCAACGATCGCCAATGTAACCGATCTTAAGGAAACCAGCATCAGTACCGAGTTGGATCGCATGATGCGTGACGGTCTGCTGACCTCCGACCAAAAGAAACCCGCCACATACACCCTTACGGAAGACCCTGAAAAGCGACTTAAACTTTCCGAAGAGATCTTCCCATCCACGACGACTATCACCGACACCCATATCATGCCCACAGGTCCGCACTGGGACCGTGCAGTTGACCTGATCGACCGCGCTCAAAGCCTGTCCGGCCAGCCATCTGCGTGTCTGTCGCTTCTGGCGGCCGCCCGTGAGGAACTCAGCGCCGCCGTTGAGGCGGCCGGATGGACCAATGCGCCGGCTTCCGTTCAGGTTTACCTCAAGTTCGAAGGCGCCCGCCTCGCGTTCTGGCGCGGTTTGCTCGACGGAGATGTGCGAAAGCCGGTTGAGCGCATGATCGAGCTTAAACCGTTTCTCGAGCGGTATCACGACCGGGAACGGTTAAGAACAGTGAGATTTTGCCAAAAGACGGACGCGGATCTTCGCGGAAGCGGACCGTTCAATCTGTTGAAGTTTATCGCTGAGTTAGTCGCCAGCTCGCATGAAACGGCCAGTGCGCGCCAAGGCGTGCCGATTAGCGATCCCTTTTCGGCTCTCGTCTACGCAAAGGCCACAGCAGACGGTCGCGAGGCTTACGCGTCGTATAGTCCTGAACCAGGGCGGCAAACGGCGATGCAACAAACCCTCGAAGAGTATCTCGCGGATCTGGATCGTCCGCCCTCGTTCACGTCTGCACGGCTAGTGGAAGTGTAGTGGGACAAAATCATACCCTTCAAGCCTGGATTATTCATGGTTCACAGACGACAGGCAAACACCTGGCTTTTTGCAGGACTTGAATAATCCAGGCGAAAATCAGCATCCATCGGACCGTGTATAAGGATACACAATCGCCGGATCAAGGTCGTGCTACATGTCAACAGAAGCAATCATACGAGAAGCGCGTAAGGCAACATTTTTCACGTTCTACTCGTATAAGGGCGGGGTCGGACGAACGCTGTCACTGATAAACACGGCATATATTCTCGCCGGACGTGGCCGGCGTGTGTTGATGATCGACTTCGATTTGGAGGCTCCGGGCCTCTCAACCATACCCAGCCTCAGTCCTGCTGCCGGCGAACGCCCAGGATTGATTGATCTCGTTGACGATTTCATGCGTGATAGTTCTAGGTCACCTCTTACGGAACCTGACCGATATCCTGATAAGGAGAGACGATCTATCCATGAATACATCACGCCGGTCTGTCTACCCGCACCATACCTCCGGGTTGACGGAGGCTGCCTTGATCTGCTAACCTGTGGTCGACTCACGGCGTCTTCTCGCAATGCAGAGGCTTCACCGTCCCAATCCGGCGAACCGGGTGCGGCCATCACCTACGGCCAGAAGCTAACACGAGTCAACCTGCCTGTCCTGTATGAACAAGGACTTGGGCGGCCCTTATTCCAGAAGTTCAAGGACGTCATCATTCAACATGGGGGCTACGAGTATGTGCTGGTAGACTCTCGTACCGGCTTCGCAGACGAAAGCGGCATCTGTACACGAGATATCGCCGACTACGTTGTAGTCGTCATGGGGCTCAATCGGCAAAACGTTGAGGGCACGCAGTACTTTCTGCGCAGCCTCCGGGCAAGTGGCTGGCCCACCACGGGCGATCCGGCGGCCCGCGTACTTTTCGTCGTGTCTCCGGTTCCCGTGGGCAACGACGAAAAGCGTGAAGAGCGGCTGGCGGATGCACGGCACAAGATCAGTGCCGCAGGGTTCAGGTCAGACCTGGACCTAATCCTGTACTATCACCCTGACCTTGCGTTGAACGAGGACCCCGCTGAACTGGACTACACGAGGATCGAGCTCCTTTTTCCTTCGTACGAGCGACTTCAATTTCTCCTCCGTCGTAAGGTGCAGGATGCTCCAGAGGATCTGGTACCGACCGCGTTTGAAGCGTTTAAGGAAGGACGGTTCGAACACGCTCTACAGGTTCTCCGCTCCATCTGCCGAGAAGACGTGACAACAGCTAAGAGCACGATCCACTCAATCATGAACCTCTGGACAGACTACTCTGCTGCGGCTGTGGGGCACGTGGAGAGTTTGTTTCAACTGCTGTCGGAGGTCGATCCGGACAATATTTACGCGCTGCAGGTTTCCGGGCGAATATTGATGTTTTGCGGAGAGTTTCTGCGAGCTGAGGAACGGTTCCATGGTGTGATCCATCTCTACAAGACGTCGGGTAATACGGAAGGGATTGGCATTGCAAGGGTATACGTCGACCTCGCGGCTCTTCACAGCTTTAAGGGGCAATTCGACGATGCGTTGCAGTACCTTTCGGAAGCGCGTACCCACGTTCAGATTGTTAATGACCCACCCCAGGGCAGCCCTGTGATGACAATGATTAACGTATTGGCAGGGATGGCACATGCAGGGAGGGGTGATCTCGCCGAAGCTCTGTCGATTCTCGAAGAAGCCATTGCGGACGCGAAGAGACAGGATCTCCAGTTGCAGCGCGGCGCCGCGCTGAGCGAGGTCGCCAAGATCAACATTGCACAGGGTAATTTCGAGGAAGCGCTGAGCCAAATTACCGAAGCGCTGGGCTATGCCGATGCATCCTCGTTGGACGCAGTGAAAGCGGAGGCTCGTTTTGATCTGGCCGAGTGCCTCTTCAACGCTGGATTGACCGACCAAGCGAGCACGGAGCTTTCGATTTCCTTTGATTTCATTCAGAAGATGGCGATCAGGCACGTTCAGGCGAACGCTTATGCTCTACGTGCCAAGATACGCTACCTTGGTGGAGACATTGACGACGCGGTCGCGGACGCAAGCGTTGCGGCTGAGTTTTACTATAAACAGGCAGTCACGACAAAGTGGGCAAGAGAGGCGAATGAGTTTCTAAAATCGCACCGGAGGAAGGGTTAATGCCCTGCTTCGGCGTACCCGCTAGACGGACTGGCGATTCGTGCCACGTGACTTTTTCCAACATACCGGGCACGGTTGAAGGGTCAACAAGGACACTGGGAGCGGTCACTCCTCGCCCGAGTCCCCCAGGGTTTCGTCGAGGACCTTCTTGACGGTCTCCCAGCCGAAGCCTCGACGTTGAAGAAAGGCGGCGAGGCGGCGGCGGGCGGCGATGAGATCTGACGGGTCGGTAGGGACGGACCGAAGCTTTTTGCGGGCGGCGGCGAGCGCGCGGGAGTGCTCGTCCTCGTCGGTGATTGAGGCGAGGACGTCCTGAGCGTCTTCCGCACCGACGCCCTTTGCCGCGAGGTCGCTGCGGAGGCGGCGCCGGCCGACGGGGCGGCTGCCGGCCGGGTCGGCCCGGGCGGCTACCCACCGGGCGGCGAACTCGGCGTCATCGATGAGGCCCAGGCCGGCAAGCCGGCCGATAGCGTACTCGATCGCTTCGTCGTCGACGTGTGACCGGCGGAGGCGGGCTACGATTTCGCCGCGGCTGCGCATGCGCGGCTCGAGGAACGCGAGGGCAACGTCGAGGGCGGCGTGCCCGCGCTCCAGCCGCTCGACCTCGGCAAGCCGGTCATCGTCGAGCATCAGGCCGCGGCGCAGGCCAAACGCGGCTGCGACCGCGTCACGGACGTCGACAGCGCGGCCGTCGTCGAGGTCGATACGGGTGCGGCCGGACGGACCCCTTGCTGTTGCTACGCGCAAAATGATAGGCATATGTCGGCTATAGATGAATCACACGGCGGTTATTCGTCAAGGCCGGGCTTCCCGACGGTCAGGATCTCGGCCGACTTCTTGTCGGATCGAATGATCGCCTCGATCTCGTCCATGATCGCGGGATGGGCTTCCAGGTGCTGCTTCGCGTTCTCGCGGCCCTGGCCGATGCGCTGGTCCCCATAGGTGAACCAGGAACCGCTCTTGTTGATCAGCGAAAGCTCGACACCGATGTCGAGGATGCTGCCGGATCGGGAGATCCCCTTGCCGAACATGATGTCGAACTCGGCCTGCCGGAACGGCGGGGCCACCTTGTTCTTGACGACCTTGACCTTGACACGGTTGCCCACCATCTCCGTACCCTGCTTGAGGGTCTCGATGCGTCGGACATCAAGCATGACGCTGGCGTAAAACTTGAGAGCCCGTCCGCCGGGGGTGGTCTCCGGATTGCCGAACATGACGCCGATCTTCTCGCGGATCTGGTTGATAAATACGGCCGCCGTGTTTGTCTTGGAGATCGAGCCGTTGAGCTTGCGCATCGCCTGGGACATGAGGCGGGCCTGGAGGCCGACATGGCTGTCGCCCATGTCGCCCTCGATCTCCGCCTTCGGAACAAGAGCGGCGACCGAGTCGAGCACAACGACGTCGATTGCGCCGCTTCGGACGAGGGCGTCCATGATTTCCAGAGCTTCCTCGCCGTTATCGGGCTGAGAGACCAGCAGTTTGTTGATATCCACGCCCAGGTTTCGCGCGTACTCAGGATCGACCGAATGTTCGGCGTCGATAAAGGCGGCCGTTCCGCCGGCGCGCTGGGCCTCGGCCACGATGTGGTAGGCGAGTGTGGTCTTGCCGGACGATTCTGCTCCGTGGATCTCGATGATGCGGCCCCGCGGGACTCCGCCGACCCCGAGCGCCAGATCGAGGGCCAGGGAGCCGGTCGAGATGACGTCGACGGTCAACTTCGGGGACTCGCCGAGCCGCATAACGCTATTCTTGCCAAACTGCTTCCCACCAGATTCAGCAATACCTGCCGCAGCCGGCCGGCGTCGCCCGCCAGCCGATCGGGCACGTCGGGATGCACGTCGCACAACAATTCGAG
>JBKQWH010000017.1:0-5061 GCA_052139635.1 Capsulimonadaceae bacterium
GGTCCGGCAAGAGCACGCTGCTCTCCGTCCTCTCACGTGTCTACCTGCCGACTTCCGGATCGGCAACAATCCGCGGCCGGCTGATCAGCCTGCTGGAGCTGGGGGCGGGCTTCAATCCCGAGCTAACCGGCGAGGAGAACGTGTACTTCAACGCCGCTGTCCACGGTCTGCCGCCCGAATCGGCTGCAAAGGTCTACCAGGACATCGTCGCCTTCTCGGAGCTCGGAAACTCGGTCATGGATCTTCCGGTACGCATGTATTCCTCCGGGATGCAGATGCGGCTCGGTTTCGCGATCGCAATCCACATTAATGCCGACATTCTGATCGTCGACGAGGCCCTCTCGGTCGGCGACGATGGATTTCGGCGAAAGTGTTATGCGAGGATGGCCGAGATTCGCGCTGCCGGCAAGACCCTGATTAACGTCACACACAGCAAGGACATCAGCTTCGCCGACCGGGTGATCTGGCTCGATAAGGGGAAGCTCATCGCCGACGGCGACCCGGTCACACTCGGGGCGCGATATCTCGAATCCTTCCAAAAGTAATGGGCGACGCACCGCGGATCTCGATCGTCCTGTGCACCTACCAGGGTGCGGCCTACCTGCCAGACCAACTCGACAGCCTGGCGCGCCAGTCGTCGCTGCCGGCAGAGCTGGTGGTCGCCGACGATGCGTCCACCGATGGGACGGCGGACATCGTGCGGGCGTTCGCGTCGCGCGCTCCTTTTGAGGTCCGCGTCGCGGTCAATCCGGCAAACGTGGGCTTTATCGCCAACTTCGAGATCGCCATTACCGGCGCGCGCGGCGACGTGATCGCGCTGTGCGATCAGGACGATTTCTGGCTGCCGGACAAGCTGGCCCGCTATGAAGCGGCGTTCGCGAGCAGGCCGGGTCTGGGTGTCCTGTTTTCCGACGGCGAGGTTGTCGACAAGGACCTGCGGCCGCTCGGTGTGCGGCTTTTCGACTATGCGGCCTTCGATAAGCGGCGGCAGTCGCGCTTACGTCGGGGCGATGGATTCGACGTCCTTCTCGACGCCAATGTCGTTACCGGGGCCACGCTGGCCTTTCGCGCCGAACTTCGTTCCCTGGTCCTGCCCATCCCGACCGAGACCGGCCGCTATCACGACTCCTGGATCGCGCTGCTCGGCTCCGCCGCATCTGCGATCGATTTCTTGCCCGAGCCACTGATCCGCTATCGGCAGCATGATGCTCAGGTCACCGGGGTGCGGGAGCACGTGCGCGCCTCGGTTCTGGATCGGGAGCACTATCGCGATCACGCCGAGTTCCTCGACCGGGTCGACGCGCGGCTCGCCTCCGTCAAGCCATCCGAGCATCTCTTCGATTCCCGCCGCCGTCTCGCCGCCCGCCTCGCGCATGTGCGCGCCAGGGCCTCGATGCCCGGGGCCCGCCTTCCGCGCCTTCGCCCAATTGCCGCCGAACTGATCTCCGGCCGCTACGGCCGCTACTCGAACGGCCTGCGCAGCGTTCTGAGAGACATCATCGGGCCGTAACTCGAGGTCGTTCGATGTGAGGCCGATAACACCTTCATTTCGCCGCCTGCGTCCCCATTTTCCCGACCGGAGTTTCAGAGTTGTTTCAGGCGAGCGTGCGACAATTGAGTCAAAAGGAGATCCATGTGGATGAAACAGGGACAGGGTTGTTTGGAGTCCGCCACTCTCGGCGCGACCGGCGGCGACGGTAGACCGGCGCCATTTTCGATCGTCGGAAAATGGGAAACCGACACCGCATCGGTGGGTGAAGCCCCATTCTTGACCTTTGCATTTCAGGCCGACGGCACCTACACCCAGGCGATGCACATCACGTTTATTACATCGGCCATGCATACGAACAACGTCGGCCATTATTCCGTTACGGATACCACACTCACGATTACGACGGACCTGGTGTCGAGCGGGTATGACGAATCCACGATTCCGGAGGTTCGATCTCGTGATCCGCAATTCGTACCGTCCGCGGATCGCACTGTCAATAAAGCAATTTCCACAACATTCCATTATACGATGAAGGACGGGGACACGCTTACCCTCCGACCGATTGATGGTACCCCGGCATATATCCTTAAGCGCGCTATGCTGGCAACCAACCCAGTGTGATGTGTGTCCAATGAATGTGGCGGTGATCGACGCAACATCGCGGTGCCTAAAACCGCGGCTGGTATACGGAGGACGCGCCCGAAAGACCGTCTGGAAGTGATCGTCCGCGTAGCGGATGTCGTGGCTATTTAGGAGCGTCTTCCGCTGCCGGTGCGACCTTTCCAGGTACAATAGGTACGTCTACTTTGGCAAATTATATGATCGGAGCCGCTTACGGGAAACAGAACAGCCTTACGGAACCTGGATCTGCTGCAGCGTCTGGTGGATGCGCCGAGCCCGTCCGGATATGAACAGCCGGCGCAGGAAGTATTTCGCGAGGCGGTAACGCCGTATGCCGACGATGTGCGGACGGACATCATGGGAAACGTCACCGCCGTGCTGAACCCCGCCGGAGCTCCGCGTCTCATGCTGGCCGGACATTGTGACGAGATCGGCTTCCTCGTAACCCATGTCAATACCGACGGCTACCTCTACTTCGGCAGCATCGGCGGGCACGACGCGAATATCACCGTGGGGCAGCGCGTGTACGTGCACACGGAGACCGGGCCCGTGCTCGGCGTAGTTGGGCGTCGCCCCATTCACACGATGGAACCGGAGGAGCGCGGCCGAAGAGCGAACCTGCATGACCTCTTCGTCGACATCGGCGCCACCGGCAAGCCCGCGGTCGTCGAGAAGGTTGCCATTGGCGATCCGATCACCTACGCGGCCGGGTTCGCCGCCCTCGAAGGCGGTCTGGCGGTGGCGCATGGGTTTGACAACAAGGTGGGAGCCTTTGTGATCGCGCAGGCCATCCGCCGCCTCCACGAGTGTAGCCGCAGTTCCGGCAGCGGTACATCCGCGCAATCCCGCTCCGGACAGGCGTCCCGGCGCACACTGACAGCGTCGATTTATGGCGTCTCCACCGTCCAGGAAGAAGTCGGCCACCGGGGCGCAAGGACATCGGCGTACGACTGCGGCGCCACCGTGGGAATCGCCGTCGACGTCGACTTCGCAACCGACTTTCCCGGCATGAACAAGAATCGCTACGGCGACGTGGAGCTTGGGAAAGGCCCGACGATTTGCCGCGGGGCGAATAACAACCCGGAGGTGTTCCGGCTTCTCTGCGAGGTCGCGCGGGATCTCGATGTCCCCTTCCAGGTCGTGGCGAACGGCGGCGGAACCGGGACAGACGCAAACGATATGCAGATCAACCAGGCCGGCATGGCCACCGGACTGGTTTCCGTGCCGCTACGCTACATGCACACGCCGTGCGAGGTTGTCTCGCTGCACGACATCGAGCGCACTATCACGCTGCTGGTCGGCTTCGCCCTGCGGATCACTCCGGAGAGCGATTTTACGCCGCGAATGGCCAACCGCCACTCGAGTGTCCGCCTGCCCGCCAGGAAGGACCGGAAGATTGACGATAAGGAGGACTAAAGTCTATGGGAACGCCATACTATCCGCCACCGCAGGGGCCTCCCGGCCCAGGATACGGATACGTGCCTCCCCCGCCGCCGCAGAGCAACTCGGGCGGCTGCTTTAAGGCGCTCGGGATTACCTGTGCCGTGCTTCTCGTCCTGGGCCTGATCGGCGGCGTCCTGATCTTTCAGGCGGTAAAGACGCAGATGTCCAATCCGAGCAGCGTATTCAGCCAGTCGATGAAAATCGGAATGGCTGCTCAGAGCGGCCCGATCATCTGCCGGGCGATCGCTCAGTACAAGGCAGCAAACGGGACCTACCCGCCCAACCTGCAGGCACTCGTGCCGCAATACCTGCCAGACAAGAGCGTGCTCCACAGCAGCCTCGATCCCAATCCGGACCCGAGCCACATCTCGTGGACGTACACGCCGCCGGCGGCCGGGGCGGCTGCAACAACGCCGATGCTCTCCCTGCCGTACCACATAACAGTTTCGGCCGGCGGAAAGACTCAGACGGTGCCGGGGCAGATCCTGTTCGACGCGAACGGACAACCGATCCGGCAAACCACGTTTCAGAACGGCTACGGAGGCGGCTTCGGCAATCCGCCGGCTCAGTCGACGCAATGAGCCGGCAGGGTTTGTTTGGGAGCGGAACCCCCTGCGCGGTTTCCTACGGGCCACCGTTCCGGCATCGGGTTCCCGCCCCACTGCACGGATTCTGAAATGCGGTCGAGCCATGTTGTGACGGGCGGGTCGCGGTCCTTCTCGATAACGACCGTCGTGCCGGTCGGGCTGGTCAACAGATAGACGCGATCCGCCGTGTTGAGGATCAAATAGAAGCCGTGTCCAAGCGTGCCTGCCGTCGTGTATCCGCGTTCCAGCGTGGCGCGCGGCAGGTGCTCCATGGTGATACCGCTTCCTACATCGGTAATTCGGATTTGCACAGTCGTGCCATCCTTGAGGAACACCTGCCCGATTCCGTCGCGACCGTGCACGACAGCGTTCATCGCCGCCTCGCCAACGGCCGTCTCGAGGTCCTGCGAGTACTCGTCGGAGAAACCCACTTCCGCGGCAACCCCGCGAGCCTGCCGCCGCAGGTCGCGAATTCCGACGTTCTGCGCGAGGTTAACGACGGCGCCGACCTCCTCTCCATAACACGGCAGGTCCGACAGGCCGGCGCAAAGTCGAAATTTTCCGCCGGTGACACTCGATAGGACGTCGCGGATCGCCTGGTTCGCCTTCTCCAGCTCAACTGTTCGGTCCAGCACCCGTTCCTCAAGGATATCGCGAGCAGCGGCGAGTTCCTCGTTCGCTTTGCGAATTGAGCGGGATTGATCGAACGCCTTCTGCGCGAGAAAGGCGATCCACGTAATCAATACCGAAAGCGCCATGCCTCCCGCCAATTCCCAAATGGGGATATATATCTCCAGGTCTGCGATTGCGAGAACATGGACGCCCGGGTAGTGCGAGGCATACGCCTGGAGCTGTGCAACCTGGAGATATATATCCCCATTTGGGAATTGGCGGGAGGCATGGCGCTTTCGGTATTGA
>JBKQWH010000018.1:0-6805 GCA_052139635.1 Capsulimonadaceae bacterium
TCGACGAGATCCACCGGTTCAACAAGGGACAGCAGGATGCGCTGCTCCCGCATGTGGAAAACGGCACGGTCGTCCTGATCGGCGCGACGACCGAGAATCCTTACTTCGAGGTCAACGCGCCGCTTCTCTCGCGCGCCCGAGTCTTCACGTTTACCGTCCTGACGGATGATCATGTCGGCGCCCTGATCGACCGCGCCGTGGACGATGCGGAGCGCGGAATTGCCGCGCTCCGCGTCCGGCTCGACGCCGATGCGCGCGCACACCTGGTCGACCGGGCGAACGGAGACGCGCGGACCGCCCTCAACGCCCTCGAACTCGCCGCACTGGCGACTCGGCCCGATTCGCGGAAGGCCGACGCGGTGCGGCACGTCACCCGGGCTATTGCCGAGGAGGCGTTGCAGCGGCGAGCCCTCGGGTACGACAAGACAGGCGATAACCACTACGACACCATTTCGGCCTTCATCAAGTCGATTCGCGGCAGCGATCCGGACGCCGGCCTGCATTACCTGGCCCGAATGCTTACGGCCGGGGAAGACGCGCGGTTTATCGCACGCCGGATGGTTATTCTGGCATCGGAGGATATCGGCAACGCGGACCCGATGGCCCTCGTGGTCGCCAATGCGGCAGCCCACGCGGTCGAGTATGTGGGGCTTCCGGAGGCCCAGCTCAACCTTGCCCAGGCGGTGACCTATCTGGCGAGCGCCCCGAAGTCGAACGCCTCGTACGTCGGCCTCAAGCGCGCCCTGGCGGACGTCGAGGCCCAGCGAACGCGGCCGGTACCGAAATACCTGCGCGATTCGCACAGCGCCACCGGACGCCCGAAGCCGGCCGACACCCCGTATCAGTACCCGCACGACTTCCCCGGCGGCTATGTCGACCAGGCGTACATGCCCGATGGGATCCGGACGGAGCCTTACTACGTTCCCACCACCCACGGATTCGAAAAGACAATCGGCGAACGCCTGCGCGAGCTGCGCACGGGGGTTGAGCCCACTCCCTCGTCGCACCCACAGGAACCGGACGAACGTATGTCCAGCGCGGAGGTTCTTCCGAGGCGGAGCGACGCGGTGTCGACCGGCAACGGGGAGGGGTCAATGTCCTCCCGTTCCGCGAACTCTAAGGGCGACGACTCCCGCCCTCGACGCGGCGGCAGCCGGAAGCGTCTGTCGACCAACGAAACTCTTAAGCCCCCGGCAAAGGCGGAGCCGGGAGAAAAAAAAGGCCGTTTCTCAACGGAATAACCGGAAATCACGGAAGTCGGACACTTCCGTCGTTTCGGCCCTTTCCGTTGTGAAACAGCCTAACTCTTATCCGTTTTGCCGAATGACACCCGTTACGCGACGACCGAGAAGTCGGCGAACTCGCCGCTTGCCATCGACCATGCGGCCGTCAGGTCGGTGACCTCCGACGCGTGCGGGCCGCGCCGGAGCTGGTCCACAAACTGGTCCAGATCCTCACGGGAGCCTTCCGCCACGGCCTCGACACTGCCGTCGGCGCGGTTGCGGACATGGCCGCGCAGGTCGAGCTGCCGGGCGACATGCTCGACAAAATAGCGATATCCGACGCCCTGGACGCGCCCGCTGACCAATACCTGGACTCGGTCCGCCATGCGGACCTCCTTTCGCGATTTAAATCCGTGCGCAGCCGGCGCCTCATCTCTATTCGGTAACGGTCACCTTGGTCATATGGTCGCCCTGCACCAGCTTCCCAGCTACGTCAATCCCCTTGATCACCATGCCGAACACGGCGTAATTCCCGTCGAGGAAGTGAACCGGATTGACGCAAATGTAGAACTGCGATCCGGCGGAATCCGGCTGGCTTGTGCGAGCCATGGCGACCGCCCCCTCGACATGGGTCAGGGGGTTGGCGACCCCATTCGAGGTGAACTCGCCCTTGATCGTGTAGCCCGGACCTCCGGTCCCGTCGCCGTTCGGATCGCCGCCCTGGACGATCTTGGACGGACCATTGGGATCCAGGCTCGCGATCCGGTGAAAGGTCAGGCCGTTGTAATAGCCCTTCTTGACGAGCTTGACGAAGTTATCCACCGTGATCGGCGCGTCCTTCGGGAATAGCTTGATCACGATCGTGCCCTTGTCGGTGACCATGGTCACGATGGGGTTGCCGGATGCAGCCCGGGCCGGCACAGAGCCGGCGGCAGTCATGGCCAGAACAGCCAGGCCGGCGGCCAGACTGAATAGGAATCTCTTCATTGAACTCTCCATCTCAGGATTGTGAGCACGCGGATGGACGGGCACGTGCGCGGCACTCGGTGCGCGGTTCCACAAACCCGTTCCTCTCTCACGTGGCCATGGGCATTGTATCACCGCCGCGTCGCTCGCGTCAAGGGATTGGGCCAATGAATCGGGAGGAGCCACGACGGCGCCGCTGTGTGTTCCGGCGGCCGGTCCAACGTTTCATTTCGCCGCCGCAAGCGTGGACGGTATAATCCATGTAGATGGCACCGATGCCATCCGAATTTGCCGTACGGCTTGCATCATCGGATGAGCAACAGGTGCTTAATCCTCCTCCTCATTTCATCGGGTGCATCACAGTTCAACACAAATTCGAGAAAGAATCGTGATTATGCTAATGAGTGCTCCACCACGAAGACCGTCCTATCGGCCAGTACGGACGCACGTGGCTTCAGTTTCAGTGAGTCGATGTCTCCGTTCGTCGATGCTGTTGGCGCTCATTGTCCTTATTGCCGGCCAGTCTACCGCCGATGCGCAGGGGACGGAAACTGCCCTGGTTACGGTGAACGCCGGTGTATCCCTGGGAGTGCTGCCGGCCACGGAATACGGCGTCAACACCGCTACCTACGACGCCCATATGTTCGATCCGCAGATTCCCGGCCTTCTCACCGATGCCGGTACGCGCACCCTGCGCTACCCCGGTGGCTCGTGGTCGGACGATTACCATTGGCAAACCAATTCCGGAACCGCCGGCTCGGGTGTTAATCCCAATCCTAACGATGACTTCGACCATTTCATGACGGCCGTTGCCCAGCCGATTGGGGCTCAACCGATTATTACCGTCAACTATGGATCAAACGCGGCCGGGACCGCCGGCGGCGACCCGAACGAGGCGGCCGCCTGGGTGCGTTATGCCAACGTGACACACAGCTACGGCGTCCGGTACTGGGAAATCGGCAACGAGATCTACGGGAACGGCTACTATTCGGGTATGGACTGGGAAACCGACCTTCATGACCTCGATCAAACTGCTGCCGACCGTGTCGGCAACGCCAACCTCTCGCCGACAACCTACGGACAAAATGTCAACACGTATGTCAACGCCATGAAGGCGCAGGACCCAACGATCCAGGTCGGCGCTGTTATGAACCTGGCCGACGGCACCGCGGAGACGGTCGACTGGAACACCAAGGCCCTTGCCCAGTGCGGCCCGAACATCGACTTTGTAATCATGCACTGGTATCCCGAATACGGCAACGACGATGACGCGACCTTGCTGGCCGATCCGGAAAGCATCGCGACTTATGTCGCCAATATGCGCGCGCAGATCGACCAGTACTGCGGCGCCAATGCCCCGAACGTCCGCATATTTGTCACTGAGACCAATAGCGATGCCACCTGGACTCCGGGCAAGCAGATTGTCAGCCTGGTCAACGCGGACTTCGCCGCGGACGAGACGCAAACATGGCTCGAGAATGGCGTGTCCGGTGTCGGCTGGTGGGACATGCACAACGGCACCAGCACGACCGGCGACGACTCTTCCAGTCTGTACGGAAACACGACCTGGGGCGACGAAGGGATACTCTCCTGCGGCGTGTCTCCCGAACCTGCCGCGGAGACGCCCTTCCCGCCGTATTTCGGCTTCATGATGCTCGGTACCCTCGGTAGTCCCGGGGACACAATGGTCTCATCCGCATCGTCCGAGAGCCTGCTCAAAGTGCATTCCGTCCTCCGTGCCGACGGATCTCTCGCGGTTATGCTGCTAAACGACGATCCCGATAACAACGTCGATACTACCCTCTCTTGGAATGATTATCTTGCAGCCGGTCCGGCTACGGTGTACAGCTATGTCGAAGGTCCCGCCATCGGCGGAGCAGCCCCTACGATCTCAGCATTCCCGGTCACGGTGACGGGAAGCACGTTCGGCATTACGGTGACGCCGTACTCCGAGACGACGATAATCCTGGGCGGAGCCGCCCCGACATTCACGTCGACCGCATCGACACCGGCATCGGTCACCGAGGACAGCCAGGTGACGATATCCACCACGGTCACGGATACCGGTGCGCCGTTAAGCAACGGAACGGTGCTCGTTAATCTGTTGGATTCGAGCGGCAACATCGTCGCCACGCAGAGCGTGACCGGCCAGAGCTTTTCATCCGGGCAGACCATCCCTCTGACGTTTGACTGGACGGCGCCCGGTTCCGACGGAACCTACACGGTTACGCTCGGCGTATTCAACGCGAACAATACCGTTAACTATTACGCCAACAATTCAAACGCGGCCTCATTCACCGTTACCGGCGCCCCTCCGGTCTTCACCGCCAACGCCGCAGCGGCGCCGTCCATCCAGGTCAATACTCCCGTCACGATTGTGAACACGGTGACCTGCACCGGGTCGACGTCAACGTCCGCTGATATTCAGATGGACATCATGCAGGCGGGGACACTGGTGGCCCGGGAGTCCTGGCCAAACGAGACCTTCACCAGTGGGCAACAGACACAGTTCTCATTTATGTGGACGCCGACCGCGACCGGCACGTACACGGTTGAACTCGGCGTCTTCGGTCCGAAATGGACTCCGAACTATGTCTGGAACTCGAGTGCTGCAACAATCGGCGTTAACGCCGGGGACCCGGCGCAGTACAGTTTCGAAAACGGCGTCCAGGGATGGATCTCCAGCGGGACTCCGGTGACGTCCGCCTACGAGAGCAACGCGGAGGCCTTTCTCGGCTCGCAGTCGCTTGCGATCAATTTCGACGGCCCGGCGGGCACCACGGACGTTTATGTCCCCGCACCGGCCGTTCCGGCCGGCGCCACGGTCAACTTCCACGTCTGGGTCCCGGCCGGCAGCCCGATCGACTGGCTGCAGGCATATATTGAGGATCAGAATATGGCCTGGACGAGCAACTGGCAGTCGATTGATTACCTCGTTGCGAACGCGTGGAACACGATAACCCTTGTCGTGCCGGCGAATGCTGCCGTGCCGCTGAACCAGATTGGCGTTCAATTCAACACGACTGCCGCGTGGACGGGCGAGTGTTATATCGACTCGGTCGCGTGGGGAGTCGAGCCGGTCCACGTCCTCTGGTCGAGCACGAATGGCATGCTCTCCCTCTGGAATTTCAATCCATCGACAGGTTCGTTCACGCAGAACAGCTACGGCCCGTTTCCGGGCTGGTCGGCGTCGGCTATTGCCGACGGCCCGGATGGCCTGACTCGCGTGCTCTGGGTCAACACGGGCGGGGCGGCCTCGATCTGGAGCGTCGATCCCTTGACCGGAGCGCTCACGCAGAACACCTTCGGGCCCTACCCCGGCTGGTCGGCGACCGCGCTTTCCGCCGGCGCCGATAACACGACCCACGTGTTGTGGTCCAGTACCAAAGGCGCGTCGTCGCTCTGGAACTACTCCACCATCACCGGCGGGTTCACTCAGAACAGCTACGGCCCGTATGCGGACTGGTCCGCCCGGTCGGTCGCCGACGGTCCCGACGGCATGACCCGCATGCTCTGGGTCAACCCGAACGGCGCGGCGTCCATCTGGAGTGTCGACAGCACGACCGGCGCCCTCACCCAGAACAGCTTTGGCCCCTTCCCGGGCTGGAATGCCGCGGCTCTCGCTGTGAACTACGCCGATACTACCCACGTGTTGTGGACCAATTCGGGCGGGGCTGCGTCCGTGTGGAACTACTCGACCTCGACCGGCGCCTTCACGCAAAACACCTACGGCCCGTTTGCCGGCTGGTCGGCAGCCAGCCTAGCGGACGGCCCCGACGAGAACGTGCAGCTTCTCTGGGACAGCACCTCCGGGTCGTCCTCGATCTGGGACCTCGACAACGTGTCCGGCGCGTTCACGCCCTACACCTTCGGCCCATTCCCGGGCTGGACGACTACTGCGATAACTTCGTATCCATAAGTCGACCTCGGCCCCGCCCGTGTCGACGCGGGCGGGGCCGAGAGGCCGGCGCCACCATCGGCAACTCCTACTGTGGTACAAATCGTGAGAATCGTCGCGGGCGGCGGCGAAATCGAATCACGAATGAATCCGTGGGCTGCCGTGGAGAACGTCTCCGGACGAAAGAGGAATCGCTTCGTCTCCGCAGTTTGGTTGCTGCTATGCCGCGCTGTGGGATGGGCGTCCCTCCCGTGCCGTCTGTCCCTGCCCGCGCCGATTATCCGCCGCTCACAAATATCGTTGACACGATCGGCGCCCTGTGATATACTGCAGTAACACGGTAACACCGCGAAGGATGCGCGCTCGTCGAGGTCTTTCCTGTTCGTATTTGTATCGCCTTTTCGATCACTTCCGCATCCTCCCACTCTTGCTGACGCCGGCACGTCGGGCACGACTCCGGAGTGCCATGCTTCGGCTTTGAGAAGCATGGCGACGCAGTTCCGCGTTCGACAAGCGCGCCGGCTTTTTCCATAACCGCGAACGGCGAGCCTGCGCAGGTTCGGAGCGGCCGGGTATGAACTGAAGCCGCTCAACATCGCCACAGGAGGCGCGTTTTGCACGGATTTATGATTATCAACCCGCAGTGCCCTTTCGACCTGCGCAGACTGCCCCCCGTCCACGCGCGCGCCGTCCACCGGACATTGTCACGCGCATTGGT
>JBKQWH010000019.1:0-28808 GCA_052139635.1 Capsulimonadaceae bacterium
CCCACTCCCACGGTATAGGTCAGGTTATTCGGATTGCATCCGGCCTCAAATTGGCAGGATTGGACGGCCGCATCGAGAAAGCGGCGGTCTCCCGTGAGATAGTGGGCTCTCAGAAGGGGCTGTCCACCGATCGCTTCGCTATAAAAACCGACGAACATCGGACGCCCCGGCAAGGAACACAGGTTCCAGGCGTTGTTCTGCTCAACCGGAAGCTCGACCTCCGCGTTTTCGATCAGCGCCGTCCTGGCGCGCTGCTTGAGGACCGGGTCACCCAGAGCCGTCGGAAGAAGCACATAGGCGAAGGCCGCGTCGCACTGCACGTGATCCCCCCATGCAAAGATATCCGGATGATCGGCCTTCAGACATGTATTCTCCAGAAACACGGAGTGCCAGTGGGAATCCCCGGTCAAATCATACAGGATGACCGCGGCGTAATTCCGCGCGTCCGTAATCTCCCACTTATGCACCGGGAGGCGGTCCGGCGCGTGAAGTCTCACCCATTCCGATTCTGCCCACCGCATGGCCCTCAGTGCGGAGACCTCGTAGGTCTTCGACTTGGCTGCGTCGTAAGCGCGAAGCACCTTCGAGGCGCGCCCGGCCACGGCCGCGTAGATGTAGGACGACCAGAGATCCGGTGCGTACACATATGCCGGCATCGATTGCCGCCAGCTCACTTCGCCGTCGTAGGGGTCGCCGTTCGTCTCGATACCGTACCGGATACCGCCGCTCGGGACCTGTAGCCGCCGGAAAAGATCGAGCTCGAAAAGCGCCTCATTGACGATGTCCGGGGCAGCCGACGTTCTTGGGACGTTCCAGTTGAGGCTGCGAAAGAAATGCGGAAACAACTCCGCGAGTTCGAGCTGGGCCATCGTAACCGCCATATGTGTGACCCGGCGCGGGTTCCAATCCCCGGCGTCATGGTAGCCACCCCAGGCTTCCGGAACGAGCTTCCCGGTGTTGTGCGCCGCCAGCCCCTTCCACTCGCTGCCGCCGTCAAGGATGGAATATGTCGACTGATACACCCTGGCCCCGTCCGCGGGGTTGAAATCTCGCGGCTTGCGGAAGCTGGTGTAGGGCGGCCCCAGCGTGACACCGCCACGCTCGTTGATCAGGCCCCGCATCTGGGTCTTGAAGGCGCTCGTCCATACATCGCGTGAGATTTCGAAAGGATACGAACAGCCGACGCCGTCTACGACGACTTCGTATCTTCCGGGCGACGAGAGATTCGAGAAGTCCATCCGCCATACGCCGGTCTTGTTAAAGTTGGCCGTGCGAGCCAGAATCTCCGAACGGTCCGCCGGCCATTCGTCCGTCACCGCACCATGAACGACGGACTTTCCGGTGGCGGTGTCGACTACCGTAAATGTCAGTCCGCTCGGAAACTCGTACGCCCCGCCGGTCCCCATCCAGAGTGAGAGGAACGCCGTCTTGGGGCGGTCGTCGACGCGATAGCCGATTTGTGAAACGTGAACGGACTCGCTGCGAATTCTCGCCGGGGCAAACACAAATCGATAAACCGGATTTCGTACGTTCAAGTGACCCGCCGAGACAACATAGCTCCTACCGACCACAAGTGCGTGTGGCAGCACCAGGTAGACGATGTGGCGCATTTCGAATTGATTGGTCGGGAAGGCCCAATCGGTTGGCTTCGACTTGCGATAGACCGCCTGCGGTGCTAAGCCGCCCGAATACGCTTGATCGTCGGGCGAAGAGATCGAGTACGTTGACGCCGCTCCAGCCGCGTCGTCATCGAGAGCTATTCCGTCGAATTGTTCGTAGGTTACCAGTGTGTTGCGAGTATCCGGAATCAGCCAGCCAATCTCCTTGCCGCCTCGCACGAGAATGGCCTTGTGATCCCCTACGTGAGTGGTATCGCCCGGCTGTGGCTGATACGGCTCCAGGTGGCTTGGTGTGATTTGTCCCTCGTGGACTTGCAGCGCAAGCACGTCGGGTGCCGCGGCGTAAGCCGACTCGATAAAAGGCCTCGGGTCCACAGCGCTCGTTCCCGCGAGCGCCGGTGCCACGAACAGACTCGACACGATGGCGACGATAAAACCGACGTATATTGCGATCACTCTCTTCGCCCTCCGGCACAGCACGGCCCGAATATCATGACATATGGACGAAATGGACGCTCTGGACACAGGAATCAACCGACGATCTGTCGATGCTTGCTCGACGTCCATCGCGTCCAAAACCCTACCGTGGACTGCTTACGGCAATCCGCATCTCGGTTGTTTGAGATTGCGGATGTGCGTCGTCGCCCGACCAGAACTCGATCGGCGATCCCGCAATCACGTACCGCTGCGCTATGATCCAATTCAGTAGCGACGACCAGCGGCTTCCGGAGCCACTGCCCCAGGGGCCCGTCACGACTGCGGAGGCGATCGACGTCGCCGGGAGGGTCACGGTCTCGAAGGGCGCCTCGACCCGGGTTCCGGGCGGCACGGGGTATCCGGCCTCCCAGTGCTGCTCCGACTCATAAAGTCCGAAAGGAGAGCCAACCGGAGTTACGCCCATCTTACTCAACTGTGCCGCCACCGCCTCAACCGCTGCCCTGGTTTGTTCGTACGACCCCTTCATGGGAATAACGACCGCGGTAAGCGCTCTTGTGCGTTCAATAACCGGCCTGAGATCGCTGGACCGGTTACCCGTCGAATCCGTCTGTTGCCCGGCAACCGGAATGCCGATCTTGGTATACCCCGCCGGCGGAATCATGTCAAACAGCGATCGATCGAGTGTCGCGTCCACGCGGATGTTTGTGATATGCATTTGATAGAGCGGTTTGCCGGGCTCGCGGATCGAAATGTCCACGTGGTCCGGGTTTTCCGTCACGGCATTCACCCAGAGATCCAGTGCCGTGCGCCCGAGGATCGTGCCCCTGGGAGCTTCGTTCACGTGGTACCCGATCAGCTTTTTGCCTCCGATCCACCGTTCACCCATGCACTTCGCCGCTGTTTTGGGGAGGGATCTGAATTGCTCAACCAGGTCCGGTGCATCGATTTGTGTCCCTTCCTCAAACAGGTAGGTTCGAGTGTAATGCATCAATACGAGTTGTTTGCCGGTGCCGTCAGTCCGAAGCTCCGTGCCCCAGGAGCAATTGACCCTCCGGCAGCCGGGAGCTAGATACGCGAAATCGATCGTGGTCGAGGGCGCCAGAACGACCGTGTACTCGAGCGAGCTTGCGGACCGTAGTTCTGTTGCCGCGGCCGCGTATGCTCGGTCGTCGCTCGAAAATCGGGGCGCCAGGATAACGACGACTGCCAACAGTAGCACCGCCGCCATCGCCGGGACTCGGAACGGGAACGGATGGATCAATGATTGAGCCAGATTCAGCAGCCGGCTTTGCGGCTGTTGCTCGATTCTGTCTCGGAACTCTGCGAGCCTGCGGTGCAAACGCTGGTCGACATCGGCTGGTACTTCCACATGCGTGCTCCTCCGAACGAATTCGTCAACATCATAATCAGTGTCAAGCATGGACATCCTCCTTACGGCTACCGGGGAATAGATGGGATAGCAACGTGCGCAGTCTTGTCCGCGCACGCTCCACGTGCTTGCGCACGGTGGATTCGCGGCAATCCATGGCCAGCGCGATATCGCCGTAGGGAACCTCCTCGACGGCGTGCAACAGGATTGCCTGGGCCTGGTTCTTGGACAAGCTTCCGATTGCCCGAAGCACCTGCATCCGCTGCTGCTTGTCGGACACTCGCTGCACGAGGGTGATCGAGCCGTCGGGGATCTCCTCCGGAATCGCGCCCGTCTGCTGCCACTTTTCGCGCCCGGCTTTCCGACGCTGCATGTCGTAAGCCGAGTGAATGCAGATTCGCAGAACCAGTGCGTGCGGGTTTGGGTGCTTTCGAACCTGGCTCCATCGTCTCCAGATTGTCAGCAGCGCCTCCTGAAAGGCGTCGTCCGCGTCGTCGGGATCTTGAACGATTCGCCAGACAGCGCGAATCATCCGATCCTCAATGGGTGCAATCAGCCGTTCATACTCTGATCGCGGATCGTTCATGTCATCCTATCCTCCCGAGAGCCTGGCCGAGAACCTGCCGAAATACTGCTGCTCTCATCTGGGAAACGTTGGCCAAGGGAATTCTGTGGACATACACTATTGGATATACCTGCGAATGTTGGGAAACTATCCGCCTAGCGTTGGGATGCCAGGCAGCATAGATAACCAGGGCGACAGCGCGATCGCGCCGGCGGCTCGCGGAACGGCGTTAGTAGCCCGCGTTCCGCGCACCAACCCGCACTCAGAGTCACTCGACGAGCGCGGCGCCTCGGGACCTTAATTCGCAGAAACCAGGAGTCAAAGCATTGACGTTGACACACCCTTCCGTCCATAACGTCCATATGTCCGTGAGGTACACTTCACTTCATGGAGACACGACGCGATTTCCTGAAGAAGACGGCATTGCTGGCCGGCGCCACCCTCGCCGGACTGCCGGTCGTTGCCGAACTCGCACCCCCTGCTGATGCCGGCGCCGATGCGGTGGTCGACTCCCCGAGGCGGGTGGAGTTGCTCGATAGCGATTGGCGGTTCCAACTCGTCGACGCCATGTTCGGGGTGGCCCTCACGGACTGGACCTGGACACCGGGAACGCCAGGACCGATTCCGCCGGTCACGGGCGCCTGGAAGAAAACGACTTCCGGGGAGGACACGCTGGCGCCGAACAGTTACGGGTGGTTTCGGACGGTTCTGCCGGACCTGAAGGGTCCCGGGCGGACGGTTCACTTCGACTGCGTCGACGACAACGGGACGGTCTACCTGAACGGGACGGAACTCCTGCATCACGAAGGCTGGGACGACCCGTTCGACGTCGACCTCGACCCCGCGTGGCTGCTCGGGGGGCCGAATGTGCTCGTGGTGCTGGTGCAGAATATCGGCGGGCCGGGCGGGATCACACGGCCGGTGCGGGCCGGCCGGCGACTGCCGGATGTCGACCTGGCCGGCATCCACCACGACGACAGCGGATGGCGAACGGTCCAGGTTCCGCACGACTACGTGGTCGAGAGCCCCTTCGACCCGCATGCCGACACCGGCCACGGCGCACTCCCGTTGACCCCGGCCTGGTATCGACGACGCTTCACCCTTCCACTGTCCGACCGGGGGAAGTGCGTCGAGTTGTACTTTGAAGGCGTGTATCGAAATGCTACGGTGTATGTCAACGGACGCAAGGTCTACTTTCAGGATGACGGCTATGACCCGTTCCACGTCGACATCGGCAGCGCTGTTATGTTCGGCGCGGAAAACGTCCTTGCCGTTCACGTCGACCCTTGCCGTGCCGAGGGGTGGTGGTACGAAGGCGGCGGCATCTACAGGCACGTCTGGCTGACCGTTTGCGATCCCCTGCACGTCATCCCGTGGGGCGTCTATGTAACGAGCCGGGTCACCGATCTACTTGCGCTAACCCGATCGGCGGAGTTGACCATCGTGACCGAACTGGTCAACGACGGGCCGCACACGCGCTGGTTCAACCTCGCCACAACCGTGCTCGACCCGCAGGGGAAGCCGGCGGTCTCGGCGGTCAGTTCGCATGCTGCATTGCCGGGGCAGCAGATGAAGTTGATCCAGACGACCTCACTGAATCGAGCCGAGTTGTGGTCGCTCGAAACGCCCGTGCTCTACACAGCGGTGACGACCGTGACGGAGCGACGCCGCGTCGTCGACACGTTCCGCCAGACGTTCGGCATCCGCATGATCCGGTTCGACGCCGACCATGGCTTCTTCCTCAATGAGAAGCCGGTCAAGCTGCAGGGGACTTGCAACCATCAGGACGCCGTTGGGGTCGGCATCGGTGTGCCGGACAGCCTCCTCTGGTGGAGGATTCAGCGTCTCAAGGACACCCTTGGGTGCAATGCCATCCGCTGCTCGCACAACCCGATGGCGCCGGCCCTGTACGACGCGTGCGACGGCCTCGGGATGCTGGTGATGGACGAGACGCGTCACCCCGGCACCGCACCCGACGTCAAGGCGGTGGTCGGTACGCCGTTTGCCGATACCGAGCACATCGAGAAGATGGTCCGGCGTGATCGAAACCACCCGTCGGTGATTCTCTGGTCGATGGCGAACGAGGAATGGTCGGTCCAGGGCGATCCCTATGGCGCAACGATGATGAAGGCCCTCATGGCCGCCGTACATCGGCACGACACCACGCGGCCGGTCTCCTCGGCCGTAAACTCGGGGACCGGCAACGGTTGGATGGTCGGCTTCGGCTCGGTCGAGGACCTCCTCGGTGTCAACTATAATTATCAGGACTACGACTGGCTGCACGCGCAATACCCGGCCAGGCCGATCTTCGGCAGCGAGACGGCGAGTGACATCAGTTGCCGGGGCAACTACGAGACCGATCCGGTTCGCGCTCACCTGGCGAGCTATATGTCGCCGGAAGGCTCCTGGCGCCCGCTTGCCGAGCGCGAGTTCGTCGCCGGTGGCTTCGCCTGGACCGGATTCGACTATCGCGGCGAGACGACTCCGTACGGCTGGCCCGAGGTCAACTCCAACTATGGCCTGCTCGATCTCTGCGGCTTCCCAAAGGATGCCGCCTTCTATTACAAGGCGTGGTGGATTCCGGAACGGCCGATGGTGCACATCTTCCCGCACTGGAACTGGCCGGGCAGAGAGGGCAGTGCGGTTCCGGTCTGGTGTTTCAGCAACTGCGAGCGTGTCGAGCTGTTTCTGGACGGGCTAAGCCAGGGCGCTCAGGACATGCCGCGCTACGGCCACGTGCAGTGGGACCACGTCGTTTACGCACCCGGAGCCCTCGTGGCGGTCGGTTATCGAGCCGGCCGTGCCGTCGCGCGAAAGGTCGTCGAGACGACCGGCCCTCCACGCGCGCTCAGGCTTTCGGCCGTCCGGAATGCTCTGGCGATGGACGGCCGGGATACGATTCCGGTCGAGGTCGAGGTCGTCGACGCCGTCGGGCGCGTTGTTCCCACCGCCGGCAACCCGGTCGCGTTTGCCGTTCGCGGCGCCGGCGCGATCGCCGGTGTCGGCAACGGTGATCCGAGCAGCCACGAACTCAATCAAGCCGACACACGGAGCGCGTTCAACGGCCGCTGCATGGTGTTGGTCCGGAGTGGCACGACACGCGGCACGGCGCTCCTGACGGCCGACTCCGACGGTCTCACCGGGGCGATGTTGACGTTCCACGTCGCGTAAACCGCCTGAATGGACGATAACTGAGAAGACAACGGCGTGGGACTCAACGCCGGTTTGCGAATTCTCGCCGGCCTAAATACGTCCCCACGCCCGCACGGCAGTCGCCGCCAGCCGGAGGATTACAAGGAAGCCGAAATAGGCGATGATGCTGGTAAAGTACATGTTCCCGCCTGTAGTGCTGATGTCGCTTGCCGGTGGCGCCAGATATGTCAGGGGGTGGAAAGCCCACCAGGTGAGCGCTGGGGTTCCGATAGTAAACACAACAAGCGCCACAAGCACGCCGTACCGAAATCGTTTGGACATAGGAAACCTCCGAAGTGCGTTTCGATGGTAACGCAGAAGATAACGGAGCACGGCCTCGATTCGTTTCGCGATTCCGTGAATCTTTTTCACGAATCATCTGGTTCTTCCGTCCGGGGCGGACGGTTGGCCGAAGGCCGCTCAGCCGCGGCGTTTATCGCCGCGAGCCGCGTCTGGATCCTCGTTCCCAGCCGCGGACAAACTACGGGGTTCGCGGAAACTTCAGAACCTGGGCGCTGCAGGGCGGAAGGGTGAGATCGATGCGCGAGGTCTGAAAGACTTGCGTCTCGCGGCTGAGCAGCTCTATGCACGGTAACGGACCGCCTGTGCCGACGAAGGGCGCGAGGTCGATCGAGATGGACTGCGGACCGGCGATGTCGAAATTGCACACGACGAGAAACCCGAACGCCTGTGTCCCCACGTCCTTACGCCACGCGGCGATCATTGCGTGATGCCCGTGGTCGACAAACTGGCAATTGTCACCGCACCGGAAAGCCGGGTTCTCCGCGAGAATGGCGTTCACGATTCCGATGAACAATCCATACCTCGGCTCCGCGGGGTACTCCATCTTCGGCTTCCGGCCGATGAACTCGATCTTCTCCAACTCACCGAACTCCACCCCCTGGGCAATCCCCGTCGCTCCCGTCCCCATCAACGCGGCGGCGACATAGCGCGGGACTGTCGAGTCGGCGACGGCGAACTCCTGCGCGGGTGCGTTCGAATCGTGCGAAGTGACCGGCATCATGTATCGAATGTGTTCGCCGATCCGATGGATATAGTTCAAGTATTCACGAAGCTGGGGAACAAACTTGTAGTTCCACGGCGTCGCCAGGACGAGGTTCAACCCCCACTGCAGCCCCGTGTGGAGGAGAGTATTCTCGTCTGTGAAATACTCCGCCAGAATAGCCACATTTGGGTATTCCTCGTGAAGGGCATCTGTCACCGACTGAATGAACTCCGGGTCGCTTCCGTGGAGGTTGTCAAACCGGACGAACCCGCCCGTGTCGTTGGCATATCTCGCCCAGAACAGCGCGTAGTCGGTCATGTAGGACCAGATTTCCGAACGGATCGCCTCCACTGGATGCTCGTAGTTGATCAGGACGAGGTCCTCCCAGGGGAGCAGACCCTGGCTGGACCAGTAACCCGCTCGGTGGAATCCATCCGGCCTATTCTGGTCCGGCACGATCCAATCCGGCGCACGTCGGGCCATGGTGCTGTCCACCCCGACATGGTTGAGGACCAGATCGAAGCACAGGCGAACTCCCAGGCTTCGCGCCTCGTCGATAAAGTCCTCCAGTTGCGACAGACCGCTCTGACGTGTTCCCTCCATCAGGTAGCTATGGTCGATATCGAACAGGTCACGCGCCGCGTAGGGGCTTTCCGACGTGTCCAGCGCGGTGATGGGCAGCAGGTGAACGGCATTGAAGCCCATCGCGTGAATGCGCTTGAGGTCATCCTTCCAGTCGGCGACCGTGCCGGACACCGTGGGAATCATGGCATACAGCCGAAGCGCGTCCACCTGGCGCGGGTCGACCAGCACCCACGCGTCGGGCACGGTGTCCCAGAGCCAGGTAATACCTCCGTCGAGCGAGAACTGTGCGCGAAAGGAATAGATGCCCGGACGTTCGGGGATGACGTGACAGATCAGTGTCAACTCGTCGGTCCGCACGAAGGCGGGTTCGGCCCAGGCGCTGTCTCCGTTCGCGTTCGGCGCAGTCACCAGTCTCGCCTGGACACCGTCGGGAAGAGGTCTTTCGGACCGGATACTGAAAGCGAGTCCCTTACCCTGGTAGGCGCGAGAGAAACTCTGGCGGCCGACGGGATACGAACGGAATATCTGGCCCGGGATAGGATGGACCCGCGGGCGCGCGGGCAGGACGGGGATCCGTCGGTGTCGACTTGGCATTATGGGGTCTCGCTCACAATTACTCTCACCCCATTATACCAGCATTCTGTTTTCGGCGACGTTCTCGAACCCGATGACCGGGAAGAATACATGCTGCGCGTGATCAGGTCCCTCCACCAGCTCATGCCAGATGTGCCGGATAGGTCAGACCGGTCGGACAGGCCGCGATTCCGGTTTCCGCTAAGAATTCACCCGGCGAGTACGATCCGGATAGACCGGCCGGATCGGAGATACTGACGCCGAGGTCTCGCAGGAGGCCGTCGCGAAGGCTGTAAATGAGGCCGTGCACGGTCAGGGTCTGGCCGCGCTCCCAGGCATCCTGCACCACCGTGGTCTCACACACATGGATCGCCTGTTCAAGGACGTTCAGTTCACAAAGGCGATCAAGTCGCGTCGAGTCGTCGCAGTCGGCGAGCAGTGCCGAATGCTTCTGCCGCACGTCCTGCACGTGTCGCAGCCAGTTGTCGATCAGCCCGAGCTTCACATTCTCCAGCGCAGCACGAACGCCTCCGCATCCGTAGTGACCGCACACGATAACATGCCGAACGCGGAGGACGTCCACGGCGTACTGGAGGGCGGAAAGGCAGTTCAGGTCGGTGTGGACAACAATGTTGGCGACATTGCGATGCACGAACAACTCTCCGGGCGCCAACCCCACGATCTCGTTCGCCGGCACCCGGCTGTCGGAGCAACCGATCCAGAGATACTGAGGCGTTTGCTGCACCGCCAGTTCGGTGAAGAAATCCGGCTGCGACGCGGTAATATCCGCGACCCAGGCGCGGTTGTTCGCGAAAAGCGGGCTCAAGTTTTCGTCGGTCACGCGGTCCTCGTGAGAAGAATGTTACGATAATGCCGCGCCTACGCCATCCCGGAGCGGAATGTGCAGAAAGCGGGGCGCCAGTCGAGTTCGGCTTTGAAGCGGGCGTTCGAGCAGGCGACACTCGGAGCCGCTGCGCCGCCCTGTGGTGGCTCGTCGAATCCCCACAGGGTCGCCAGGTATCCGTAAAGCTTGCGGTAAGTAACCGGCTGGTTGTCGACCACATTGTAGATGGTTCGCGATGCAGCGGATTCGGCGGCCACGACGATGGCGCGCGCCAGGTCCGTCTCGTGGATCAGCGACAGGTAGCCGCTTCCATTGCCGGGCATGCGCAAGACCCCGGTGACCATCTCCTCCTCCCAGTGCTGCTCCCGCCCGGTGTGCGGCCCGTACATCGTGCCGGCGCGAAGAATGCACCAGTCGAGCGGAGACCGGTGGACGATCGCCTCCATCTCCGCGGCCGATACGGTGCGCGGATGCAGATCGATCGGCGCGGACTCGTCGACGGCACGTTCGCCGCAGTCGCCGTAGAGGTAAATCGTGCTTGGCTGAACGAATCGGGTGGCGCCGGCGCGGACGGCGGCCTCGACCAGGTTCGCGGTCCCCTCCCGCCGGATTCGATCGTTCGCCGACCAGTCCTTGATCCGCCCGCCTTTCGGGATCGCGGTCGCCAGTTGCAGTACGGCCTCACAATCCCCAAGCGGTCCGTCGAGCGACTCGGCATTCAGGATGTCGCCCTCGAAGGCCTCCACGTCCAGCCTTCGCAGCCGCAAAGCCTGTCCCACAGTCCGGCATACCGCGCGAACATGATGACCATGCTCCAGCAGCCGTGGAATAACGGCCCGCCCCAGGACGCCTGTCGCTCCGATGACAAAGATCCGCATAATTCACACTTTCCGTCCGCGAGTGAGATGATGTGGGTCGTTATTTATCACGAGTGCCTGATATTCCTCTTTTTACCATGATTCCCATTGATTAGCCCTCTTTCAGGTCGATCGAACCTGTCTTGAACGCTGATGTGCTTGATGAAATGATGAGGATGATTAAGAGCCGCCCTCATAACCGCGAGTTGCTCATCTTCATCTGAGTGCCGGGCAATGGCAATCGGATTTCCGCAACTCCCTCTCCGCTTGCGGGGAGGGCCGGGGAGGGGTCGAATTCAAGTTGGGTGCCACGCCGGCTGCCCTGAGCGGGCATGTCCGGCCGGCGTCGAATTCACCGAAAACCGTATTGCTTCATTTAGGCCTTTAGACGCTAAGGTGGAGCTATTATCACTTATGCTTCAGCATCGGTTCAGCACGATGCCAACCGCAGTGACCGAGCAACTCGACAGGCTCAGTCCGGAACAGATGGACGAGCTCGGGGTAGCACTCCTTGATTTCCGGAGTCCGCGCCGGAGCGTAGCGACGGGGGCGGACATTACGCCCTCCGCTAGGAGTCTGACCGATCTTGAAGACTGGCTGCGTTCACGATAGGGTCGTACGGGCGTAGACAGGAGGAGTCATGTCCCATCGAGGTAGGATTAACGATCCCGGTATCATGGACGGCATTCTCGATGCCATCGACGCCAGGCCGCCCCAGTGAGTCAAGTTTAGCAACACACCGACAGTTCCTATCGTGGGACAGGCCTCCGCGCCTGTCGCCCTTGTCCATCGCGTCCATCGCGTCCATACCACTCGTCGCTATGTGGCGAAGCCTGTTCCGGGTGCCATGCCCGTAGCTTTGAACCGAACGTCAATGCAAGTGCTGCGATGATTCGGGGCAGGCTGGATGCGCGGTTTGCCATACGGAATTATAGCATGTCGTTCGGTTCGGGAGGGTCGGCAGGAGTGGGCCAGCCGACCGCGATTCCCATCCGCTACGCCATTCCGCGTCTCACGACGCGATCCTGACGCGGGTTCTGTTCCACCGGGTTTTGTGGTACGATCAGGATATATTACGTCGCGTTCCCGAACGGAGAACTTGCCATGCTAACCATGACGAAAGAAGCGCCGCCGAAAGTCCCAATCGGCAAAATCAAGACGTTCGGCGAGTTTGGGCCCAAGTACGAAGTCCACGAGCCACTGCGACAACTCGACAACGGGGAGTGGATGGTCCGCATTACACTGGTGGAGACGGGTGAGGAGACCGAATATCGTTACACTCACCTTCTTCAAGATCCTGAGGCCTCTTGATGTACGCAATCGCCTTCGACCTGGTCGTTACCGGCGCGGTAGTCGCAGAGTCCGCCATGTATTCTCCGATCCCGGCCGCTCCCCGGGATAGTTCGAATGCGTGTACACGAGCGTCTTCCCGTCTCGCGTCACGCCGACGATCGAGAACATATCCTGTTTGTCCGGATCGAGCGGCCAGCGGAGGTGTCGAAACCGCGAGCCTGTCCACAGAACAATCGCTCCCTTCAGGTCGTAATCCGAGCAGCCCCAGCAGGCTGCCACAAGCCAGTGCGCGTGTCCGGGAACCCAGATGCCGGTACGCGCGCCGTCAAGTTCTCCGCTGACCGCGCGGCGTCGCCCGGGGAAGGGTTGACTGCCTCCCGCCACTCGAAACACCCGCAGCCACGTAATCTCCGCGTCTCCCGCCGACATCCGGGCCACATACTTGCCATCGGGTGATGGAAAATCTCGATAGGCGTATGCACCGTCGGGTGATCGCGGCTCGCCATCGGGAAGCTTCGGCACCTCCGTCCATCCATCCGCTCCCTCGACCGTGAAGGGCGCCGCAAGCCGGGTCGACTGCGCGTGGCGTGTGCCTGCGGAAGTTGCAGGGAGGGATGCCACGAGTATCCACAAGCACGTGAGCGCCATCAAGAGGAACTGTGTCGAGGAATGTCTCATGGTCCGATTGTACCTCGTGCGTCGTGCTATGGGTCATTGGCGCTTTCGACGTCAATGCATTTTACGTTTGGCCTTGATACCTGCCATCGTGATGTGCTACTCTTTGTGCATGGCTTCAGCCATCGGGACATGAACACAAGGACAGACACGGAGGTAATCTCGTGGCAGTGGCATCAACGCAAACACCCGTCCGGGCACCGGTATCGATTACAGGCTACCATGGCTGCGAAGCATCCGTCGCGACACGGCTGCTGGACGGAGAACCGTTCCGCCTATCTACAAACGACTACGATTGGCTAGGGTCAGGTGTCTATTTCTGGGAATACGCGCCCTACCGAGCACGTGAGTGGGCGAAACAGCGCTACGGCTCAGACTGGGCAGTTGTGGGAGCCTCCATTCGCCCGGGGGACTGCCTGAACTTACTGGATACCGACTACTTCGGCGACCTGCGGTCCGTTCACGCAAGAATTGCGGCAAACTTCGAGAGACTCGGTGTGCCTACGCCAGTAAACCATCGAGGCGCGAACCGCCTCGATCGCCTGATCATCGACGAGTTCTGCCAGCAATACACGACCTTTGGTGGCTACTTCGACACTGTACGAGGCTGCTTTGCCGAGGGAACGCCTGTATTCGACGGCTCCAAGCTGCTTAGCCATACTCATGTCCAAATCGCCGTGCGCAACCCGGCTTGCATCGGAACGCTGAAACTGGTACACTACACATAGAGCAGTATAGCCGCATCCAAACCTGCGGGAGCGATTCCTCTTTCGTCCCGAGGACGTTCTCCATGGCAGCCCACGAATTCATTCGTGGGTCGAATTCGTAGCCGCCCGCGACAATCGGAAGGCTTAGTATCATATAGAATCGCTGGAATGGCGGCCAGATTGGTGTCCGCGTTACCATCCCGGCGAAAGGATGTGAAGTCATGTCTAATCGAGGTAGGATCGACGATCCCGGCGTCATGGACGGCATTCTCGATGCCATCGACGCCAGGCCGCGCCAGTACTGGCTCGACCGCTTGACCCAATACGAGCACGAGAAACCGGGCGACGTGGTGCTGCCCGGTGTCCCGCCGCAACGAGCGGCGGCGGCCAAACCGACCACGGAGCCGCCCGCCAAGAAGGCGCAGCGCAAAGCCCTTAAGGCCGCGTAAGCGGCCCCATCACTCCGGCGTGACCGCTCTTTGTTCTCCGTCACCTTCTTCACGCCCGCCGCGGCAGTTGCATGGTTCGCCACGTATTCTCCGAGCCCGGCCGTTTCCCGGAATATCCCCACCAACATGCGCGCCACGAATTTGCCGTCGGGTGACGGAAAGTCCTTATACGTGAACGTATTCTGAGGTGGACGCGGCCCTCCGTCGGGCAGCGTCGACACCGCCGCCCATGCGTCGTCTCCCTCGACCGTGAACGGCGCCACAAGCCGGACCGACCGCGCGTGGCGGGTGCCTGCGGAAGTTGCAGGGAGGGATGCCACGAGTATCCACAAGCATGTGAGCGTCAGGCATAGGAACGGTGTCGAGGAATGTCTCATGGTCCGATTGTACCACGTGTGAGCTTGCCACTGGGGCATCGACGCCGTCGATGTCGGTACCGGCCGCGGGGCATCGAGGCTGGCATGATTCTTCGGCTTTGAAAAGTACTGCGACATCGAGGTTGCGCGCTTTCGTACACGGATTTGGTAAACTATGGGCATGACGGACATTGTCACCGGCTATTCAAGCTTGCTTCAGGAAGTCAAAGGACGCATTCGGTCGGCCCAATACGATGCGTTGCGGGCTGTCAACAAGGAACTGATTGCTCTGTACTGGGATATCGGCCGAATTATCGTCGAGCAGCAGCAGGGGGACTCGTGGGGACAGGCGGTGGTCAATCAACTTGCGGCGGATATTCAGGCGGAGTTTCCGGGCATCCGTGGCTTCTCCTCCCGAAATATCCGATACATGCGAGCCTTCTACCTCGAATATCACCAGAGCCAAATATTGCAACCAATGGTTGCAGAAATTGGTTGGACCCACAATCTAATAGTATTGGAGCGTTGCAAGGACGATCAGGATCGCGAATTCTACCTCCGCGTGACGAGGAGGCCCGCCTCCTGACCGATTACGTCAACTGCCGGGCTGTCGGCTTTGGCGACGTTCTCATATTCTCGGCCGCAACGGTACTGAGGTTTCCACACATGTGCCGTCTTGATGCGTTTGACTACGACCGATCGGGCTTGCATAAGGGCGTTTTACGGGTGCAACTATGATACACAATGCGAGAGAACTCAGCGCCGCTCTTCATCAGTTGTCGAGCCTGACGGACATGCTCGACGCCATGCGCGAAGACGCCGAATCGAGAAACGATTGGGCGCTCTTTCCACATACATCAAAAGGCTACTTCTACAAGATCCGCGAACTCGGCGGGGAGATCCGCGAGTACATCCAGGATCTTCCGGACGTCGCGGAGATCCCGACTGCGAAACTCGGATCCGCATAACGGGCGTCGACGCGGTGGCAGCGAAGGCGCGTTTCGATCCAGCGCCCGGGGTGGTCGTGGGCTCAACAACGGTTAGCGACGCGGCAGTGCCAGAGTTCGCCACCTATTCGCCGCGGCCGGTCCCCCTGGATATGTCAGATGCGTATATACGAGTGTCTTACCGTCTCGCGTTACGCCGACGATCGCGAACAGATTCACTGTGTCGGGCTCGACCGGCCGGCACAGGGTTCTAAACCGCGATCCCGTCCACAGAGCGATCTCTCCCTTCTGGTTGAGATAATCGACCTCTCCGCTACACGCCACGACCAACCAGTGTCCGTGCCCCGGCACCCAGATCCCGGAACGCGCCTCGAATAGCTCGTCGTTGACGGCAATGGGCCGCCCGGCGGGATGAAGTCCGCCTTTCGGGTTGGAAAACACCTGCAGCCACGTAACGTCCGTATCGCCCATTAACATCCGCGCCACGAAATTTGCCGTCGGGCGACGGAAACTCTCTGAACGTGAACGTATTCTGAGGTGGACGCGGCCCTCCGTCGGGCAGCGTCGACACCGCCGCCCATGCGTCGTCTCCCTCGACCGTGAAGGGCTCCACAAGCCGGACCGACCGCGCGTGGCGAGTGCCTTCGGCTGATACGGGGAGGGATGGCACGAGTGTCCACAAACATTTGAGCGCCACCCATAGGAACCGTGTCGAGAAATGTCTCGTGGTCCGATTGTACCTCGTGCGAGCTTGTTCGGCGCAACGCGATCCAGTGACTATGCGGCGGGACGAGGTTTAATCCCGTCAAATTCGACGGGTTTGGTAGAGACAGCATGTTCAGTTTTAGTGACCTTAATCATCATACTTGGGTCTGTCTCGCAGTGCTTCACCAACCGGTTGTAACGCTCGATCAACTCGTTGACTTTAAGCCAAGTCGAATGCTGCTGGAATAGGCCTCGCTGATGAAGACTGCCGGCGATAAACTGCGACGCTTCGAATATCTCGATGCAGTCGTCAATGCCGGCGAATCCGGCGAGGCCGTCAGCCAAGCCGAACCGGTTGGCGGTGGTTATGATTATCGGTCGCCTATTACCATCCGTATTCGCTCGACAGTTTCTCATGAGTGTTTCGGACGGGGCTGTTGTGCAATAGAACACGACGTCGCCAATCTCGAAGTCGCTCGATCGTTCAGCGCTCCCTCTCGTAATGAAGGCTACACATGATCCTCCGGTCGGGAATGCCTGAGACAACTCCAATTTTGCCCCAACGAGGTACCGAAGCACAGTATCGGCATACAGAGCATTTCGGCTGCGCTTCTGGCGCGCAAAAGCCTGAGTAATCACGTCATCGACCATGAACCGCAGCGACTTTGCCGGATCGTATTGGAACACAAGATGCTTCATAGTATTGACACCCTCGACTGCCAAGCGGCTGTCACCGACCGTTGCACACGGCAGTGAGCGTCAAGCGACGCGTAGGGATTTGGAATTAGGCGGGCCGCCGGTTCCGACGCCAGGTTACCTATCACGATGAGCCAGTAATTGTCTTGTCGGTGGCGGGCCTCGGCCCACTCGCGGTCAGTGAACAGAATGTTGCCCGTGTCACCCTTAAGGCCTTTTACCTCGATGGCCAGTTCCGACTGATCCCGCACGCCAAAGTCAAATCCAAGACACGCAAGCCGCAAATCGACGAGGGCGTCTGGTGGGATGTCAACAATGGCACTTGAATGTGTTAGAAAGTGATCCTCCGCCGTCCGGCCGGTGAGGAGACGTTCAGCAACCCCGGCTGCACTCCGGACGACTGTAAGAGCGTCGACTGCCTCGCTAACCGCTTCCGTGTCACCGGCGAGTATTCGGGAAACAAGTTCCTCAAGGGCGTCGTCGCTGATCTCCGATAGGTCGGCGACAACCCGGGCCCGGCCGGGACGGATTGGGCGGCCGTGCCAACCCTTGCGCCCGTTGGGCTGGAACGGATCAAATTCATCTCTCAACTGCTTGAAGCTCGATGCCTTGACCCGCAAGACCGCCTCAGCCTCGGAATATGCGTGGGTCCACGATGTATGCCCTCGTATTGACAAGTATTTCGCGTCAAGCCTGCTCATCGCGTAGCCGATCACGAGCCCCTCGGTATTGATGCTTGTATGTTTGCGACTGTCATTGGCCATTGCTGTCGAGTATACCTCAGAGTCCTGAAGATACCCTGAAACAAATGATCCGGCCGAACCACGAGCAAGCACCCTGTTCGCTACGATCCCGCGGCACTTGCATCAATTCCACGCTGTCGATGCCATTTAAGAGAGATTACATAGATGGCGACGGATGGACTACATATGCGGTCGCTCTGGGCCATTTCGAAGGTGTCGGACGAACAAGCGGGTACTCCGGTGCCCGTACGAGATGACAGTCGCGCAGAATCTTGAAACAAATGCCCCGTATTGTTGTCTGATGGCTCAGAGATGGCATACAATTAGCATGTAGTATTAAGATCTCTATGGATTTGAGGCCTGAGAGTGGCAGTGAAGGTTGTCGATTTCTTCTCCGGCTGCGGTGGTACCAGTTGTGGGCTCCGTGCCGCGGGGGCGGAGATAATACTGGCGATCGACATCGACAACGATTCGAAGCTAACCTTCCGTCGTAACTTCCCCGCAACCGAATTCCTTCGCCAGGACATCAGGCGTTTAGCCGCGACCGACATCAACGAACAACTGCAACTCGACGGGAGCGACCAACTCCTCTTCTCGGCATGCGCGCCCTGCCAGCCGTTTTCACAACAGAACGGTAACCGCCTGCACACAGACGCGCGGATCGGTCTTCTCAACGAGTTTGGAAGATTCGTCCGCCACCACCATCCTCACTACATCTTCATCGAAAATGTTCCGGGAATGCAAGCCGTCGGGACCGGACCTGGCCCGTTTACGGATTTCCTCGCGACACTAAGAGAGCTAGCTTATAATTGCTTTCCTTTTCGAGTAATTCGCTCACAGGACTATGGAGTGCCACAGCGGCGACAGCGGTTGGTCCTGATTGCCAGCCGTGACTACCACATTGGATTCCCCGAAGCAACTCATGGTACCGGTGAGGGCCAGCATCCGTACGCCACGGTAAGGCAGTGGATCGATCACCTCCCTCCAATCGCGGCGGGTGAGACGCACCCAACAATACCGAACCACAGGTGTATGAACCTATCGGCACGAAACCTTGAGCGGATACAGAACACACCGGAGGGAGGGGGGCGAGTTGACTGGCCGGAAGAGTTGCGACTACGTTGTCACGACAATCCCGAAAACGGCTATACTGATGTGTACGGACGCATGCGATGGGACTTGCCTGGTAGTGCTCTGACCACCCGCTGTATAAGCTTGTCCAACGGAAGGTTCGGCCACCCTACGCAACATCGAGCGATCAGCGTCCGCGAGGCAGCATGTTTACAAACGTTTCCTGCGGATTTTGTATTTGAAGGGGCTCTCGACTCAATGGCTCGACAGATCGGAAACGCGGTTCCTGTCAGGCTCGCGCAACGGTTCGGTGAGGTTTTCGTGGAACATGCTCAAGCGAATTATGGAGGCGAAGTGTAATGGCTCAGTTTAAGGCTCGAGCACGTGCGCTTGAAATGCTAGGCAGGCAGCAGATCGCTGGAATTCCAACGGCAATCAGTGAATTGTTCAAGAATGCCCATGATGCCTACGCCAATAACGTAGTAGTCGACTACTATCGCTCCGATCGGCTCTTTGTTCTACGCGACGACGGCATCGGAATGACTAAGAAGGATTTCGAGGACCGGTGGCTTGCGCTAGGAACGGACAGCAAGCTTGGGGCGAGTACTTCCCTGTCTCTCCCACCCATAGATCCAAGCAAAAAACCTCGCGCTATTTTAGGTGAGAAGGGAATCGGACGTTTAGCAATTGCGGCTATTGGTGACCAAGTCCTCATCATGACGCGTGCTGTCTGCGACACTCAGCCTCAGCTTCTAGTGGTAGCCTTTATCCACTGGGGGTTATTCGAATGTCCCGGACTGGATCTTAGCGAAATAGACTTTCCGCTTGAGGAATTCGCCAACGGACAAATTCCAACGCAAGCGGATGTCCAAGCGCTCTGCGATAAACTAACAAACTTTGTTACTCAGCTGGGCTCCCGAATGCCGGACCTGCTATCCAGCAAAATACTACACGATATTCAATCGTTCAAGATTGATCCAGTTCAAGTCGATCGCTGGGTTGGTGCCCCGTCGTTGACGAACTTTGGAAACGGAACACAGTTTATAATATATCCAGCTAATCCATCCCTCACCGTGAACATAGAGGAGAAACCGGACGTGCGAACTGCGCCGCAACTAGTCAAATCTCTTATCGGCTTCTCGAACACGATGACGCCTGACCATGAACCGCCTCCGATGCACGTCAGTTTTCGCTATCACAGAACTGACGAGTACTACGACGACTTAATAGATGAAGACAAATTCTTCACGCCAGACGAGTTTATCAATGCCGATCACCGCTTTCGCGGTACCTTCGACGAATACGGTCAATTCAGAGGATCCGTTTCAGTCTACGGCGAGGTCACTAACGAATACGAAGTACCATGGTCTGGATCCCGCGGAGCTATGACGGATTGTGGCCCTTTCAAGATAGACCTTGCCTATATCCCTGGTCGTGCATCATTAAGCACAATACCAAATACACAATGGGCAACAATGGATCAAAAGCTTGTGTTGCATGGCGGCCTATATATTTATCGCGACGCAATCAGGGTTCTTCCGTATGGAGACAGCGACGTCGACTTTCTTGACATTGAGAAGCGCCGATCTCAGGGCCTTTCCTACTATTACTTCTCTTACAGGAGAATGTTTGGCGTAATTCAAATATCGCGCAGCACAAATGGCCAACTTAACGAAAAAGCGGGCAGGGAAGGATTTCAGCAGAACAAGGCATATCGAGAGTTTAAGGCTATCCTAATAAACTTCTTTACGCAGGTCGCCGGAGAGTTCTTTAGGGAAGGTGGAATGCATGCCGAAACCTTCTTAGCTCAAAGTTCTGAGATGGAGCGGGCTGAAAAGGCCCGCCGAAAATGGGAACGACTTGCAGACGGTAAACGTGAACGTCTCCAGAAGTCTCTCGATCAGTTCTTTAGTGATGTGGACTCGAGCAAGCCAATTGTTCAGTCGAAGTCGATCCTTGACGAACTTACAGTCCGCTTAGATAGCACAATGTCCGTATCTGACGCTCAAATCGCGGCCCGCGAGTTATTACAAATTGAGGCGTGGGCGCGTAAAGAGCTTTCCACCTATAAGGATTTGTACCGGGTGACGAAACCCGCAGGACTGGGCTTGACCAAACTCTTACGGCGTCACTGGGATGCGTACGTAATTGAGCGGGCCAAGCTCGAAACAACAGTGTTTGCCGAGACGTCAAAGCAGATGTTTTCGTTAATCGCTGCGACGGCTCACAAGGCTAACGTTGTGCTTGACCGTCGCCTCCGTGTCGAACGGATTATCGTCGAACGCGGCGAGATCGCACGCGATACAATCAAAAAAGATGCTGCAATCACAACTCGCGTAGGCGACGACGTGCGCCAGCGTGTTCGCAGGATTGTTCGTGACTGTCAAGTCGAGATCGATGGCGCAATTCGGCAAGCAGAAGTTGGCATCAATAGCCTTGATGTTAAGGATATGCAGGACGATGGTGTTTCACGCGAGTGTGAGCGACTTGAAGCACTGATCGTGGGCACCTTGGAGCGAAAGCAAGAAGCGCTATCGAGGGTTAATGACCTACTTTCCGCCATTACCGATTTTGATTCCGAGTTATCAAACAGCGAAAGTATTCCTGTTGAAAGGCAAGCCGCTAATGAGGAGGAAATACTAGCGTTGCGCGATCAAGTTAGCCAGAACCTAGAGCTTTCGCATCTCGGCATGGCCATCTCGGTTGTGGACCACGAATTCGGTGCTGTGGTTCGTGAACTGCGACGTGGTCTCAGAAGTCTTAAGCCATTTGCTGACACCAATAGACGGCTCCACGTTGTGTACGGCGACCTACTCGCGACATTTGAAAGCCTGGATGCCTACCTCAAGCTATTTACGCCGCTTCAAAGGCGTCTTTACAGAAAGAAGATTGAATTCCATGGTAGGGACATTGATTCTTTCGTGGCAAATCTCTTTTCGGAACGATTGCGCCGGCACCACATCACGCTCGTCAGCACTCCGGCGTTTCAGGATTCAATTATCTCGGGTTATCCATCCACTTTTTATCCGGTATTCGTAAATCTAGTAGACAACGCTATCTTCTGGTCCCCGCAACCACGGATAGCTGACCCTTGGATACGCCTTGACGCCGACAATGGTGAGCTTATTGTCACGGATTCTGGGCCTGGTGTCCCGCTCCGAGACAGAAAGGTCGTTTTTGACTTTGGATTTACGCGCAAGCCCGGGGGACGCGGGATCGGCCTTTACGTTTCTCGCGAGATGCTTAAGGGCGACGGATTTTTGTTAACTGTTGAGGACGCTCCAACTGGACGCGGAACTGCGTTTCGTGTCGCCCCCGATGGTGAAGGCGAATCGCCCGACAACGATGAGGAGGCGAGCCAAGTTGACGACAAGGGTAAACAACTGCTATGACATTTGACGAACACTCAATAGAGGCGGCTGAACGCTTCCTGAAAACAGTAGTCGTTGTAGACGAACGTGCATTTGGTGGCGCACCCTATATCAGCACTAGCACGAAAGTCGAGGATGACAATGACTCTGCTGATGCTCAGTCAACAGGCACGCCCCGCGGAGATTATTCTACACTTGACGCAGATCCATCGCTGCGTGCGGACGAAACGGAGAATTCCCAGCACGACTTGGACGCCATTAAATTGGTACGGGGATTTGCGGATAGGGGGATAATCTGTTCTGTTCTAAAGCCGGTCGGCAAGCACGACAACGAAACTCGATCGCTCGCAATTAAGTCGGCAACGCACGCAGACGTAACTATTCTAGACTGGACAATTTTTGGAGACGGTGGAGAATTTGCAATTAGTACGATGCTAAGCCTACTTACCTCAGGTCCAGCGAAATCGTTGCGACTGATCGTGATTTACACTGGCGACCCTGGGATAAACAGCATCCTGGATCTAGTTAAGAACAGGCTCAGTGAAGAAGGTATTAAGTTAACCAAAGGCAAGAGTGCGGGTGGAATTGAAAACAGCCTCAGAGGTGACTACCTCACAATATGTGCTCTCGCAAAATTCGGCGTTCATGGAGGTGCAGCGGCAGGGGTCGAAGATATTGACTACGACAAGCTCCCCGGACGTGTAACGGCTGAATTCAGCCTGATGACAAGGGGGTTGCTCCGAAACGCGACCCTTTGGGCATTGGCTATTCTGCGAGAGAACGCTAACACAGTACTAGGACACATCGACAAATCACTAGACGCCGCATTTGTTAGCCATCGCGCCCTCCTTGATGACCCAGAGGACGCTCAAGACCAGATTATTACGTACCTGTCGGAAGAGTTTAGGTCACTGCTTGTAGAGTACTCGGTAGCAAATCACGCTAGCGGCGAGGCAGCCGTATCGTGGTTGCAGTCTGAGGCGGCTGGCAGGAGTATCCGAGAGAGTGGTCGCGGGGTGTTTACCCTATCGTGCCTCTCGAAAATCGAAAGCGAGGCCCGCGAGTTCGAGATTGACGACAGTATAGTTCAGCGAATTATACAAATGGGTATCTCTAAGTGGCTAGCCAACAAGGAGGAGGTTGCTGAATATCTCCCGGAAGCCGACGTGGCCTATTTGACGGGTCGTCTATATAGCACTATGACGAAGATGTTAACAGGTCAGCGGGAAAGCGCCTTATTATCTGATCGGAAGTTTGCAGTATTTACGTCGTTGGAGTCAATTTACAATAGTGAACATGTTCCATCGATGTCGTTCGGTACTATCGTACTCGATGACGAGCAGCGTTACCTATTATGTATTCAACCGGCCTGCGATTGTCTCATCCAGTCAGGTCGCAAGCGAGCTTTTTTATTTTTGCCCTTCGCTAAGGTCGCAGCGCATTCAGATAACGCGCGCAGTGACGAACTTGACATATATCCTCCCTATGACACCATTGTTCCGTCGTTTGACGACGACGCCTTTGTTCATCTTAAACTTAAGAAGCACGCCTTCGAGTGTAAGTCAATTCCGTTTACCGCCGCGGGAAATAGTGCGCGGGTATTAGCGACGAAGGAGGGCTCTACGGTTTATTTCTGGTCGTCGGAATCGTACGCAGGAAAGGCAAAGCCAAGGAAATATATTTGGGTAGCAACTCTCAAGATCAGGCACGCTCAACGCATAATTAACCGATTTGCTGCTAATATTTCGCGAGTAGCCATTGACGAGTCTGAGTGGCTTCGACGATCGGCAGGCAGAGAAGAATAGCGGACCACACCTCCCGAGCCCTGAGCCGCGACGGAATGGTTTTCGGGCCTTCAACTATGCGTCATACAGCTTGATCGTAATCGACGTATGATATCTCAGATTATACAGAGTCCAAGAAGCTCCTCAGTCGCAAGCTCAGCCGGTCGAGGTCTCGGATCTCGCATTGCCAAACACTGATAACCCGCCAACCAGCGGCTGTCAAGCTGGACATTTGATCTCGATCACGAGCAATATTCTGACCGATCTTCCCGCTCCAAAATGCCTCGTTAGAGGTTGGAAGGGCCGACTTCTTACATCCTTCGTGTCCGTGCCAAAAGCACCCATGTACGAGAATTACTGCTCGGAATCGGGGCAGCACGATGTCAGGTGTGCCTGGCAGATCCGTCCTGTGGAGTCGAAAGCGATATCCAAGGTTGTGTAGAAGGCGACGCACAGCCAATTCCGGCTTCGTGTCTTTCGCCCGAACGCGGGACATTATGGCGCTACGCTTTGAAGGTGTATAGATATCTGCCATTAGTCTACTGTTCCGATGCTTCCCTCTCTCGTCTCGCCCTCTGTGCCTCCCGCATCCGCTCACGTGCCTCGTCACTGTGTGGCCGCCCCGTCCCCTTTGGCCGGCCGCCGAGTTTGCCGTTCTCGCGGGACGATGCGGCTTTTCGCGGGGTGCGCGCGCGGCCCATTGCGGCGGCGGCAGCGCGGAGGGTATCGTCCGTATTCGAATCGTCGCTCATCATTCGTCTCCAGGCTGATTATACCGCCATCACAATCCAAGTGACACATTGACACATAACCAAACGATAGGGTATAATAGTGCTGTGCATTCACCAGGAGCAAACTGCCATGAACAATGACGACCTCAGACCCTTTCGCTGCCTGCCCTATGTCCGGATCACCGGCGTTGCCGATGATCCCGAGATGGCCTTCCTACAGGGGGCAAATGGTGAGGTCTGTGACTACAACCCGGCAGCCGGGCCATGTCCCATCAGCGTCTCCCTGTACAAGCATCCCGGCTACCGCTACGCCTTCCGGCCGGAGCAGTTGGAGATCGTTGACCCGGACGAGGTCGACGATGCGTTCTTCGACGGTTGACACGGGAGGTCGAGCCATCATGCAGCCACTGGTTGCACGATTCGCTAGTGGGTCGTTTTCTTTGACAGGTGCCATTTTCACGAGCGCCTTTCCTGTGGCGCGGGCTCGCTCCGGGCGCACGAGTAGCTTGCTGGATGATAAGCCGACTGTAATGCGCCCTACTTCGAGCCCCTACGCAGAAACGCATTTCCGGTTCCGCTGCTCATCTAATGCCAAAACCCTGTAAGCAAAGAAAATGACCCGCTAGCCGGGACAGCCGTACCGGTCGATGGCGGACATCGTGAGGCGAAAGCGGGCTGACGTCGTCATGCTTCTCAAAGCCGAAGCATGGCACAGAAGATCCGTAGTAATTACGTCAGAACGAGAGGTCGGGATCTTCGACGGTGTCCATTGGATCGTGGCGGGCGAGTTCCGTTTCCAGTTGCTCTACCGTCGGCAGGCTGCTCTTGAGCTTGTCGAGCAGAACGCAGTTGTGAAACCATGGGATTTGTCCAGCAACCTGCTGGACAATTGCCTCATCCCGCCATGCCTCTGCAAAGGCTCGCATGTATAGCAAGTTGGTGCGAGAAGACCCCTTCATTTCCGGGAACTCCCGCCGAAGGTCGGCTGATAGCCGATCGATGACTTTCGCGCCCCATCCCTGTTGCTGCTGGCGGAGCAGAATGTCGCGGCCGATGCTCCGCTGATTCTCGTGCTGACCGAAACCACCCGACCGTTCCACACCTTCGCGGTTACCATGCTGCCCTTGGACACAGGGGCAAGGGTGTTGTGGCGCATGAGGCCGACCTCCGTGTTCACGTCCGTGCCCTGCAGGGTCAGGTATTTATCCGCCGGATCACCCAATTCGCGGTCTCGGACAGTCGGGACACGCTCGTCTCGGGCATACCCTCGCTGAAACCGGTAACGCGTCGGTCAGACATTCCGCCGCCCACGGGAACGTCGATCCCCTAACCAGGCCAGCAGACCGAAGCTCCCAAAGAACAGGAATAGGAAGGCCGGCATGTAGATTGGGGTCAATTGTCAGGTTTTAGATGAGGCAATGCGAAAGCGACTGGCATGAACAGAAGCGGGGTAAAATCATTGGGACGTCAGCCTCTCCGGCAAGGAGTCGCCGGGTCTGAGCCAACCATCACTTATGAGCCTATTACATCCCCGATCTGCAACGCATGCCGCGATTGTGTGCGGCCTCCTCGCCTGCATCGTTGCACAGGTTTGGTCACCCATCACCGGGACATCCGATGTCTGGAGTCACGCCGCCGTCGGCCGCTGGATCGTTGAGCACCGGGCGGTCCCCACACATACGCTGTTCCTGTTCTCCGCGCATGAGCCATGGATTGCGCATTCGTGGGCGTCGGAGGTGCTCATTTACCTGGTGCTCGCGCGCGGCGGAGACAGTGTCGGCGGCATGATGTTGATCCTGGGCGTGACAGTGCTCACGTTTGCCGCCTTCCTGCTGGCGATGCGGCCCGGCCTCGACCATGGCCGCCTTTCCCCGCTCCTGCTGGTCGCCACGCCTCTGGCGGTGTACGCCGGGGCCGGGCGCTTCCAGATCCGGCCGGAGGCGATTAGCGCCCTGCTGACCGCGATTACGCTCTTCTTCGCGCTGCGCTCAGGCGACCCGCGGCCGGAGAGCGCGAGCGGCACGAGTGAGCCGGCGCGTACCCGAAGCAAGCAGGACGGGGGCGTCATGCTTCTCAAAGCCGAAGCATGGCGCTTCGGGGCCGGAGGGGTGGGAAGACGGCTGCTCGGATCGGCACTGCTCTTCCTTGCCTGGGCCAACCTGCATGGCGCGGTTGTCGTCGGGTTTGCGCTGATTGGCATTCAACTTGTGGGAGACTACTGGCAGTTCCGTCGAACGGATCGTGCGGCGCGTCAGGCTGCCGTGCTGCTGATGGGCGGCGCCGCGACCTGTATCAACCCGTACGGGCCGCATTACTACGCGATTTACAGCCATATCCACTCGCGAGTGTTCTCCTACATCGCCGAATGGACGCCGCCGTGGCAGGACCCCGTGCTGCCCCTGCCGACACTGCTCGCCGCAGTCGCCCTGACCGCCATCGCCGTCGTGGCCTGGGTGCGAAACCCCGGCCGCCTTTACGCCCACCTGGGCTGGCTCCTGCTCGGAACCGGCCTGTTTCTGCAGGCGCGCCGCAGTATTCTCTATATGTCCCTGATTGCCCTCGCGGTCACGGCCTGGAACTCACGTGAAACGGCCGTCGAGCCGGACGATCGGCCAACGCGGCCGCCTGTGTTCCAGCGCCTTGCGTCGGTGGCCGCGGCTGTACTGGCTGTTGCGGTCATTGCCGGGTCCCCGCTCGTGCGCCACGGATTCGCGTCCCTTCCGCTGGCCCCCTACGGATACCAGCCGCATCAGATTGCCGTACTCGAAGCGGTCGGCTACACGGGCCCAATCCTGAACGACTACAACTTCTCGTCGTACATGGAATGGCGTCTATACGGCCGCTGCACGCTGTTCATCGACAGCCAGAATGCCTACCCCGACACGCTGCTGCCGACGATGAACGGAATCCTTACGGCCAGCCCCGAGGGAATCGCCTATCTCGACGGCATCAACGCGGTCGCGGGCCGCCTCAAGGAGCCCGGTGAGCAGGGCTATCCTCCCCTCTACCAATATCTTGCCACGAATCCGGCGTGGTATATGTTCCGGACCGCGGAAGGCCCCCTGTGGATTCGCCGGTCGGCCATCCCGGAGTCCGCGGTCGCCCAGTTCAACCAGAATTGATCGGACGCACAGACGGATACAAGAGAAGAAGAGAAGAAACTTAACCACGGAAAGCACGGAAAGGGCTCCGGCCAGAATTCCTATTTCCGTCACTTCCGTCTTTTCGGTGGTTAAAACTCTTAATGCTTCACATTCGAAATCCAACCACATGTGGACGAATGCCGCTATTGTGGCGGCGAGTCGCGCTGTTGATATTCATCGGACATCGGCAATTCCGTTTGGCTTCCGTAAGGTCGATTCGACGGTGGCGGCGGCCAGACCGTATTCGGGGCCCGTTGTTCCACCGGCGTCAGCAACTCTCGGCCAAGCCGGGAGGTATCCCCGGCCTTGACAGCGCGCGCAACCTGGCAAAAATCGTTTGCAACGGCCTCGCTCGGAAAGGCAGACCGCGGGATGTAGTGGGCCGTTACGAGCGTCTTAAAGTAGATATCACCGCCGATGCAGGAGATTTCGCGCACCTTCGTCCAGGGAATATACGCCGTCCTCTCCGGCATTTCGTCGATTACCCCGTCCGGCGTGAGAGTGGTAGTGCAAATGCGCCGGCCTTTCGCGGCTCGAATCAGCACCAACACTGCCATGACAACGGCATGGATGACCCAGCATGTGAGCACTCCGAGTATCATGAAGATACCCAGGTTTTGCGGTTGATACTGGCTGTACAGCTTGCCCATGAGCGCGCCAGTAACGGTGAGCATAGCAATGGTCGCCGGGCTGGAAGTCGTCACATAGACATTGCAACGCCATTGATCGGCTGGATGGCTGCTATCGTATGTAATTTGCATCGGTTACTTCGAGACCCGGATACTTGAGGTATTGTGCTGCACAGATCGTCAGTCCGCCGAGCCGGGCACACACCGACGATCCCGGTGCAATCACCAGCATTATTATGCTGCCTGACACCGTGTTTTGTGCTCTCGGTCTCCCCGACTCGTTTTGCGGAATCGCGTATTAGACCGGCGACCGATTCGCAATTTGCCGAGCACGGGACTTTCACTTGAACATGTGTTCCCATAATCGGGTATAATGACCTCGCGGGCGCAAGCATCGTACACGCCCGCCCGGCGGCCGACCCCGCCGAGCAAATTGTTCCTTCACAACTGAATACAGCCA
>JBKQWH010000020.1:0-15437 GCA_052139635.1 Capsulimonadaceae bacterium
CCCCGCGCGGGTCGGATTTCATCATGTTTGCCAGGAACAAGCCAAGAGCAGACAGGAGAACCATAATGACTATTGAAAGTGGGACGAATTCAGTCAGGACATACTGACGCGGATCGATCCTGCCGCGCCACAGAATCGTCTCACCCTCTTCCAAGGGGAAGTCCGGGCCCGGTTGAGTCGAGGCCTGGCCAGGCGGCTCATCGAGGCGTGAGAAAGGCGTCCCGGCACTCGTTTCGGATGGGCGAGGCGCGGTTGGATGCCACTCACCGCACATGGAGCAGACGAGCGTATTCTCAAGGTTCTTCTCGCCGCAATGCGTACAGATCCACATGAGAGTTTTCCTGTTTCGAGATATGAAGTCGTGGTTGACGGGGCAACGGTATATAAGAGCAAATACTCGTCGAAAAGTTGCAGACCTGCCGGGTTGGCCTCGGCTACCTGACTGGTAGCCCTGTGCGGGAAGTGTACACCCCGCTGTTGGTTCCTCGAACCTCGTGATTTGCGAGATGGACGGTAGCAGGAGGTAACTCGGCGGTGCCGCGCGAACTGACTTCAGGCAATGCGTGGTGAACGGAGTAGGACAGGCGTCCCCGCCTGTCCTACGATAGGTCGGTCCTGAAGTCGGAATGCGCGTCCGGAGCTAAGGACAGCTAATCGGTCATAAAGCCAACAGAGTGGCAGCGGTAAATCGCGGCGCTCAACCGATCGATCCGGCCGATGAGGTCGCCACCATCGCGCTGAAGCATCTCGTGCATGGTCCCGAACTGGAGGATCTCCTCGAAGACATCGGGCGACTCGGCTGACGTGACCCCGGATCGGCTGCCGTCTGCTGCGAACTCACAGTCGAGAAACGGTCTTAATCTGTTCGCAACGCCGGGGTAGTGGCGCTGAAACCAGCCGCGAACCGCGCCGTACTCAAGCTCGACACCATTGCAGCACCCGTATTTGGCGCCGGTGCAGAGCACTTCGATGAACCGATCGTAGTGGTCAACAAATTGGCACCAGGCTTCACAGTCGGCCTGATGCGGACCCGCCGTGCCGGCGCATCCGGCCGGCCTCTCGGAGAGCACCGCGCTGGGTGTACGGCCGGCAATCCGCGGATTGGAGGAACCGCCCTTCCCCCACCGCCGAACAATGAGCACTCTCGCCGCGGCGCGACGAGTTAGCGAATTTGCTCGCATACGTAAACGAAACAGCAGCGGCAATGGAACATTACTGCGAATCATTGCTCTGGTGACCCCTTTTCGATGTCCGTGCCTGAGGCACAGCCCCGTCCGCGGCTGAATCTGCGTCGATGTGGTTTTTCATGCCGCGGCTTAGTCGATGCATCACGCCGTCGTGGGCGGTATGCAGTACATGCACATGAGTTGGAAAAAGCGCAGTCGGGCTTGCGCACCGTGCTGCCACACAAAAGCGCATGGCCCTCCGGCTGTGGGTCATGTACGCACTTGAGCGTAATCGTAGTGCTGAGCGCGCACGTAGGACTCTTTCATGGACGGCAACTAGCGCGAATGAGACCGTAAACGAGTCCGGTCGATTGTTCTCCGGCAAATGCTGAGCGGATTGGACGGAGTCCGTCGCGGAGGGGAAACGTCGCCCCTTCCGTTCAGGATTTGGCAGCCGGCGCCTCGGAGGCCGCCATATTACGCTGCGTCACGAAGTTCATCCGCAGGTCACTGACCATGTTTCGCAGTTCACGCCTGGCAGCCGCGTCGAGAATCCCGTCCGGTGCGGTTTCAAGCCGGCTGCACAGATCCCCGACCGCATCGATAGCCACGCGGGCCTGCACCAGGTCTCGGTGTACCTTGGCCGTGCGAGGGTCGGCGATGAGGCCTAGCTTCTGCCACGACTGGGCGGCAAGCATATGGACGCAGTACTGAAGCAGCGTCCAGATCTCCGCGGGATCTTCATCATCGTCCGGCTCCGCCGCCGATGCCTGATGATCAACCGCGGGCTCGGGCTCCGGCTCTTCCGTATCAGTGGGAACACGCGGCGTAGTGTCAACCGCGTCTACTGCGTCCACCACGGTATCGCCGGCTACCGTCCGGCGCTTATCAACAAAGTTGAATCCATCTTCGGCATCGACCATGTCGAGTACTCCGTTCCGTGTAACGGCGTTGATTTTAGCATAAATATTCGCCGTGTGCAACTAGATCCGAACAAGAGAAAAATAAGATTTTTATGATTGATATGGCGCTTACAGCCAGGGGCAAGGCCCCGAAGCCAATACAGAAGCCGCCAAAAAGATCATCACAAGTGCGCCTGCCTGCCAGCATCATTTTGCCAGCCGCCGATCCCGTGGATCCGCCGGTGCGTGCCCGTCCGCGCAGCCTGCATTATACCCGGTTGAGGCTCCGACTATTGAACGAGGCCGCGCGTCACTTTCATGAATATATCCTCCAAATCGGTCTGCAGCTCATAAAGCGATACGACCTGCACACCACTCTCGACCAGCGAGCGGTTGAGCCCGGCCTGTTCTTCGAACCCGCCCGCGAAGTCGACCGCAAGCCCGGCCGGGCCGGCGCCGGCCGCTTCCAGGGGACGCACACCGCGCACGCCTGGCAAGTGTCCGGCCATCTCGGCGGCCGCGTCGATATCGCCCAGAATTCGCACTTCGAGCGTCTTTCCCCCGGAGACGTGGGCCATGATCTCCTGCACGTCGCCTGACACAAGCATCTCTCCACGCTCGATGATGCCGACCTTATTACAGAAATCGGCCAATTCCGGCAGGATGTGGGAGGAGATGACGATCGTTTTGCCCATGGCCTTGAGCTCTTTGAACAACTCGCGGATCTCTATGCGCGCCCGTGGGTCGAGGCCGGCCGCAGGCTCGTCGAGCAGCAGCACCTTGGGATCGTGGATGAGTGTCTTAGCGAGACAGAGCCGCTGCTTCATGCCGGTGGAGAGCTCCTCGACATAGTTGTCCTTCTTGCCGTTCAGATCGGTCAGGCTGAGGACGTCGTCGATCAACTGCGGACGGCGGTTGCGCGGCAGACGGTAGGCGGCGGCGAAGAAGTCCAGGTATTCCCAGACCCGCATGTCGTCGTATATTCCAAAGAAGGCCGGCATGTAGCCGATTCGCTTGCGGACCTCCTCAGGATGCTCGACAACGTCGATGCCGTCGATCGTGGCAGTGCCGGACGTCGGCTTGAGCAGGGTCGCGAGCATCTTGATTGTTGTCGTTTTGCCCGCGCCATTGGGGCCAATGAAGCCGAAAATGTCCCCGGGATCGAGGTGCAGGCTGAGATCCCGCACGGCGGTGAGCCCCTTGAAGTCCTTGCGCAGGTTGGTGGTTGTAATCACGATCGAGTGCCTCACAGAATATAGACTATGGACGCGATAGACTTTGGACGCTGTCCGGCGGTGTTCAGCCCTCAGTCCCGTCCCCTCTCACGCGGACGGGAGAGGGGTGTCCAATGGCCCGTGCGAGACGCACCTTGACAGTGGTGGCGAGAATGTTGGCAAGGCACCCGCTCGACTAATCCTATCTTCTTCCGGTCCATCGCGTCCATATTCCTCTCAGTTACGGCGACTTGCCGTATCGACGCTTCATCCACGCGTACGATCCCATAATGGCCAGGGACTGGATGAGCACGGTCCCGGTGAGATATATCATCGATTCCATCGGATCGTAGCGGTGGACAACGGGGCGGCTGATGAGATCCAGCAGCCGCGCGAGCGACTCGAACGGATTGAGAGCCAGGATGAACCCGGCATTGCCGGCTGGAAACCAGGAGTCCGCGAGACCTTTGATGAGCGTCGTTCCCACGCAAAGAAAGGCCGACACGAGTAGCGCACCGGTGGTAGCCGCCGGCGTGCGCCGGGCGACCGACGAACTCACCAGGCCGACCATGGTGAAGAAGGCGGCATTGAGCCCGAGAAACGCCAGCATCGGCAAGCAGACGAACACCGGGATGTCGCTGCGATTGGCGGCGACCACAACCAGCGGAGCCACCAGGACGATGATCAGTCCGATCTCGACCTGTCTTCCGATCCACTTTCCCAGTAACACCTCATCCGGCGTAAGCCGTGTCAATTGGAGCTGCTCCCACGTTTGCGTCTCACGTTCACGGCTGATCGCAGTTGCGGAAAGCGCCGGAGACAGAACCGCTGCGGCGAAAAGCAGGCCGTATGCGCAGAAGTTCATTGCGTCCAGCGCGTCGGCGGTGGCGCCATTGTACGTGTGCACCGCCAGCACCGCATAAAAGTACAGAATGACCAGGGCGAGAAAGACGATGGCGATTTTCGTCGCCAATCGACCGGTCCGTGTTTTGAAGCGCCGAAGCAACTCCCGCCGCAATACCGGGTTGTCCTCGAAAACGTTAGTCATAACTCGAAGGCGCAATCTCGTATCCCGGCTTCGCCGGGACAGAAACAAACCGCGAAGCGATCCATCGGTTTGTCCGGAGGACAATTTTTTTGCCAGCCCACGAATTCATTCGTGGGTCGTACCGGATGCGGCCAAATCGGCCGCATTTCAACCGCGCAATCTCCTATCCGCGCGGCGCGACGTACTGACGGTCCGTGTCGGACGAGTAGCGCAGGCTGCCGGTCGGGATGGTCTCGAGCGGCTGGGACAGGCTGGTCCAGTAGAGCCGGATGATCTCGGCGGTCCGGCCGTTCTTCTCGAAGTACTCGACCTTGATATCGTATGGCCGCCCGGCCACCAGGTCCACGGTCGCGACGTTCTCGGTCGCGGCGTGGACCGACCAGTTCGAGATGATTGGCGTGCCGTTCAGATACACCCGCACGCCGTCATCGGACGTGGACATGATCGTGTACCGCTCGCTGTAGCGCGGGATCAGCTTGCCGAGCCAGCGGACCGAGAAGGCGTGGATGGGCATCCTCGAACCAGGCCCGGTGTTGGTCCAGTCGAAGTCGATCGCGGGGTCGATCCGCTTGAACACGAGTCTGCCGAAGTTGTTACCATAGTAATAAAGCCCCAGCAGCCCGGGGCTGCCCGACGGTTTCTCCGCCTTTACAGGAGGCGGATTCGGCCGTCCGAGGTCCAGGATAGTACCGGGAGGGAACGGCTTGGGGATCTGGCTGCCCGTCGACGGGGTGAACGCCATGCCGTTTCGCAATATGATCGTGCCCGACGGGATGTCCATAGGTGAGGAACTGACCGGCACCCCGGCGGGAAGCTCCATGGGGATATGCACAATGACAAGGCTGACACGGTTCTCGGACGGCCGAGAACCGTCGACTTCGATCGTCTCCCCGGGGGCGTCGCCATTGATCCATCCGGTCAGGATTGCCTCGGCGTAGCCCGGTTCATAGCCGGGGTCCTGGCCTCCGAAGCGATAGTTATACCCCCCGATCCCGATGCCCGCGAAGTACGTGCCGGTTCCCGCAAGAAGCCGGTCCTGGATAGCGCTCAGGCCATCGGACACACTGTTAAAGGAGGCTGGGAAGCTTCTTGGCATACCTCCGATCAGGCCGGTCGCAGTGCCCCGTGCACCCGGCGTGAGATCACCCAGGCTCACTGTTGTCGGACCGCAGTACAGCGTACAGTGACGCAACGTGTACGCGGACAGGTTTGTGACCGTGCCGCTTCCCGTCTTCGCGCGCGCATCCCAGGCGAGATCGACACGGATAGGTCCGCCGAGGTCCGCCGCTCCGGATACGTTGAAGGCGCGCATAGACCACATATTGATCAGGGCTCCGTGAACGACGCTAACCCGCCCCTGAACAATCCGGACGCCCGGGCCGGCGTTCTGCTGTTGATCCCACGGCATGGATCGGATCGGACTAGCTGGGCTCGGGAGGTCGCCCGATCGAACAGCCAGATCATACCGGCCGCGCCGTGGCGAGAAAGCGCCGATGCAGTCGAACAGTCCCGCCTGGCGGCTTCCCGCGGTGGTCTCGAGAACGCTGATCCGGTTCAGGTAGAACTGGCCGCCTTTGCTGGCGTAACCAACTGCGTATGCGGCCAGGGAAAACAGCATCACCAGGCACGGGATGGTGACCCAGGCCCATTCCCGCCGGTCCAGCCTCTTGAGGACAAGGTAGTTGACCGGGACCAGGAACAGGATGTATACGAGCAGGAACGCGGCGACCGCGGCTGGGGCCGGAGTTTCCATCGCAGGCACGCTCAAGAGCGCCGAAGAGAGTGGGATTCTCCCATAATAACTCGGCTTCTCGTCACGGGCGATGAAGGGGAGGATATTCGAACGCGACTCGCCGCCGGTCAGGGCCGTGCGCCAGAGTGCCGCCTGAGCCTCACCCTGTCCCGGACGGAAGGCAGGCGCCGTAGCATCGAACGCGACCACGGTCACCGTACCTGCTCCGAACGGCCCCGTCACAACTGCGGGACGCCGGGTTCCGTTGCCATCCAGGGCGGATGCCAGGACGCGTACACCCGTGGTGGTTCCGGGCGTCAGAAGCGCCGCGGATACCGTTCCTCCCCCGATGGCGCCCAGATTTAGCGAGCCTGGCGCGAGGTTGATCGACGCGGGAAACATGTCCGACAGGGCGGACGTATCGAGAGCGGACGGGTTAGTTCCGGCAACGATGAGAAGTCGCCCGCCGGAGGCAACCCAGTCTCGAAGGGCAGTGACCTGTGCACCGCTGAGCGCATCGAGCGGCGCGTCGTCGCGGATCGCCACGACATCGACGCCGTCGTACCCGGCGGAGCGCTCGGGAAGATCGGCCGGGCCGGCCGCACCGGCCTGAACCGTGGCGGGAGGCGGCCCCGACATCATGGAGCCGCGATATTGATTGAAGCCGGGCGTTTCCGGCGGCTGGGGCCCGCACAATCCGTGCTCGATCTGCAAATGCCGCCCCGAGAGGAAGGAGAATGCCGCGGGATCACCGGCCAGTCCCACCACCCAGACGTCGGTGTCCGCCACCGGGGTTCCCTGGAACGCTCGTGACGACACGGAATTGTTAACGGAGATCGAGCTGAGAATCGGACCGTCGCCCGCCGCGCCGCCCGCGAACTGCACGGTCATGTTGTCGCCGATGGGGTCGAAGTCGCGAATGTAGAGCCGGCACCGGCCGGCGCCGCTGTTGAGCGTGAGCGGCGCCGCGTATATGTCGGACGGGCGAGACATCGAAGCGAACGGCCGGTACACGCCGTACGGGACGCCGGGGTTGGAGGGTGGGTTGGCGAGCGCCTGGACCTGACCGACGACCGGAGCGCCGGACTGCGCGGGGCTCGAAACGCTGACCGTCACCGGAATCCACCCACCCTCCCGGTAATGGCCCCCGATTCCCAGCGATGCAGTCATGGCGGGGTCGCCGAGTGCGGCGGTTACGCACGAACCGGCCAGCGACAACACCACGATGGCGGCGCGGACGAGCGCGCCGATGTCAGGACTGATCCTCGAGGTCCTGCTCGGAGATGTCGAAGTTCGCGTATACTTTTTGAACATCGTCATGGTCTTCCAGCAGGTCCATCAAGCGCAACACCTGGCCGGCTTCCTTGCCGGAAAGGGCGACTGTTGTGGACGGAATCATCGACTGCTCCGCCGACGAATACTTGATCCCGGCATCGGTGAGTGCCTTCTTGACAGCTTCCAGGTCCTCCGGAGCCGTGGTAATCTCGTACCCACCTTCGTCGGTCGGCTGGACGTCTTCCGCGCCGCCCTCTATGGCTGCTTCGGTAACTTTGTCCTCGGTCGTTACGTCGGGGTCGATCTCAATCAGGCCCTTGGGCGTGAAGAGATATCCGACGCTTCCGGATTCCGCCAGACGGCCGCCGGTCTTGTTGAAGAATGACCGCACGTCCGCCACTGTCCTCTGCTTGTTGTCGGTCAAGCACGACACAAGGATGGCGACTCCGCCGGGCCCGTATCCCTCATAGGTGAGGTCCTCGTACGTGGCGCCTTCTAGCTCGCCGGTGCCACGCTGGATGGCGCGCTTGATGTTGTCCTGCGGCATGGAGGCTTCGCGGGCCTTCAAAACCGCATTGCGGAGGGTTATGTTGGTATCCGGGTTCGGGCCGCCACCTTTGGCGGCCACGATAATCTCACGCGCAAGCTTGGTGAAGAGCTTGCCGCGGTCCGCATCCGTCTTGCCCTTTTTGAACTTGATCGTATGCCACTTGCTATGTCCTGACATGGAGTGTCAATCCTCTGTAACGAATTTCGCATCGATTGGTTTCGCGTGCACGAACAGAATAATCGTGCCACGGCCGTTCGGCGCCGGCGCCATCGAGCGAGAACCTCATTATTATAGAACGCCGTGGCACTATTTGGCAACGGTGCGGCGCGAAACGCGACGATAAGACCCAAAATTGCCGGCAGGCACTAAACGGTTTTGGTTGACTTTGTTCGCGCCATCGGCTATAATACCTAACGGTCGCGGCAAGCACCGTCGTGGTTGACGGGGTGTGGCTCAGCTTGGTAGAGCGCACGGTTCGGGTCCGTGAGGTCGGAGGTTCAAATCCTCTCACCCCGACCATAGTATAGAGAAGGGCATGCAGTGCATGCCCTTCTTGTCATTGATTTGCGGCTCCGTCGTCGCGCCGGTTGGCACCATGCTTCATCCGCGCCAAAATGCGGGTTTCCCGCTCATGTTTCCGGTCGTTTTCTTGGGCCTGGCAGTCTATTTGCAGCCGGCACGGGCCGGCTCGCCAGTCACTCCCGAAGCGACGAGCGGCCCCGCGACCGCAACAGCGAGTTCCGCTCAGCCCGGCTCCACAGTCGCTGCATCGGATTTGACACCGGTCTCTCTCCGCATCGGCTTACTCCAGGCAGCGGGGGGAGCCACTTCCCTTTCCATCACATCCGATGACGCCGTCGTGGTAACCGGAGGCGACGATTCCCACCCGATCCAGCGGTCACCGGCCGGCACAATCTATACGGTGACCGCAACACGGGATGGGATCGAGCTCGCGACCGGTCCGGCATCGAATACCAGCACGGTCGGGAGGTATCCCTTCGCCTTGACATTTGCCGCCGCGGATGTCGACGGAGTCAAGGTCGTGCGGGCATTCACGGCTGACACGACCATCGTAGCATGGCGCCGGTATCGAGGCACGGTTACGATCCGCCGGCAGGCGGATGGGACGCTGAGCGCGGTCGACAACGTCGGGCTCGAGCCGTACCTGTACGGGGTGCTCGGGCCGGAGATGGGGAGTACCGCTCCGCTGGAGGCGCTGAAGGCCCAGGCGATTGCCGCGCGGACCTTTGCGATGAAGAACCGCGGGAGGTTCGCGGCGAATGGCTTTGACATCGACGATTCCACCCGGTGCCAGCAGTACGAGGGCCTGGACGCAGAGACACCGGCGACCGTGGCGGCCGTCGACGCTACGCGCGGCATGGTCATGACCTACCAGGGCGGCCTTATTGACGCGTACTATTGCACGGATTGCGGTGGCGCGACGGCAATGGACGCGACCGGGACCCGGCCCTACCTGCAAACCGTGGTGGATTCGCCCGGGCCCGGCAAGCCGGATTACTCCAGCGCCAGCCCGTACCACGACTGGGACTGCGTGTTCCCACTGGCGCAGCTCAAGACTCTCCTGAACAAGGACGCCCGAACACAGGTGCACAATTTCGCATCGCTGACCCTGGATTCCTTCGATGCGTCCGGTCGCATACAGACGGCAACGATCGCGGACGAAGACGGCACGCTCAAGACAGTGACCGGCGCCGTCCTGCGGGAAGTCCTCGGGCCGGATACTCTGCGAAGCACTCGTGTGACCCTGACCGTGAAGTCGACCGGCGACTACGTTTTTCACGGAAGAGGATGGGGCCACGGTCTGGGCATGTCGCAGGTCGGCGCCGTCGCCATGGCCCAGCCGCCGTACAACAAGACGTGCCAGGACATCCTGCTCCATTACTATGTCGGCGTTCAAATCGGCCCGGCCGATGCGACGAGCAGCGCATCACCGCCCGAGCCGGCGTCGAACACGTCGAGTGCCCAGTAAGAAGACACATCAATCAGGACCGGCGCCGCTTTCGGCGCGGGCCTTGATGGCCTCGAGGAGGCGCTGGGTGTTGTCGCGCATGAGCCGTTCGACCACTTTCTTAAGGAGAGGACCGATCAGCGGGATCTCGAACACGTAGTCGATTTCGGAATGGAAGCGCGTGTGGTCAGCGTCGACCGCCGTGAAGGTCCAGACCCCGGTGTACTCCTGGTAGTCGCCGTGCAGTTGCCGGAACCGGCAGGTCAGCGCCGCGTCGTCCCAGAGGTCTTCCTCGGTCCACCGGACCTTGAGCTTGAAGTCCGCCGCGACGCCGACCCACCGCGTGACAATCCGAGCGCCGTCGTGAGAGCGTTCCTCGACGACCACGCTCTCGACATCGGGCATGAACGCCGGGAAGCCCTCGACGTCACGGGCGAGCGAGTACACCCGCCCGACGGGGGCATCGACGACGATTTCGTTATCGATATGGGGCATAACGGTCCTCAGGACATGCGCCGCACGAGGCCGACGACCTTGCCGGCGATCTGAATGTCCTCGAAGAACATGGCCTTCATCAACTTGTTCGCGGGCTGAAGGCGGATTCGCTGCTTTTCTTTGTAGAACCGCTTAACAGTGGCCTCGTTGTCGATCATAGCAACCACAGTTTCGCCGTTGTTCGCGGTTGGCTGGCGCCGCACGACAACATAGTCGCCGTCGTGAATGCCGTCCTCGATCATGCTGTCGCCGCGGACCTCGAGCATAAAGCCCTCGCCGGAAATGAAGTCGATCGGAAGGGGGAAGACATCCTCGATGTCCTCGACCGCCAGGCGCGGCTTGCCGGCGGCAACCGTACCGACAATCGGCACGTTGATCACCGTCTTATTGTACAGCCGGTCCTCAGGTGAGGGGACCTTCGTGAGCTTGATGGCGCGGGTCAAGACCGCGTCGCGCTGGATCAGCCCCTGCTCCTCCAGCGTCTTCAAGTGGGCATGGACGGTGGACGATGAGGAAAGGTCAACCGCCGCCCCTATCTCGCGAACGGTCGGCGGATAACCATGCGCCTGGACATGTTGATCTATAAAGGCCAGAATTTGCTTCTGACGAACTGAGAGTGGTTTGGGCATCCTGATTTTAGACCTCCGCAAGCACGTGTGTTCGGCAACGGATGTTCGACCAATAGTGGCATTATAGCACATCGTGTGCGGTTTGAAAACGCATCTGGCCGGGATATTTTCAGAAAATCCGCAATCAGCCGAGAATTCCTCAGGCAACTTCCGAAAATACGGGTTTTCGGACTCCTAGCGGAGGGCGTAATGTCCGCCCCGTCGCTCCGCTTCGGCGCGGACTCCGCCCGTTTCGGGAGCGACACGGGAACCGGGCGTGACCCGACGCCGTTGGACGATATATGCGCTTTACAAAGATGCAGGGCGTTGGAAACGATTTCGTGGTCGTCGATTCGGCCGAGGCAGGCTTTCAGGCTGGGCCGGGTGGAATGCAATACGAAGGCCTGGCTGTGCGCCTTTGCAAACGACGCCGCGGGATTGGGGCGGACGGTTTGCTTGTGCTTGCACGAGAGGACGCGGACGATCGGCAGGTTCGGTTCCGGATGCGCATGTTCAATCCCGACGGAACCGAGGACATGTGCGGCAACGGGCTGCGGTGCGCCGGTCTCTGGGCGCTCCGCGCCGGATGGCTCGATGAATTATCGACGAGCGCTGTGTTAACGAAGGAAGGCGTGCGTCCCCTGGAGTTGTTGTCGGTCACTCCCGACCGGCGCGAGGCGACCGTTGCGGTTGGCATGGGCGAGCCGCACTTCGATCCGGACGCGATCCCGTTCATTTCCTCCGACCCGGCGACGACGGAGGTTGTCGACCTGCCGGTCGAGGTCGACGGCCGGTTATTTCGGATCACGGCGCTCAATACGAACAGCACGCACGCTGTCATTTTCGGGCCTCCCCCGGACGAGGACTCATTCCGGCGATATTCGCCGCAAATTGAGAACCACCCGTCCTTTCCCGAGCGTACGTCGGTGCTGTGGGTTACGCCGGCCCCAGACCGGCTCGACATGCGAATTTGGGAGCGCGGCGTGGGCGAGACGCTCGGGTGCGGCTCGGGGGCCTGCGCGGCCGTTGTCGCGGCGCAGCGACTGGGGCTGGCGCCTGACGGCGCCCGCGTCGAGGTTGAATCGCGCGGGGGCATTCTTGCCGTTACCTGGCCCGGCCCGGGACGACCGATCCGCATGGAAGGTCCGGCCACCCTGGTCTACGAAGGAGAGATAGATCTTTGATACACGCTGGGAAAGGCGCGTTCCCCGCTGGACCGCCATATCCGAAAGCTGTCCGCACCGGCAGCTTCGATGAGTCGTTCGACCTGCGTTCTTTTGGCGAGCCCATCAAGAGGCTCCGAGCGGTGGCCATCCACGACACAGACGAGCCTCTTGTAGACATGCGCGACCTGGAGCACTGCGTGGCGCTCCGTCCCGGATGCCTTCCACTACTGCGGCGCACGGTCGCTCGTATGGTGGCCGACGCGGGCCGAGCCTTGCCGGCGGGACACCGGCTGTTCGTGACGACATGCCTGCGAACTCCGGCGATGCAGTCGGCCATCCGCGACAGGATCACCGAAGAGCAGCGCGCCAAGCATCCGGAATGGACACCGGCCACCCTGACACGGATGCTAAACCGCATGGTGGCGCCGCTCGATCCGCGCGCTCCGGCCCCCCACACAACGGGAGCGGCGGTCGACGTCTCGATCGAGGGCCCCGACGGCGCGCTGCTGACGTTCTCTCCGACCGACGACTGGTGGCTGCACGCCCCCACATATGCGAGGGGCCTCGATCAAGTGTCTCGCGACAACCGCGCTCTGCTGATCGCCGCCATGGAGGGCGCCGGACTGACCAACTACCTCGGCGAATGGTGGCACTGGAGTTTCGGGGACCAGGGCTGGGCCCTGCGGGTTGACAGCACGATCGCTTACTATGGCGCGGTCGACGTTGCCGATTCCGACGCCCTCCGCGTGCCGGAACCTTAAATCGAGGGCAAGACCGTCGTCATGCCCTCGGATTGTTCCTCGCCAAACCCCTGTTCCGCTTCCAGTGGGAGCTCTTGAACCGCGCGACACGCCGGCACCTCAATCGACGGGAAACGAATGATTTTCGTTTCGGTGCTAATTATTTAACGTTACACTCTATAATATAATCTAGATTGACCGTTACGCTCCCGAACGATACGGCCGATCAGTGTTGCGCGACATTTTGTCGGCAAGTGAACTGGGAGGAAGGTCACATGGCAAGTATGGATCACGACCCGTTTGACAGGGTCGTCGTGGGCCGGCCGCGCGCGACTCTCAAGGACGTCGCCCGACAAGTCGGCGTCAGTGTTACGACGGCCTCGAAGGTCCTCAACCACACAATGTCGAGCGGAGGGGTCTCGGAATCGACAAGGCACCGGATCGAGGAGACAGCCCGCGAACTCGGCTACCAGGCGAACTCCCTGGCGCGCTCCCTCGTGCGGCAAAGGGCAGACACGATCGCGTTTTTCTTCGACCACCATCTGAACCTGAACGAGCCCTTCTCGGCGGCCCTGATCGAGGGCGCCGAGGAAGGCTGTCAGGCCCGCGATCAGGCCCTCCTCATTTACGCGCGACGCCCCGGACAAACGGAGGACGACGTGTGCGGCAAGCTGCAGAGCGGAATGGTGGACGGTGTCGCCTTTTCGGGATGGACACCCCGATCGATTGTGGCACGTCTGCGGGCCTCCGGGATGCCGGTAGTGCAGTACGCCTACCGCGACGAAGTGATGCCCTCGGTTGTGGTCGACGAGGAGGCCGGCGGGGAGATCACAATGGCGTATCTTGCCTCTCGCGGCCACCGGCACGTCCTGTACCGTACGAGCCCCGGCGTTGGCCCCCTGCGCATTGAATGCCACCGCTGCGCGGCCCATCGCCACGGCCTCAGTCTCTCGGTGGTCGAGGCAGCCAACACGGTCGGGGACTTCACGCCGGAGGAGATCGCAATCCTCGCACGCCCGCGCAGCGAGCGTCCGACGGCCGTGGTGTGTTGGAACGACGAATTTGCCTATCGAGTGCTCGATCACTGCGATGCTACCGGTGTCCACGTTCCGGAGGATCTGGCGGTGATAGGTTTTGATGGCGCCGCAACCTTCCCCACCCCCAGGCATCGCCTGACAACCGTGTTCGCCCCATGGGTCGAGATGGCCCGCACAGCCGTTTCCCTGCTCGTGGACCTGCGCGACGGACATGAGATCGCACGGGAAACCGTCCTACCCGTCGAGCTTCGCGTCGGCGAAACCGCGTGAGAGAAGCAAATGCGTAAAGCACAATGCCGGGCAACGTCCAGGTCGTGGGTCCCAACTTCTCGATCCCAATCGGGGTAAACTGATTCCCGGCTATGAGCATTCTTACCGTTACCGAGTTGGAAAAGGGATTCGGCGTCGATCTCCTGTTTTCCGACGTCACGTTCAGTATTAGCGCGGGCCAGAAGGTGGGTCTTGTTGGCCGCAATGGAAGCGGGAAAACCACGCTGCTGCGGATCCTCCTCGGAATGGAAACCCCCGACGCCGGGAAAGTGGCGCTGGCGGCCGGCCGGCGGCTCGGCTACCTTCAGCAAGAATCTCCGGTTCATCCCGAGCATACGATTCTCGAGGAAGTGCAACTCGTGTTCGCGCCCCTGCGGGAGATGGAGGCGCGGCTCGCTGAACTCGAGCACGCGATGACCGAGGCCGCGACGGAGGCGGCCACGCACTCGGCCATGGCCGAGTACGCAAGGATGCGCGACGAGTTTGAGGCAGCCGGTGGCTACCAGTACTCCGCCGATGTCGACCTGGTTCTGGAACGGCTTGGCTTCACGCCGGAGCACTTTGCCAAGCGCCTGGGTTCCTGTTCCGGGGGCGAGCAGACCCGCGTGGCGCTCGCCAAGGTGGTCCTGTCGCGGCCGGACCTGCTGATTCTCGACGAGCCCACCAACCACCTCGACATTGCGGCGACCGAATGGCTCGAGGGATTCCTCAAGGCGTACGAGGGGGCAGTGCTGCTTGTCAGCCACGACCGGTATTTCCTCGATGCTGTTGCGGACACGATCGCCGACCTGGACAACAAGCGGATCGCGGTTTACAAGGGCAACTACAGCCATTTCTGGCGGCAGAAGCAGGAACAGATCGCCCAGCAACTCGCCCTTTATGAGAATCAACAGGCGGAGATCGCGCGGCTGGAGGACATCGTCAAGCGCAACCTGGCGGCCAACGCCACGCAATCCAAGCTGCGCCTGAAGACGGTCGGCCGGATCGAACGGATCGAGCGTGTGGACAAGCCGCAGACCGATTCCGGGACGATCCACGCCCGGTTCGACGCCGATGGCGCCGGCCGGGTCAGCCGCGAGGTGGCGCGCCTCGACGATTTGAGCAAGTCCTACGGGGACCGCACGCTTTTTCGGCGGGTCAACCTGCTGATCGAGCGCGGCCAGCGAGTCGGACTGGTCGGTCCGAACGGGTCCGGCAAGACAACTCTGATCAAGATCCTCCTCGGCAGCGAGCAGCCTTCCGGCGGCCTGATCGAGTTCGGCCAC